>NZ_SVFW01000032.1:24454-47279 GCF_015056685.1 Butyrivibrio sp. | reverse complement strand
TCACTATGCCTACACTTACAGTTCGTCTGCTGTTCTTGCAAAAATAGTAGTCTTTATATGTGTAGTAAACCATAAATTCATAAGTGCCCATACCTTTGGATAGATCTCGGCTGCGTCCATTGACAAGAAAGTATATTTTTTTGTCATTTCATTCCCCAAATGTATAATCTCAAATCTACTTTACGTGGCGCCAATCTGTTACTTACTATTCTTTAATATGGATGTGATAATATGTATATGTTCAAAACATTACTTATACAACATAGGAGAATCATATGTTTTCATTTAACAGAGCCTATCCCGAAGATGTTAATGTTTCATCTTCTGCCATTAAAGATCTTCTGGAGTTTCTAGATAAAAAAGAAATCCCAATGCATTCACTACTTATCATGCGAAATGACAAGCTTATATTTGAAAAGTATTACGCCCCATATGAAGCAGCTACTCTCCATCGCATGTTTTCCATAAGTAAGAGCATCACCGCTCTTGCTGTATTTCTTTTGATAGATAAGGGGTTAGTTGGTATCGACAACTCTATAACTGACTATTTCCCTGAATACACAAATGAGTCCACTCGCCAGTGGATAAAAGACACAACCATAAGAAATATGCTCGAAATGAGGACCTGTCACGCTTCAACTACCTATAAGGTGGACATGAAATCAGACTGGGTAGAGAGCTTTTTTACAGTAGAGCCAACCCATAAACCGGGAACAGTTTTTCACTACGATACTTCTGCAGCCCACGTCTTAGCCGCACTTGTTGAAAAAATGACCCAGATGCCAATGCTTGATTATCTGAAAGAAAACGTATTTAACTACATGGATTTTAGTAAGGATTCATACATGGTAAAAGATCCTTTTGGTGTATCTATGGGCGGAAGCGGCCTCGTGGCAACTCCTATGGATTTTATGAAAATTCTGTATCTTATCGATAAAAAGGGAACTATAGAATGTAATGATGGAGTCACAAGAACTCTTTTGCCCTCTGACCTGATAGAGCTTGCCACATCCAATATCAGCGATACCGTCATGACAGCTCCAATCCCAGGCGAATCCCAGGGCTACGGCATGCAGATCTGGCAAAATGAAAAGGGCGGCTATGTCCTCTACGGAATGGGCGGTCAGCTAGGAATAAGCATTCCTGACAAGAATCTTTTGGTGATCACAACCGCTGATACACAGGGAATTCAGGGTGGTAATCAGGTTATTTATGATGGCATCTATCAGTTTCTTTTACCTGGGATTGATGAAAAAGAGCCTGTCGGTCGCTTAAAAGCCCCATCAGAGGACTACGAAGATCTTGTAAGCTATGCAGACACTCTTTCCATTGCACCGCCAAAACTTGCATCTAATCACTCCTATACAAAGTACAGCACAAAAAAATTAACATCTGATCTGCATCAGACCTATGCGCTTTTGCCAAATAAACAAGGCTTTACTAAAATGCAGTTAGATATTTGCCCAGGTAATGCGCAGAGCACGATCACATTTTTTACAGAGGACCCTGCACTTAAATCAGGTGCTTTTAAGCTAAACTTTGGTCTTGAGCACATGGAAGAAGGCATATTCCCAAAGTATGATAATCCATACACCGCTGGAGCCGTTTTCCTTCGTGAAAACGTGCTGTATATCCGTTTCCATCTGATTGGCGAAAGCGTTGGTTCCATCCGCATGGAGCTTTACTTTGGAGATAACGATATCACGATATTCATGCGAAAAATTGAAGAGACTTACTTCAAAGAATTTGACGGTCATTTATATGGAACATTGGAGAATTAATTATTTATTTAGGTTGGATTTAGTTTTGGCAAGTATCCTTTCCTTGTAAAACGCAAGGAAAGGATTTTATTATGTCTTCAAGTATTCAGGGAATAAGTACATACCAGATGCAGCTTCAGTCCTTAAGCACGAAAGTCAATGAGCTTTCAAGAGCTAATAACCTATCATCTCAGGCTGCCGCTGCTGCATTAGAACAGCAGGTATCAACCCTCTATAGCAGAATAAATGCAATCAAGTCATCTAACACAGCTTACATGCTTAAACAGTCTGCATACGCTTATAATAAAAATGCCCAGCTTCTAAACCAGGAAACTTCATCATTTGAAACCCTGGCGTAAGAGAAGTTTTTTCCAATATTACTCTTAATTGGTGCTGTTTTACCTTTTACCTGGTATCTCATCCTTGGAAAGCAAGACAACTCTCTCATCTGTAAAGTCTTTGTCCCAACCAAAGAGAAATTCGATGCAATTAGTCCGTGCCACCCTTATCCTTTTTATCGTCAAGCTTTCCAGCCTGTTCGGCTATCTTTTTATCTTCACGTTTTACGCGCCTTTCAAGCTTCTTGATGTCTTCAGAAGGTGGAAGATTCTCAGGTTTAATACCTCTTTCCCCAAGCATTTTCCTTACCGAAGTATTATTGTCTATATGCTCTACTGTTATAGATTCTTCTCCATATAAATCCTTCTGTTCCACATTGTAGTTTGTCATCTCCGTAGCAAGATTCTTTGCCGCTATAGTGAGTGTGGGTAAAAAATCAGCCAGCGGTCTGTTATCACCAACACCAAGTCTCTCCTTCATATCTCTTGTAGTATAGCCACCAAAAAGAGCCTGGTCTCCTTTAGATCTGATACGTCCAAATCCAACATCATCAACGCCACGCTCATAGATATTCTGCGAAAGGCGCTTCTCCGACTCTTTCAACTTCTCACGTGCCTCAGCACGTTCCATATAAGCTATACGTTCCTCAATGAGTTCCTGCTTCCTTGTCTGAACTGCAAAGTAGCTCTGAGCGAATGCAATCTGCTCCTTTCTGGGGTCACCATTTTCAGCTATCAAATAGCATGCATAGCGGGTAAGCATGTAATCACCAACTTCGCGGCATCCACCTTTGCCAATTTCTATCATTTTACTGACTTCAACAAAATGGTCATCTACTTCAATTCCATTGTTCTCACATGATATTTTGGCTTTTGCAACTATTTTCTCAAAGTTCTGCCATTTAGCATACTCAAGTAATTCCATTATTTCTCTCGCATACCAGTAATCCACGCCATCTGTTTCATGTCTAATGTCATCAAACTTTTTCTTGTAAGTTTCAATTGTTCTCTTTTCCATAGTCATCCTACACATAATAATCATTTTACTGACGTCAGTAAAATGATTCAACGCCAGTATTTATCAACATTTTCTTATTTTCAGCCAATCACATTTACGTCATTTTCAAGGTCAAAAATTTTGACCTCAAGTTAGCAATTCATTCTCCACAGCCTTTTCCTGCATCTTCTTCAGTTCCTCGTAGTACGCCTTGTACCTATAAGCTGTCCGGCGACTGATTGCACCCTTGGCAACAATCTCCATGATTGTCATTCCACCTTCATATTGAATCACGAAGTCGTTGTATGATCTCATCCAATGCTCATCATGCTTCTGTCTTCCAGCAAACTTTTTGCTCTTATAATAATCAAGTTCTCCTTTTAGCTTGGCATTCTCTTCTTCAAGCTCTGCGATTCTTTTTAAAGCATCTTCAAGTGTTGTGATCATTGCTCATCTCCTCCTGTGTCAATTTTCTCATGGCACAATTATATAATCGTAGTGGTGCGGTGTCAATTTCATTTTGTCACTCAGGCAGCTTTGTCCTGACACTGATCACATTTTGTGCCGTTGTCATGTCGATGCTTTGTAAATTTTGCAAATGCCTTCATTACTTTTTTGACATCAGGTCGCGGAGTCACTTCTATAAGATTAGCAACCACCTCCTTCGCCACGATGTAATCGCATCTGATTTTTTCAATCTTACCCAGAACTACATCCGCATACTTTTCAATCAACCCTGCAAGCAAATCAACGCATCTTAAAAATGCTCTGCACCTCCTAGCGCAATGCTAGCAGATACATGTAAAATCTATTATCAACATTGGTAAAATGTACGTAAAAAAACTCGTGACCACCAAATACCGATAGTCACGAGTTTTTATTTATATCATCTGAAAATGTTTTAAAGCTCCTTCAATCGCTTTAACCTTTTCTTCCGGGCATCCCGGTTGCTTGCTGTTTTCTGATTTTGGCTTATTGTAATTCTCTCTTTCTATAATCCCATGTTTCTGCTTCACCTGAGCAATGTTCAGATTTGTCACATGAAATCCATAGTGTTTATGCACCCATTCTTCGATTTCCTTGTATGTGGCCTTTGTCTCTGCACTTGTAGCATCAATCTCATCAAGATTTATTTATATCTCGATATGATCATCAGGCTTTTGTTGGGACAGAAGAACAACCGTCTCTATCGACCTTGTAAAAGGGAACATATCCACCGGAATGGCCTTCTCAGCATTGAAGCCATTCTTTTTTAATACACCAAGATCCCTTGCAAGAGAATCAGGACTGCAAGATATGTAAACAACCTTCTTAGGAGACAATATCTTAAGAGACTCGATAAATTCCGGCGTAGATCCTGCTCTTGGAGGATCCATAAACACTACATCAACCTTATCTCCTGACGCTGCCATCTGCTGCATAAATACAGTGGCATCATTGTTATAAAAAGTAATATTATCTATATTGTTTATCTTGGCATTAAGGTTAGCATCCTTAACAGCATCTTTGTTGAGCTCAACACCAATGACTTCTTTAACATGAGGGCTTGCAATTATTCCAATTGTTCCAACACCGCAGTAACAGTCAAGTGCCACCTCATCACCTTTAAGTTCAGCCATTTCAATCGCTGTATTATACAAAACTTCCTGCTGAACAGGGTTTACCTGGTAAAAAGATTTAGGACTTATCTTAAACTTCATTCCACAGCAGATATCATAGATAAATCCGGGACCATACATTGGCTTTTCCTTATCACCAAGGATCATGCTGGTCTGCTTATCATTTACATTAAGAACAATTGTTGTGATCTCAGGATGAGCCTTTCTAAGAGCTTTTACAAAGTTATTCTTGGAAGGAAAAATAGGAGAAACCGTAACCAGAACAACCATGATCTCGCCAGTGTTCTTACCAATTCTGATAAGCACATGGCGAAGAAGGCCAAATCCGTTATCCTCATCATATGTCTTGATCTTAAAAGATTTAAGCATTCCACGGATAGTTGCTATGATAGCGTCTGCCTTCTGATCTTCCAAAAGACATGAATCAATAGGCACTACCTCATGAGTTCCCTCTCTATATATTCCTGAGAGTGGATTACCCTTTTTGTCATGAGTAAAAACAGCATGAACCTTGCATCTGTAATGCTCAGGCTCTTCCATTCCAACAAAAGAAGCAACTTTAGTATATGGCTCAAGAAGTTCCTTTACATGAGCATGTTTCTGTCTCAGCTGCTTATCATATGGAGTGTCGATCATCTGACAGGCACCGCACTTCTTAAAATACGGGCAACGACTTGCAGAACGAACTTCATCATTTCGTCTCGTATCCGTTTTTCCTTGCCTTAATGCCTTGGCCATTCTGCCATTTGCCGGTACACTTTTTCTATCCAGACTGCTTCTTTTTGCTAATGTTTTTTCTTTTATCTCATTATCTTTCTTTAAGACCGTTTTTTTTCTATTTCCAGTTTCTTTTCCAGGTAATGTTTTTTTATTACTTCCACTAAATTTCTTCTCAGCCATAGTTTCTCCTACTTTTTAAGCAAAAGAAAAGGGGATTACTTAATCCCCTTTTCAACTATCTCACTCTTCATAATCATCCTGACTGGTCTCAAACTTCAGTTCAGGCATCTCAAGTCCATCGCTCTCTTTAACAACTGAATCGCTTCTCTTGCGAATGCGCTCGGTGTTTTTCTCCTCGCCATAGTCCTTGAACTTAATTCCCTCTATTCCCTGAGCAAGAGCCTTGGCACGAGCTATCTCCCCTTTGTTAATCTTAAACGTGCAGACAATCTTGCTTCCGCTTCTGTCGAACAGTCTCTGTAAAAAAGACTTATCCTGCCACTCAATGAAATAGGAAATCCTGTGAGCAAGAAATCTTTCTTCCAGTTGTTTTTTGCTCTCTATGCTATAAACTCTGCAAAATGGTATCTCATTATTAAAAACCTGATTATTCTGGATTATTGATGACATAACAACCTCACATTATATCTATTTGAACAGAAAACTCCTGCTCCAAATATAAATTATAGCGTAGTAAGCAATTTCTTTCAAATCTATTATGCAACTACGTCATTCTGGCGAAAGATCGCGTTCTTTCTTGGCTCAAGAACAAAAAGAAGAATCATTCCCAAAACGTAACAGGAAATAATTTCTCCGGCACCAACTGTTAGTGTAAAGAAAAGAAGTGTTCCGGGAGCTTCATATACATGCATAAGTACCTGTGGAACAATGATCATATTGGCAACGATTGGTGGAATAGGGCAAAGCCACTTAGCAACAGGGTTCTTAACCTTTTTAGCGATCAAATATGTAAGAACCGCACCAATCAATGTAGCAAGTGATCCAAATACTGTATCAAGAAACATACATCCTGTAAGTGTATTACTAAGTATGCATCCAAGAAAAAGACCAGGAATTGCTGCTGGTGTAAAATAAGGCAGAATAGTAAGTGCCTCTGAGAAACGCACCTGAACAGCCTGATTAGCAAGTCCCAGTGCATTTGCAAGTAATGTCAAAACGACATAAAGTGCTGCAATCACTGCAGCCTGAGTGATAAATAATACCTTTGTGTTACGCATAAATTTCTCCTTTAGTTTTGTTTTGTGTCAGGAAGGTCTCGAACTGACATTTTTTAGTGCAACGTATGCTATAATAGCATTAGTTTTTGCTATTGTCCACCACTATTTTACGAGGTTTTTTATGAAAAGAAACTACAAATTTATCATAAGTTATGATGGAACACGATTCTATGGTTGGGAAAAACAGCCTGGTAAAGAAATGACTATACAGGGGAAGCTCGAAACTGTTTTATCCAAGATGACAAACGCACCTGACGATTCGCCTGTCAGTGTGATAGGCGCAGGAAGAACTGATGCTGGTGTCCACGCAAGAGCTACAGTAGCCAATGCGATCCTCGATACTGACATGACTGAAGAAGAAATCCAGGTCTATATGAACACTTATCTTCCCGAGGATATAAGCGTAAATGAAGTAAGAATCTGCTCTGACAGATTCCATGCCAGATACAATGCCCTCGGAAAAACCTACCGCTACACCGTATGGTATGGCATCTCAAAGCCTGTTTTTGACAGGAAGTATGTGACTGTCTTAAACCAAAAGCCTGACGTCAACAAAATGCGCGCTGCAGCGCAATTCCTCATCGGTACACATGATTACAAGAGTTTTTGCGGCAATAAGAAAATGAAAAAATCAACCGTTCGCTGTGTAGACACCATAAACATCGAAGAAAGTGGCAATTACATCCGCATATATTTCCACGGAAACGGCTTTCTCCAGAACATGGTACGTATCCTAACAGGAACTCTTTTAGAAGTTGGATACGGCAACATCCCTGTTGATTCAGTAAAAGAAATCCTTGAAGCCTGCGACCGCCAGAAAGCCGGTCCCACTGCACCACCTCAGGGACTTTGCATGATGAAGGTAGATTATTAACTCTCCCTAATCTACAGCAAAAAATAGGCGTGTGAAAAAATCATTTTTTCACACGCCTTCTATTATCAAATATTTATCTTTGCAAGAACATTGGACTTTTCAGCGATCACTTCTCTAACTGCCACGTTTATCTTTCCTGTCGCCATTCTCTTGATATATATTACAAGCTTTCCATCTACAGTCTTTCTGTAATTGGCTGTATAAGGTGTAAGATCTGAAAGATCACCGTTATCAATTCCTGCCAGTTCTCCTGCTCCTGTAACCTGTACAAGAATATCTTTTTCAGGAAGATTTTCAGGAACCTTTACTATAACCTGATAAATGTATCCAATCTCTTTGTGGTTCTCAATAAACTCTGACTTAAGGTTCATATCGCAGCAAAGCTCAGGCTTCCAAAGCTCCACTGTAACTTCATCAGATTTCTTTTGTGTAAGGCCAACGCCTCCCCAAAGCTTACTTCTCTCAAAGAACTCTTCCTTGGCAAAGCCTGCTGTTGTGATGAATCCGGCAGATGAACCTCTCACCGGCCATCCCTGTGCCTCGCCTAAATAATCAATTCCTGTCCAAAGGAACTGTCCACAGACATAGTCATTGTCCTTTACCACTTTCCAGGCTTCAGGGCTGTGACCATTCTCGCTTCCAATGAAGGTCTTTTTAGGGAAACGCTTGTGATCCTCCTCATACAAGTGCTCTTTGTAGTTATATCCCACCACATCAAGTTCATCAATAAATCCAATCCTTGTTGAAAGCTCAGGGAATGCTGCTGCAACAGTCACAGGTCTTGTAGAATCCTCATCTTTAACTATGGACACAAGCTCTTTTGCTATGACAGCAAGTCTCTCCATGTTAGGCTTATTTACATCGTACTGTCTCTCAGCTGCCGGTTTGTTGTTATCATTGTTACCGGTCATCTCAGAGAACATAGGATGACAATATGGGTCATTGGGATAATCAATCTCATTACCAATACTGTAAAGTATTACAGAAGGGTGATTGCGGTCTCTCCTTATCATAGTGCGAAGGTCGATCTCATGCCACATCGGGAAATCTTCATAATATCCCTGATGCTTTGGCGGATACACGTTATGACCAGTAGACCATTTATTCTTGGGATTTTCCCACTCATCGAATGCTTCATCCATCATCATAAAGCCAATCTCATCGCAGAGATCATAAAGCTCAGGCATATGAGGATTATGACTACATCTGATAGCGTTGCAGCCCGACTTTTTAAGGAGCTCAAGACGTCTTCTCCAGACCTCTTTTTTCATGGCAGCTCCAAGGCACCCTCCGTCATGATGAACGCAGACACCTTTGAACTTCATGCTCTTTCCATTAAGTGAGAAGCCCTTATTGGGGTCAAAAGAAAAAGTTCTGATTCCCACTTTTCTGGTATCAACAAGATAGCTCTTTCCATCCACTGAAAGCCTTGTCTCTAAGGTATAAAGATATGGTGAATCCGGAGCCCAGAGCTTAGGGCTTTTAAAAGAACCGGATAAATCTATAATTTCTGTTTTACCCTCTGATGCAGAAAGCTCTCCCTGCATTACAAGGGCTATTTTTCCATCGTTGTCAAGAAGAGTACTCTGTGAAATGACTTTGGTCTTCTTTTTCTTGCCAATGCCGGCCACACCGCAGTAGATCTCATTTCTTACAGAAACCTTGGCAACTGTTTTTTTGCCGTCCTTCTCAACGCTGTCACACTTAAAGAAAACGCCACCTACAACAGGAGCTACCTGCTCAGAGATCATGAGGGTAACCTTACGTGTTATACCGCTTCCTGTAAACCATCTGGAATCAGCGATGTCTGTGTGGACAACTTTGACGCTGATCTGGGTAAGCTCATCTCCAAAGCTTGCCTGACCTGAAATGTCATAGGCAATCTCAGAGTAGCCGTATGGTCTTTTGCCCATAAAGTAGCTGTTGACCCATACATAGCTGTTTTTATATATACCATCGAATACGAGAGTGATCTTTTTTCCTCTGTATTCCTCGGGAATACGGATACTGATCCTATACCAGGCTATTCCACCGCGAAGATAACCCGTTCCACTTGAATAATCCTTGGAAAAGGGTGAAGTCACAGAAAAATCGTGAGGAACAGTTACGTCCTCCCAGCTACTGTCATCGTACCCCTTGTACCATGCATCTTCACACTCTCCGTAGTGAAATTTCCAATTGTTTGTTAGAGTTAATAGTTTAGTATCCATAATTCCTCACAAGGAAGTTCTGCTCTCAGCCTATATCCGGCTCATCCTTTAATTCTATAGTATCTTTATGCTTGCCATCTGTCTCAAAGACAATGATCTCGTTTTCGCCGTCTTTAAGCAGTGGTGCAGGGATATATAATCTCTTCTGCGGTCCAATCTCCCAGAACCTGCCAAGATTAAATCCATTTAAGAATATAACACCTTTTCCCCATCCTTCAAAGTCCAAAAATGTATCACCTTTTTCTTTTACGTCAAAAGTGAATCTGTAAAAGGCCGGTGTTCCCTCTTTGTACTCCTTATTAAAATCGATTTTCTCAACATTATCAAGAGGAAGTGTATAAATATCCCAATCATTGTGGATATGTCCGTTGATCTGAACACATCTGCCTATGCCCTTGCGCTGAGTCTCCATACGAGGTCCGAAGTTTACTCGTCCCATATTCTCAACAAGGACATCGAATTTCTCATTAAGTCCTGTAAGAGTTCCGGTAGAAAGACCTGCTTCTCCAATTGCAGCAGCTGCTGTTTCAGGAGTCAAACCTCTTTCCATCATGAATTTTCCGGCAAGCATCTGTGCAGGCTGACTGCAGGCAAGGAACTTCTCCATAGGAATGTTATGTTCTTCATCAAGTTCGTGATCATAGAGCGTGATAAGAGGATTCTCATCCACAAAAACATTGGCCCTGTCTGCTGTTTCCCACAATTTAAGCTTGGCAATTCCTGCTTCTGAGTGAAGTCTTGATCTGTAAAGGATGTAACCGTAGCTCTGGTCAAGCTCCTCCATGTTTACAGTGTATGGAAGATGTACAGGTGTGCTAAGATCATCAACCACAGAGAAAAGACTTACCTTTTCCTTACACTCAAGCTTTCCGTAAGCTTTTCTCTTAATATCCATAGAAAACTCAACTTTTGGAACATCAACATACTTTGAAATAACTTCTTTATATTTCTTATATTTCTCTGTGATCTGACCATCCTCTGTAAGGATTCCGTCATAATCATAGCTTGTAACATCAGGTGTGAGCTCGTTGTAATAATTAGAGCCATTCATGAATCCAAAGTTTGTGCCGCCCTCAAACATATAGATGCTGACATTTCCAAGCTCAAGCATCTTATCGAGGTCCTCTGTACTCTGAACAAGATTGCCCTTCATATGGCCGCCGTTGCCCCAGTGATCAAACCAACCAACCCAGAACTCAGCACACATAAGTGGTCCGCCATTTGCATAGTCTTTTATGACATCAAATCTCTCTTCCGTCTTAGAGCCAAAGTTACCTGTAGGATGAGCACCCTCAGCGTAGCCACCGCGGTAGCTCTCATGGTATGGTCCGTCAGATGTGATAAGAGGCACAGTAACACCATATTTTTTCATGAGATCAGACATGAACTTCATGTACTCATGATCATTTGCGTAATATCCATATTCATTCTCAATCTGCATGAGAATAATATTTCCGCCATTATCAATCTGGTACTTAGTGATCTTTGGTAAAAGAACTTTATAATAATCTTCTACAGCATCGAGGAATGGCTTGTACCTTACTCTAAGGCGCATATTCCTGTCTTTTAACAGCCAAGCAGGAAGGCCGCCAAATTCCCACTCTGCACAGATATATGGTGAAGGCCTTATTATAATATAAAGGCCAAGTTCTGTGGCAGTCTGGATAAATTTTTCTACATCACAGAAACCTTCAAAATTGAACTGGCCTTTTTTAGGTTCTGTGAGGTTCCAGGGAATATATGTTTCGACCGTGTTGCAGCCAAGAGCCTTTAATTTTTCAAGTCTGTCTCTCCAGTATTCAGGAACAGTTCTGAAATAGTGAAAAGAACCGGATATAACCTTAAATGGTTCTCCGTTAAGCATAAACGTATCTTTGATCTCAAATTTTCCCATAATATAATCTCCTATAAAGCTTGTTTTTATCCTTATATATCCACATTTTCACCCAAAATATAAATATATAAAGATAAAAGCACAAAAATCAGAGCGTTTATTATATCATAAAAAATGTTTATTTAAAGCAAAAAGGGAATACTGTCTAATTAACAGTATTCCCTTGTAAATTGCTTATAGGATGTTCTTAGCTTAACAAGTTATTACTTGTAAAGAGCATCGAACTGAGCCTGAAGCTCTGCTGTAACGTCATCAACACCTGCTGTCTTAAGAGCTGCCTGCATCTCAGCTACGATATCCTCAGCACTTCCGTTGTAAAGGCCGTAGGAAATCTGCTTCATGTAGTTTGTATACTGCTCGTTACAGTTATCAATCTTACCCTGGATGCTGTCTACTTCAGGAACGAACTGACCATATGGATAGTCAATCTTGATCTTGTCATATTCAGCATAGAGCTTATCAATAGCATCCCAGTTTCTTGTAGCGTCCTTGATCTCAAGGTCGTCGTTTCTGCCCCACCAGTAGTTTGTCATACCGTTAATGTTCTCTGTCTCAGAGTTGTATGAAGCTGGTGTTGTACGAAGTCCGTTAGAATCAAGTTCCCATGACTTTCCTTCAATACCATAGCAGAAGAGCTTGTAGCACTCAGGATCGTTTCTAAGAAGGTCATAAACCATAAGAGCACGCTCTGGGTTTGCACTTCCTGCAGAAACAGCCATAGCACCGTGTGTAATTGAAAGAGCTACAACGTTCTGAGTCTCTTCGCCCCAATAGAAGAATCCTACTTCAGCTTCCGGATCATCCTGGAAAATTGTGTTTGCAGGAGTAGCTGAGCAAAGATCTGTCCATGTCTGTGTGTGGTGCTGTTCTACAGCAACATCGCCTACACGGAACTCATCACGGTTACTTCCTGATGTGTTGTTAAGTACGTCTGTTGGCCATATACCTGCTTCAGCCCATTCCTTCATGAGCTTAGCATACTCAACAAGTGACTCTGTCTCTGTCATAGCAGGAACAGTAATTGTATAAAGGTCATCCTTTGTACCGCCCCAAAGAGCACCTGAGCAGATACCATCAATTGGTACGAAGTTTGTATGAGATGCAATCCAACCGTTAGCCATCTGTGAATACTGTGTTCCGTCTGAATCCCAAACATACTTAAGATCTGTCTTGTTCTCTTTGCACCACTTAACATATGTTGTCATATCTTCCCAGCTATGAACACCATTTGCAAGTCCAGCTTCCTTAGCCCAGTCAAGACGATAGATCCAGCCGTGGTTTGTCCACTGTGCATAATTGTCTTCAGGGATAAGATAGATCTCACCATTGTATTTGCAAAGTTCCCAGTGATCTGCAGGAACGCTTGCCCATGTCTGAGGTGCATATGTCTTAAGCATATCCTCTGAGAGCTCAAGGAAAGCACCATTCTTAGCATTTGGCCAAGCATCAAGCCAGTCAGATGCTGTACCTACAAGGTCTACACTTCCATCCATACGAGCAAGTGTAAGGTTGTAGTTTGAAAGATAATCTGTCCAAGGAATATAGTAAATCTGAAGTTCTGCATTAACCTTTTCTGTAAGGATAGCATTGAGCTTATCAAGCATCTCGTTAAGGTTAGCTTCCTTCTCACTTCCTGCCTCTGGCGGATCACCAGTTGTCATATAATTGATTACAACGTGTTCAGATGTGTCGATTGCAGCAGCGTCTGCGCTTGCAGATGAATCTGTGCTCTCTGTGCTTGTTGTTGACTCTGCCTGTGTAGCAGTTGTGTCACTACCAGTTGTTGTGCTCTCTGCTGTAGATGAGCCACAAGCAGCAATTCCCATTACCATGCTTACGCTAAGTAATGTTGCTAATAACTTTTTCTTCATTTCTTTCCTCCTTCTTGATGATAAGAAAATATGTATCTGAATCCGCAAAGCGGATTTCATTTAGATTAATACCTTGACTGCTAAGGAAGTTAAACCTCACGCAGTTCGGTTTAACACGTTCGAACTAGGCTCGGAAGGGCCTCGCCAAGTTCTCACAGCTCAGCCTTTTACTGCTCCTACTGTTATTCCGCCGATGAAGTACTTCTGGACGAATGGGTAAAGAAGTACGATCGGACCTGTTGCAAGTACTGCGTTAGCCATCTTTACACTCTGCTCAGGAATATCTGTAAGTGTTACATACTGTCCTGCAACTGAGTTACGGAGCGCATCAAGCTTATTAACGATCTCATAAAGTGTGTACTGAAGAGGCTTAACTGTTACCTTGGCTGTAAGGAAAAGAGATGACTGATACCACTCATTCCAATAACCAAGTGCAAGGAAAAGACCTATTGTTGCAAGTGCAGGCTTGATCATAGGAAGGATAAGATAAACAAATACTGTCATATCTCCTGCACCATCTATTTTTCCTGACTCTGTGATCTCATGAGGAATCTGCTTGATGAAGTTCTTCATAAGAATGATGAGCCATGGTGACATCATAAGCGGAAGCAAAACTGCAAGGTAGCTGTCAAGGAGCTTATACGTCTGTGTCATAAGCAGGTAGTAAGGTGCAAGTCCTGCGCTGAAAAGACTTGTAAAGTAAATATAGAAAGAGATTGCATTTCTAAGTGGGAAGTCTTTTCTCTGAAGGGCGTAGCCTGTCATCGCAATGATCAAAAGTCCGCAAACTGTTCCAATAAGTGTCATCAAGATTGTAAGACCATATGACTTCCAGATATTACCGCTTCCAATAACCATCTCATAAGCTTTCAGGGTAAAATCTCTTGGAATGAGCTGAACTCCATGAGTTCTGATATATGATTCACTTGTAAAAGAGGTTCCGATGATAATAAGGAATGGGAATACGCAGGCAATTGCATAAAGAGTAACAAGTACATATCCAAGGCCTCTTACAACGTAATCCGATTTTCCAAGTTTAATCTTGGAGTTTCCTACTTCAAACTCCATATCTTTACTTTTTGCCATTTCTCAATTTCTCCTTTTCTTAGAATAAAGAGTAGTCAGGATCTATCTTCTTAACCGCAAAGTTAGCAAGCATAACGATAACAAAGCCAACTATTGACTGGTAGAAACCAACCGCTGAAGCAGTTGAGAAATTGAAATCTGACATTGTAGCTCTATAAACGAAAGTCTCAATAATATCTGTTGTCTCATAAAGAACTGAGTTAGAACCTATAATATTCCAGAACAGTCCGAAGTTACCTCTAACGATTCCACCAAGTGCAAACAAAAGAAGAATAACAATTGTAGGACGAAGTGATGGAAGGATAATGTATCTGATACGCTGGAAAGCATTGGCACCATCAACCTTTGAAGCCTCGATTATCTCAGCATCAATACCACAGATAGCTGCAAAGTAAACAACTGAGTTGTAACCTGTCTGCTGCCACAAGTGGATCAGAACAATGAGCCATGGCCAAACTGTCGGATCTGAATACGGCTGCCATTTTGCCTTACCAAGTGCTGTAAGGATTTCGTTAACAAATCCTGTATCGTAGTTCAAAAGGGAATATACCAAAAGACCTACCAAAACCTGGGAAATAAAGTAAGGTAAAAACATAAGTGTCTGCGATACCTTCTTAAACATCTTGGCTCTGATCTCATTAAGCAGGATGGCTATAAGAACCGCTACCAGGTTACCAAGAATAATAAATGCCAGGTTATAAAGAACTGTGTTTCTTGTCAGGGAAAAGAGCTTTCCTGATTCTGCAAGGAATTCAAAATTCTGAAGTCCTACAAACTTACTTCCAAAAATGCCTTTTCTATAGTTGTACTTTACAAAAGCAACCCAAATACCAGGCATAGGCATGTAGCTGAACATAAAGAAGAATACTACAGCCGGTAAACACATAAGTTCAAGGACTCTGTATCTCCATAATGTCTCTAAAAGACCACGTTTTCTGACTCCTGTAGAAGTTGTCTTGTTTCTTTTTATCATAATATCCTCCTACTAATACTCTTTCAGTTGCAATATTTCACGGCACAGCCCCCATATTGTGCATTATTACCTTGTGCAACCGATTTCATAATATTATTTAAACACAATTACCATATTATTTCAACGCGATTTTTGAAACCGATTGCATTTTTGGCGATATGCAACAAAAAAACGGAGTTATTATGTCAACTCCGCCTGTTTTTTGTTCAAAATGCCAAATCACGTATGATTATTGTATATAATTTCACAAACCCTGAAACCATTTATACATCACCAGCAAGTTTCCCTGAACTTTCTCTGACCACCAGCTTAGGGGTTATCATCTGTGTCATTTCCACATCTTTTCCCTCTGCTGCAGCCACTGCTGTCTCGATAAGAGCCCTTCCATAGCCCTCATAGTCATAATCGATACTTGTAAGCTTTGGAATAGTAAGCTCAGCAATATAAGTGTTATCAAAGCTCACAAGGGATATATCTTCCGGAATCCTGAGTCCATGCTCTTTGATTGCCCTTACTGCTCCACTGGCAGCAAAGTCATTTATTGCGATGATCGCCGTCGGTCTCTCTTCAAGGTCCAGCACTTTATTTGTGCATTCATATCCCGATTCAGGATCATAGGTGCCGTTTACCACATACTCTCCTCGCTCTTTAATTCCTTTTTTTCTTAAATTTTCCTGGTACTTCTGATATTTGTTGTATGTAGATGCAACTTTCATCTCACCGCCAACAAGAGCGATTTTTTCGTGACCCAGTTCAAAAAGATGCTCCATAAGTATATCCATAGCACTTGATTCATCAATGACCACGCTGTGGACAGGCGCTTTATCAAGCTTTCCGGTGACGATAACCGGAGTCTTTTCGCAGATTCCTCTCACCTTCTCGGCGTAAGAATCATCCGTAATAAGGTCATCTACTCTTCCGCCCATCTGTATGATAGCATCAACCCTCTGCTGCATCATGATATCAAGCTGAGCTCTTTCTCTTTCATTTTCTCCAAGGCTGTTAGAGAGAACTACGCTGTATCCGGCCTTTTCGGCAGCAAGTTCGCAAGCCACAAAAAGAGCTGAATAATAAGGATTTCGCACATCAGCAGCTATTATACCTATATTCTTAGTAGCTGTGTCTGACAATCCCTTTGCCAGGGCATTTGGCTTAAAATTATATTTTTCAATTATCTTTTGGATTCGTTCTTTCTTTTCCTTGCGGACAGATGCGCTTCCATTGAGCACACGAGAAACAGTGGACGCAGATACTCCTGCCTCCTCTGCAATATCATAGATTGTTATGGTTTTTGCGGTATTCAGCTTTTCTTTTTCCATAAGAAACTCCGTCTTGGGGACTGTCTGAAACCGATTTCAAATTTAATATTACGAAATATGCTTTTTATTGTCAATATGGTAAATGAATTCAATGCAAAAGAAAACTGCTATTATATCCTTCACTAGATATAACAACAGTTTCTTGATAAATTATTACTTTTTCGTTATTGCTGAAACCCCATATATACACCCGGTATATCGTCTTCTGTCAAATGGAATCGCTCGTGATTTTCATCAGCTTCCGCGGTCTCCATCTTAACAACATTGACATAGCCGTCATTGATCATATCCACCATGTACTTCACAATAGATGGATCAAATTGGGTTCCGGATCCCTTTTGGATTTCCTCGATGATCTCATCCTTGTTCAAGTGCCTTCTGTAAACACGGTTACTGGACATAGCATCATAGGAATCTGCCACACCAACTATTCTTGCATACAGAGGGATAATGTCTCCCTTAAGTCCATCAGGATATCCTGTTCCGTCATATCTCTCATGATGATAAAGAGCTGTCTCTCTGACTCCTCGAAGAGATGAAAGCTGAAGCAGCATTTTTCCGCCCGCTACAGTGTGGTTTTGTATAAGCTTTCGCTCTTCGTCTGAAAGCTTACCGGGTTTATTCAAAACAGCATCAGGAACGCTTATTTTACCTGCATCATGAAGCAGTCCTGCGTAATATATGTTTTGTATCTCATCCTCAGAAAGTCCCATTCTCTTGGCAATCTCTGCCGCATACATGGCAACTCGTCTGGAGTGGCCTCGTGTATATGGGTCCTTGGCATCAATGAAGTTGATGAAAGTATTCATTGACTGGAGTATGATCTTCACATCGTTGCGCTGTCGTTCTTTGTAGTTTCTGACATTAACTCTTGTAACTAAAAGACCTACAAATGCAATGAACCAGACCATCAGAAGGATAAGTATCACCTTTTTAGCGATATCCGTCATTTCAGAGGATATCTTATATCCCTTAATGTTTATCTCTGTAGGAGTAAAGACCTCGTCTGAATTAACAATTATTCCAAAAGCAATATTCTCACCGGAATATATAACATTATTGTAATAAGTTGGTCTCAAAAGAACACATTGTCTCTCGGAATCATATACCGCTTCGGAACCCCAATAATTCTCAAGGGTTGCATCAGAAGGCAGATCTATTTTTACTATCCAGTTGGAAAGATTACTCTTTCCGGTATTATAAATTTCAAAATCAAACTGTGAAGAATAGCCACTTACGCTTTTCCATGTAGCAGCTCTGCTCACGCTGGAATAAAACTCATCTGACAGCCTCGCCCCTGTAAGACTGACAGTTTCGTCATAAGCAGAAGAAACATAATTCCTCGCCACTATTTCAAGCGTATAATAAGCCACCACAAGAATAACGAATAGCGACAAAAAAACAGTCACCAGTTTTGTAGTTTTACTTAATTTCATTCCCCATCACCTTCTATTATCAGCCAAATGGTGTTGTCTCTTTTGTATATACATGAGTTCGTCAATCGCTATCTGGAACTGCTTAACAGACATGGAGTTAGCAGGATTATATATCATACTTCCCATACTTATCTCAAGCTTGTATGGTTTCTCGCTCTTATAATTCCAAAGCTCCATCTCATCATCAATCAGTTCAATTCTCTCCTCCAGCTCATCCTGAGACGAAATATTACTTATTACGCAAAATTCATCTCCACCAAACCTTCCGATGGCTGCATCGTCAGAAAAAACTTTGTACAGGATAGCTGAAACGATTTTCAGTGCATAATCCCCCTCATTATGACCATATGTATCATTAATTTCTTTAAACCTATCTAAATCCATCATTATAGCAGAAAACTGATGTCCTGTAGACAGTGAATTCTTAATTCTGTTCTCCATAACGATATCGATACCCCTTCTATTAAGTGCACCGGTAAGGTAATCAATATCAAGATTTTTAGTCTGAAGATAGAAAAAGACTATGAGAATACCTATAGTTATTGAGGCATAAGTCATATTCATATCTGTAAAGAATATCTGCAGGAAAGCTCCAAACATGGCGATCAAAGGAAATGCCAAAATCGGCTTAACATAGCCTGTATATATTGCATTATAGTTGATCAGCACATACACAGATACTAAAACACAGAGAAGTAGCACAAAAGCTCCCCTAACCAGGAAGTAAGGTCCTCTTACATAGTTCATGCCATCAAAATAGTAGAACCAGTCAAGATTAAAAAGTACTGAAATAGTAACCAAAACAAAATTCAGACCCATAAATATCCTGTAAACAAGAGTGACTTCTTTTTGAAACTTTGCTTTCGTTTCATCCAGCCAACAGTTTATATATAGTATGGTAAAAAGATAATCTGCAGGATCAAGGGCATAGATAATATAATATCCAATCTTCATCCCGATCGAATAGTTCTCGGGATAAAGCTCTCCAATATGACCAACAGTTTCAGCTGCGACAAGAATAAAAGTCATCACAACAAGCTGAACAAAATGCTCAGCTGATTTTGTATTAATTGTCTTACCCTGGAAAATGAGAACAAGAATCAATAACAGTGCTGTATAAAAATTTAAAATGATCCAACCTGAAATAGCCAATAAAATGCCCATTTTTGCCTAAACTACTACCTATATTACGCTCCCATTATACTAAATAGGGTCCAAAACTTTGTGATAATTTATAGAATTTTTATGCTATTCTGCAACTTTATTTCAATAAAAAAACCTACCCAGGAAAAGATATTTCTTTTTCCGGGTAGGTCTTAAAATATCAAAGATTATCTCTGGATACGACCTGATCCGTCTCCACCTGCAAGCTTGTTAACTTCGTCAACAGTTACAAGGTTGAAGTCACCTTCGATTGTGTGCTTAAGAGCTGAAGCAGCTACAGCGAATTCGATTGTTGCCTGAGGATCGAACTCATTTACGCAGCTGTAGATAAGTCCGCCACCGAATGAATCACCGCCACCAACACGGTCAACGATACGAAGAGCATATTTCTTTGAGAAATAAGCCTGTCCATCTGTGTAAAGCATTGCGCTCCAGTTGTTATCATTAGCTGAGATTGACTCACGAAGTGTAATAGCAACTTTCTTGAATCCAAATCTATCTGTGAGCTTCTGAGCAACTTCGATGTAGCCCTCTCTGTTGAGCTTACCTGTTGTAACGTCTGTAGAAGAAGCAGCGATTCCGAATACATCAGCAGCATCCTCTTCGTTTGCGATACAAACGTCAACATACTTACAGATCTCGCCCATAACCTTTCCGGCTTTTTCCTTGCTCCAGAGCTTACCTCTGTAGTTAAGGTCACATGAAACTGTAAGTCCATGCTCTTTAGCCTTCTTAGCAGCCTCAAGAGTGATCTCAGCAAGTGAATCACTTACAGCTGGAGTAATTCCTGTGAAGTGGAACCACTCAGCACCCTCGAAGATCTCATCCCAATTGAAGTCTGCAGGAACAGCCTCAGCGATTGCTGAATGTGCTCTATCATAGATGCACTTTGAGCCTCTCTGTGAAGCACCTTTCTCGTTGTAGTAGATACCTACTCTGTCGCCACCTCTTGTGATCTTAGATGTATCTACGCCATATTTTCTAAGTGAGTTAACTGCAGCCTGTCCAATTTCGTGCTTAGGAAGCTTTGTAACGTAAACTGAATCAAGTCCGTAGTTTGCAAGAGAAACAGAAACGTTTGCCTCTCCGCCACCAAATGTAGCCTCAAGATGATCAACCTGAACGAATCTTAAATAGTTATCAGGCTGAAGACGAAGCATGATCTCACCAAATGTAACAACTTTCTTTGACATAATAATTAATTCCTTTCATTACTGCACTAAAGTGTAGATTAGATATATGTGTTAAATGTTTTAGTAACAAAATTACTCATTCTTGCCAAGGTGAACAGCAAATCCGCCGAAATCATCAGCAAGATAAGCAACCTTAAGATGATTGTCTGCATCATATGAGAATGAAGACTCATCAAACTTAACACCCTGCTTAGAAAGATGATATACAGCTCTGTCGATGTTATTGCATCCAATAGCAATGTGTCCGCATGTTCCACGGCCCTTAGACTTCATAACTTCTACAGCTGATCCAGCAAATACAGAAGAATTGCCAACTTTCTTTGTAAGACCAAAGAGAGCATCAAACTTATCTGCAACAGCCTCAGCAGCCTCAGCGCTATCCTGGTTGATTCCGATGTGCTTAAGCTTGAAACCAAGCATAGCATTTACAGCGTCTCTTGTCATAGCTTCGATCTCATCAAACTTACCTGCAGAAATGAGGTCCTTCTTAACCATCCAGCTACCACCGCAGCAGAATACTTTGTTGAAGCTGAGGTAATCGTTAAGGTTGTTCTTGTTTATACCGCCAGTAGGCATGAAGTGCATCTTTGTGTAAGGTGCTGCCATAGCTTTGATCTTTGCAATTCCACCGTTCTGCTCAGCAGGGAAGAACTTAACACAATCAAGACCAAGTTCGATAGCCTGCTCAACTTCGCCAGGTGTTGCTGTTCCGGGAACAACAGGTACTCCGATTGACTGAATGTACTCAATGTTTGATCTGTTAAATCCAGGGCTTACAATAAACTTAGCTCCTGCAGCCTTTGCTCTGTCAGCCTGCTCAGCATTAAGTACTGTGCCTGCACCAACAATCATCTCAGGGAATTTCTGAGAGATGATCCTGATAGCTTCCTCAGCAGCTGCTGTACGGAATGTAACCTCAGCAGCAGGAAGTCCTCCCTTTATAAGAGCTTCTGCAAGAGGCTCAGCATCCTTTGCATCGTCGATAGCGATTACTGGTACAATACCAATTCTGTAAAGTTCTTCACAAATCTTATCCATTTTATTGCCTTTCTATAATAAAAAAATTGTTAACCTATTAAAACATGATTGATTTTGATCCAATTTTAATCAACATCCTGGAACTTTGAAGGATCGAGGTTACTTGGATCCTGTCCGATGTATGCTGAAATACCACCATCAATATATACAACCTGACCATTGATAAAGTCAGAAGCAGGTGATGCAAGGAATACAGCAAGTCCCATAAGGTCTTCTGTCTTGCCCCATCTCTGAGCAGGTGTCTTTGAACGGATGAATCTGTCAAATGGATGCATTGATCCATCAGGCTGTTTCTCACGAAGAGGTGCTGTCTGAGGAGTTGCAATGTAACCAGGTCCAATAGCGTTACACTGGATATTGAACTGACCATACTCTGAGCAGATATTTCTTGTGAGCATCTTAAGTCCGCCCTTAGCTGCTGCATAAGCAGATACTGTCTCACGACCAAACTCAGACATCATTGAGCAAGCGTTGATGATCTTTCCGCTTCCTTTCTTGATCATAGCTGGAAGTACAGCCTTTGAGCAGATGAAAGGACCTGTAAGGTCAACATCGATAACCTGCTGCCACTGATCTACTGTCATATCTATCATAGGAATTCTCTTGATGATACCTGCATTGTTAACAAGAATATCAATTGTTCCTACGTTCTTTTCAACATCAGCAACGAATTTCTGAACCTGATCTTCTTTTGTTACGTCACAAACAGCTCCGAAAGCATCGATTCCAAGCTTTTTGTACTCAGCCATTCCCTTGTCAACAAGTTCCTGATTGATATCGTTGAATACTACTCTTGCTCCGCTCTCTGCAAAAGCTACTGCATAAGCAAGTCCAAGTCCATAAGAAGCACCTGTAACCCAGGCAATCTTACCTTCAAGTGAAAAGTTCTTTAAAAAATCCTGCATTTTAATACCCTCCTATTATTAAGCTATTGTTAATTATTTACGTTCAATTTTTTATCGCAGCCATCTAAAGATATAACCGCAAAACTCTCAAATTTACATCAATGATGTCATCTCACAATCATCCATGTCATCGAAGTCCTGATTCTCTCCGACCATTCCCCAGATGAATGTGTATGCCTGTGTTCCACAT
>NZ_SVFW01000032.1:0-24354 GCF_015056685.1 Butyrivibrio sp. | reverse complement strand
CACAATCATCCATGTCATCGAAGTCCTGATTCTCTCCGACCATTCCCCAGATGAATGTGTATGCCTGTGTTCCACATCCTGAATGAATTGACCAGCTAGGGCTGATAACAGCCTGCTCGTTTCTCATAACAATGTGTCTTGTCTCTGTAGGCTCTCCCATGAAATGCATAACAAGTGCATCCTCAGGAATATCGAAATAAAGATATACTTCCATACGTCTGTCATGTGTATGGCATGGCATTGTATTCCATACACTTCCAGGCTTAAGCTCAGTCATACCCATTTCAAGCTGACATGTCTCAACCTGTCCGGGAAGAATATACTTGTTGATAACTCTGTGGTTGGCCTGCTCAAGAGATCCAAGCTCTTTCTTGTTTTCATCCTTGATGATAACAACGCCTTCAGAAGGAGTTCCTTCTCTCTTAATAAGAACTGTTGGATATGTCTTATGTGCAGGTGCGCTGTTGATATAAAACTTAGCAGGCTTGCTTGCATCGCAGCTTGCAAAAGAAACATCTTTTGCTCCCATTCCGATATACATGCCCTGCTTGTAATCTACATCATACTTTTTACCATCGATGGTGATAACACCTGCTCCACCGATATTGATAACGCCCATTTCACGTCTCTGTAAAAAATACTCTGCTCTAAGCTCATCTCCGGCTGTAAGCTTAAGTTCCTCTTTTACAGGAACAGCTGAACCAGTAATGATTCTGTCAATGTGACTATAAACGAGCTTAATCACATCAGGCTGAAAAAGGTCATCGATGAGGTACTCTTCTCTTAATCTCTGAGTATCGTAATGCTTCTCATCTCTAGGTGAACTAGCTGTTCTAAGTTCCATACTTGCCTCCGTTCTTGAATTACTATTTTATATGGGTACACTTCCCATTCATTCACGCAATATCATGATACGGTATAACTTATTCTTTGTCAGTTCATTTTTAAACAAAAAAGTTGCAAATCTTGACCTGATGTAAGAGCTTTCATATTTCTTACATTCTATCACATTTTGCCCTTATCCACATTGCAAAAATTGCTGTGTTTTTCAATAAAAAACGCGTTGCAATTTCCTATTAAATCAATAAAAAAAGCAACGCGGTTAAGCGTTGCCTTTAATCTTTTTATGAGTAGGACTGTAAGCCGGGTTATGTCGTGAATGATCATCTATCTAGGACTGCCGTCACCGACAGCCTCAAGCGACCCACCTGAAAGCGAACCGGGCCGGCTCATTGCTTTCTTTTCGGTCTTGCTTCGAATGGGGTTTACATGGCTACTGATGTTACCACCAGCACGGTAGTCTCTTACACTGCCTTTCCACCCTTACGCTTCTAAGGCGATTCGGCGGTCACTCGGAAAGCACGCTTTCCTCGTTACGCGGCATTCGCCGCATGCCCAAACTGCAATAAGCCAATTTTCATGCAAGCATGAAATTGTCTATTTCAGCCTGGTCGCCCGCCTCATTTGAAACGCGGTATATCTCTGTTGCACTATCCTGGGAGTCACCTCCACCAGACGTTATCTGGCATCCTGCCCTGTGAAGCCCGGACTTTCCTCTCCCATGCCCTTTCGTTTGCATGGCAGCGATCATTTATCCTACTCAGGAACAACATTATACCATAATTCTAAATTTGTTAAAGAACAAATTAAAAAAAGAGCCTTAAATGGCTCTTTCTAAGTGGATGTATTACTTAAACTGCTGGGTTACCAGATTCTTCAGCAGTTTTTTGCTCAACATATCTCAGGGCATCTATAGCGGATGAATAATATCCGGCAACCATCTGTGATTCAGGTGATAATGATCTGAGTGCTTTTGCTTTCATTGTCTCAAAATATGAAATAGCTGCTTCGATATTGCTAAAGTCAAGCGGCTTGTCATTGCAATAAAGCGTGCCTCTTGCAGTATCATATCTTGTCATATCTTTTCTACTTACAGGTTGCATACCCATGGCAACCGCTAATGAATTAATTGTTTTAGCTCTGTCGTAGGTTGTCATTATTAAAATCTCCCTCAAAAATAATACTTAATCTTTTAAACAGCGAATTTTATTTTACTCTTTGATGCGTAAAAGTAAATGGGGATTACACGAACAAATAGTGAAAAAAATGTGTTTAAATTGTGTTTGTAATTTTGTTTCAAAGCTCGCTTGATTCCGTGAAATTCAAAGTCAAAATCCGTAGGTCAAATTCAAGCTGAGGGAGATATTTTTTTATTTGTAAAACTTTAAAGTTGCTTCAACGCCTGATTTTAGATCAAACTTTGCAGACCAGCCCAGGTCTTCTAATTTGGAGCTGTCAAGGGCCGATCCCTTCATCATGTTATAGCTCTTTTTTTCTGCATCACCAGGATTCTCGAAAATCACCTTTACACCTGCTGCCGTGGCGATTTCTTCAGCAATCTCCCTGATGGAGACAATTGAATCCTTGTTTGAAATATTATAGGCTTCTCCGCTTGTTCCATGTATCAGGATTGTCAAAAGAGCTGCCGCACTATCCAGGGTGTAGCAATAAGATCTTATCTGCTCACCAGCGCTCTTCATCACAATATCTTTTCCAGAAGCTGCATTTCTGGTAAAAGCTGCAGTTGCCCTGCTGTCTGCAGGTGTGATACCGGGACCATATGCATGACAGGATCTGGCGATCACAAAGTCAACACCATGTTCCTGGTAATAAGAAGCACACAAAGTCTCAGCCGCCCTCTTGCTCATAGGATAACATGCGCGTGGATTAAGAATATCTACATATCCATAATCCGTTTCCTTAAATGTGTTCTCCTTTATATACTGTCCCTTTCCCTCTGATGCATCTTCCTGCTGATTTCCAAGGCTTACCTCATCAGATGCAACCGGATTACCATAAATCTCGCCGGATGAAATAAGCAGCACTCTGCTGCCCTTTGACATAGCCGCAGAATCAAGGACTGTCTTTAAGCCAAGTATATTACCAAGCATGGTTTCGACAGGTTCTGTTGACATCTTGGCAGGATCCGCATTGCTTGCACCGTGGATATAATAATCAGCTTGTGGAAGATACTCCCCTACTTTTGTAGCATCATATGAAACAAACTCATATTCACCATTCTGCAAAAGCCCATCAAATCTGGCAGCTGTCTTTTCTTTGTTTCTGCCTGCTATGATCAGCTTTATACCTGCGCTTTTTTCTTTATTCAAAAGAGCTATAATATCCACCACAGCGGAGCAGAGCATACCTGTTGCACCAGTTATACAGATTGTTTTATTAAATAAAGTCGTGATGCCAGGCATGGTTCTTACAACCAGCCTGACATCATCAAAATATTCCTTACAATATCTCATTTTTCATACCTTAAAACAGCTTCCGCCAACGAATTCTCTGCAAATTGAATTCTTTGGAAGGAAAGAATTATCAACACTTACAAAATAGTCAAGGAACTTAAGCAGTCTTTTTGCCTCGTAGTACTCCGGTTCATTTTTCCCTATTGAGAAAAGAAGCGGCTCAGCATACTGCTTTATAACAGCAAGCTCATAGATCTGTGCTGAGTTGAACATCTCATCAGCCTCTTCCTGAAATGGGAATATATTAGCTTCCTCTCCCGCTCTTACAGAAGGCCACATACTGATGGTCGCCTTTGCACTGGCGCCTCTGGTCCTTGCATCCCTGACGATCCTTCTGAGAAGTCTTCCGTCAGTTGTAGGTATCCTGTTATGTGAATCAATGCTAAGAGTAGTAAGAGCACTGATATAGATCTTGAATTTAGAACTTGCAGGAAGAGCATAGGACATTTCCTCGTTAAGTCCATGTATGCCTTCTATTACGAGAACATCCGACTCACCAAGCTGCAGGAAATTGCCATTCATTTCTCTTTTGCCTGTAACAAAGTTAAATTCCGGCATCTCAACGCGCTCGCCATTTAAGAGCTTAACCATATCGTCATTAAACTGCTTAACATCCATAGCTCCAAGGCACTCAAAGTCATAGCTTCCATCCAGGTGCTTGGGGGTAAACTCTCTGTTAACAAAATAGTTATCAAGACTTATAGGATGCGGAACCATGCCATAAGTGCGAAGCTGTATGGAAAGTCTGTTGGCAAAGCTGGTCTTACCTGAAGAGCTTGGTCCTGCGATCATTACGAACTTAATGTCTTTACGGTCGTGGATCTTCTTGGCAATTTCACCGATCCTTCGCTCCTGCAAAGCCTCCTGTACAAGGATCATCTCATTGATCCTTCCTGCGCAGATCTGTTCATTAAGGTCGCCTACATTGTCAATTCCCATTCTGCTGCCCCAGTCACTGGCAAGTTTCATGGTTTCAAAGAGCTTTTCCCTGGGCTCAGAAACCTTTAACAGATTTGGGTCAACCTTCATAGGAAGAGTAAGAAGCATGCCATCATGATACTTATCAAGCTGGAAATGCTCTATGTACGAAGTATTAGGGCACATATAGCCATAAAAATAATCGTAAAAATCTTCAAGCTTATAGACATTAATCTCAGAGCTTCTCCTGTATTTCAAAAGAGAAACCTTGTCGGTCATGCCCTGCTTTTTGAATATCTCAATAGCCTCATCAAGAGGATAAACTTTCTTGGTGATCGGAAGAGCTTTGTCAATGAGCTCCTGAAACCTGTCAGAAACTTTTTTGACAAATTCATCAGTTACTTCAATGCCGCCTTTGATAGTGCAATAATAGCCATTACCAATGGTGAATTCCACCTTTGCCTTTGGCTGACAATCCTTGCCCGCCACGTCTTTAATAGCTTTGATAAGCATCATTATTGCTGTTCTTCGCATGGTCTTATGGCCAATATCATCTGCAAAAGTGACAAAAGACAGATCGCCGTCCTTTTTCACTGTTTTAAAGAGTTCCCTTATCTTGCCATTGTATATAACAGCGGCAATTCTGTACTTAAATTCTGACTGGTACTCTTTTGCTATCTGCTCAAATGTAGTTCCTTTTTCGTATTCTTTAGATACTCCATTTATTGTAATCTGCGGCATAACGTCTCTCCTACCTCATTAAGATTTTTTGGGCAAAAGAAATATCGGACAACTCCTCCATTATCTCTTCTCTGCGCCCTGCATGGCTGTCATCAAGACTTTTCAAAATGCTCTCAAGAACCTGCCTGCCGTGATCCAAATATGGCACTAGAAGCGGCTCTTTTCTGACTAAATTACACTCGCCATAGCGGTTACATATTCTGATCATCTGATCTTTTTTGATATCACCGCTATCTTTAAATAATGTTTCTAAAGTTTTATCAAATACGCTTTTATTGTCAAAAGAGCTGTCCATAACATCTACTTTCATAGGGAAATAGTACTTTCCATCCTCATAGACAACTCTTTCATCTGTAATAAGATATCCCTTATCTCTCAAAAACTGCCTGAACTCTTCATAATCAGACTGGGGCTGAAAGACTGCTTTCCTTATGCCAAGATCATAGAGATTTCCTTCTTCTATGAGTCTCTCCATGAGCTTTCCACCCATTCCTGCGATAACTATTGCATTAGCTTCGCCTTTCTCCAGCTCTTTTACGCCGTCTGAAAGTCTGGTGGAAATGAAGTCTTCAAGGCCATATTCCGAGATGTTGGCACCTGCTGCTGAGAGAGGCCCTTTCCTTACATCCATGGCAATCACAGACTCTGCAATGCCTCTCTGAACCAGATAAATGGACACATATCCGTGGTCGCACCCAACATCTGCAGCCTTCAAAGCCTCACCGTCACTCTTAAGCATATTAGCAACGGTGATGAGCCTTTGGGACATTTTAAGTGATATATCTTCTCTACTCATGATCAATCAAGATAATCCTTGAGCTTGCGGCTGCGGCTTGGATGACGGAGCTTTCTAAGAGCCTTAGCCTCGATCTGACGGATACGCTCACGGGTTACGTTGAACTCTTTACCAACTTCTTCAAGGGTTCTTGCTCTTCCATCATCAAGACCAAATCTGAGTCGTAATACCTTCTGTTCACGCTCTGTAAGTGTTCCGAGAACCTCAACAAGCTGTTCCTTTAAGAGTGTGAAGGCTGCAGCATCTGCAGGTACAGGAACGTTATCATCCTGGATGAAATCACCAAGATGTGAATCTTCCTCTTCACCGATAGGTGTTTCCAAAGACACAGGCTCCTGAGAAATCTTAAGGATCTCACGTACACGCTCTACAGGCATATTCATCTCTTTTGCTACCTCTTCAGGAAGTGGCTCACGACCAAGCTCCTGGAGAAGCTGACGGCTTACACGGATGAGCTTATTGATAGTCTCAACCATGTGAACAGGAATACGGATTGTTCTGGCCTGATCAGCGATAGCTCTTGTGATAGCCTGTCTGATCCACCATGTAGCATATGTTGAGAACTTGAATCCCTTACGGAAATCGAACTTCTCAACAGCCTTGATAAGACCAAGGTTTCCTTCCTGGATAAGGTCAAGGAAAAGCATTCCTCTTCCTACATATCTCTTGGCAATACTTACAACAAGACGAAGGTTGGCCTCTGCAAGGCGCTTCTTAGCCTCTTCACCCTCGTAGATTGCCTGATTTAATTCTTTCTTTTCAGCCTCTGAAAGCTCATTTTTATCCTTGTCATCATCAAGCTGTTTCTGAGCATCAGCGCCTGCTTCCATGGCTCTTGCAAGTTCGATCTCCTGATCAGCATTAAGAAGCGGAACCTTACCGATTTCCTTAAGGTACATTCTTACAGGATCCTCAATGCTGATTCCATCAGGAACTGAGAGGTCGATATTCTCCATATCTACCTCGTCCTCATCAGAAAGCATCATATCATCCTCATCAGGAAGGTCGTCATCAACTTCAGAAACTCTAAGGACATCGATTCCTGAGTTCTCAAGAACCTCGAGTACGTTATCAAGCTGTTCCTCATTGAGGTTTAAGTCTGTGAAGAAATCGCTGATCTCAGAGTACTCAAGAACATTTTTCTTCTTTTTTGCAAGTGCAAGGATGTCCTTTATCTTCTGTGTAAAGAGCTCTTTTGTTGCCTCATCAAACCCCTGAGCCTCTCCGTCATTTGATGTGCTCTCGCTCTCTGCCTTTGCACTCTTTGCAGCCTTTTTAACCTTTGGTTCTTTTGCTGACTTTGGAGCCTTTTCCTCAGCTTTCTTGGCAGTTTTCTTTTCCTCTGTGTCCTTCTCAGCCTTTGCTGCCTTTGCAGTCTTCTTTTCTTCTGCAGTATCTTCCTTTTTAGCCTTGGCTGAAACCTTTGCAGTAGCCTTTGCTGCAGTTTTTGTGGTAGCCTTTGCAGCTACCTTTTTCGTATCTTTTGTTTCTTTAGTCTCTACTTCTTTCTTTGCCATTTTTGTATTTTCCTTTTCTATTATTTTTCATCAATCATCCGGTGAAATATCTGCGTGCGCCAACTTTTCCAGATCTTTTTTGCCCTGAATGGTCTTGGTAAGAAAATCAGGATCATCCGGCTTTAGTTCTTTCTTTTGTCTGTCATACCCTGCTGCCTTAACTCCATATATTATGTCGTGGAAAGCCTTTTTCCTCTGCTCTTTGGTCTCGATCTCGATAAGATTGGTGTTGAACATCTCAGCTACCTGCCTGTGTTCGTCCTCATCAGTAAATCTGTCGAGAATAGCTGCCGGTGAAAAATTGCCGCTCTCCATTCCCATAAACAGCTCTTTTGCCACATTTCTATACAGGTCATCTGAGAAATCCTCAGGAGTTATCCACCTGGTTACCCTGGAAAAGATCTGTGGTTCATCAGTAAGCCATGTCAAAAGAAGCCTCTGGTTCTTTTTGGCTCCGTCTTCAGGAGAACGTTTCTGCTGTATGCCCGACTTAGGCCTTTCAACCTTTCTGACAAGTCCGCCCTGAGAAGCAACACTGGATACAAGCCTTCTGAGATCATCTACCGCAATGTTGTATCTTGCAGCAACGGCTTCTATATAATTCTCTCTTTCCAGAGCCTCCTCAAATTCACAAAGCTTCATTGCAAGCTTCCTGTGAAATTCAGTCTTGGACTGAGGATCTGACATATCATGCTGGGACTGAAGCACCCTTACTTCAAAGAAGAAAGTGTTCTCAGCATTTTTTATTCTCTCTTCGAAAGCTTCCCTGCCTTCATTCTTAATAAACTCATCAGGGTCCTTATAGGGCCTCAGGTCAAGGACCTTTCCCTTAAGACCAGCCTCTTTTAGAATGCCAATTCCTCTAAGCGCTGCCTTTGTGCCGGCTTCATCGCTGTCATAGGACAAAATGACTTCGTCCGTATATCTTTTTAATATCATGGCCTGCCCGGTGGTAAAAGCAGTTCCCAATGAAGCAACTGCCATATTAAAGCCCGCCTGGTGCATGGCTATAACATCCATATATCCCTCGCAGATTATCATGTAACCTGCTCTTGAATTCTTGGCATAGTTAAGACCGAACAAATTACGGCTTTTATCAAAAATAGGCGTTTCCGGGGAATTCAGGTATTTGGGTTTACCATCTCCCATCACTCGGCCGCCGAAACCAATTACCTTCTGGGATGCATCCTGAATAGGAAACATCACTCTGTTCCAAAATTTATCATGGGTTCCCATTTTATCATCGTGGGACGCCAGCCCCGCCTCGATTATCTGTCCATCTGTGTATCCAAGGCTTTTAAGGTGCTTTGTAAGATCATCACTTGTAACATTGGCATATCCAAGTCCAAAATGCTGCATGGTCTCATCTGTAAGCTTTCTGGACTTAAAGTACTCCATGCCCTTTTGTCCGGTTCTGCCCCGCAGCTGATAATAGTAGTACTTGGCTGCTTCTTTGTTAATATCATACAGGATCTGTTTTTTATCCCGCGCCGCCTTGGCTGCAGGAGAATCATCCTGCTCCGGAAGCTTTATACCGGCTCTCTCAGCCAGCTGTTTTACCGCTTCCTGAAATGTTAAATTGTCATATTTCATCAAAAAAGTGATCACATTGCCGCCTGCACCGCATCCAAAGCAGTAGAACATCTGCTTGTGCGAAGAAACAGAAAACGACCCGGATTTCTCATTGTGGAATGGGCAAAGTCCAAAATAATTGGAACCTTTTTTCTGCAAATGCACATATTGACCCACAACGTCCACAATATCGTTCCTGGAGCGCACTTCTTCGATGATCTCATCTGAATAGTACATTATTTATAAAACTCCCCAAGTATGTGGTATATAAACTTCCTCAAACATTGAAACTGCATATCTGTCAGTCATGGAACTGACATAATCACAGACAATCCTTTCTTTTGTCTCCCCAAGGTTCATCATATTCTTAAGATAGTCAGGAAGAAGATCAACATGGTCAAGATAATAGAAGTACAAGATCTTGATCATTACCTCAACCTTGCCCTCCTGCCCTTTGGCAATCGGGTTGGTATAAACATGGTCGAACATAAACTTACGAAGCCTGTGGAATGCATCATATATCTCTTCTGACATGCGGATATCATCCTTATCAAGGCTGTTTGCCACGATGTCATGAATAAATGTATCAAGCCACTCACCATTCGTGTGGCCTATCACATCGCACAGGTCTTTTGGCACCTGATCCTCAGTAATTATGCCGCCTCTGATGGCATCATCCATGTCGTGATGCATATAAGCGATCTTATCCGAAAGACGCACAACTTTTCCCTCAAGAGTCGAAGGCGTAAGGTCCATCTCGTGGTTCAATATGCCATCGCGTACCTCCCATGTAAGGTTCATTCCCTGTCCGTAGTTCTCAAGTTTTTCTACAATCCTAAGACTCTGCTCATTGTGTCTGAATCCTCCGGGACAAACCTCGTTTAAAGCTCTCTCTCCGGCATGACCAAACGGCGTATGTCCAAGGTCGTGTCCAAGGGCAATCGCCTCCGCCAGATCCTCATTTAGCAAAAGAGCTTTCGCGATAGTCCGCGCATTCTGAGAAACTTCAAGAGTATGAGTCATGCGAGTCCTGTAATGGTCCCCATCAGGAGACAAAAAGACCTGAGTCTTGTCTTTCAGGCGCCTGAATGACTTGGAATAAAGAATCCTGTCACGGTCCCTCTGAAAACAAGGCCTGATATCGCACGGCTTTTCTTCTTTTTCTCTTCCTTTGGAATTCATGCTCAGAGTAGCATGTTTGCTTAAGATTTTAGTCTCACGTTTTTCCAGTTGTTCGCGAATTTTCAATTTTTACTTCTTTCCGTGGGTGAATCAGTTGTCTACCAGAAAAAGAAAACCCACATCATATATATTCGACGTGGGTTTCAAAAATCCTTTTTTTATTTTGAATTTTTTTTAAAAATTATCTTGACCATTCACTTTCCCTGGATGTGTACTGATCATTTATCCACTGAACAGCCTTTTCAAGCCCCTCTTGAGAGACCTCAAAATTCTCGGTCGTCTTAAGGCTGTCATCAGTATGTGCATAGGAATTGGGCTCTGGCCACACAGTTGCCATCAAAGTAGCCGGTCCTCTTTTATCAAGAGGTGTGAACTTGACGTTTTCCAGTGGTTCCCTGGCAAGTCTGTATCTCATGCCCTTATAGCTTCCAAAATATGCCTCTCCATACTCATAATGAGAAAGTGGAAAAAAACTTTTTAATTCTATTGCCATTTACTTTTTCCTATTAAAATCCTATCTTTCCGGTCTCCTGATGATTTACAACGTAGTACGCTGCGTTATCTGAAGGCTTGATATAAACCTGTATCTCTCTGATGCTTGAAGGCTTATTGCCCTTGGAAACATAGTCCTGTTTTGCCTTTTCAATGATATCTGTTGTTCTGATCTCATGGTGGCTGTACTGAACAAATACTTCCTCTTTACAGCTGAATTTAGCTGCTTTTAAAGAGATATCGTCGCTCACTGTCTTAGCTGCCTTGCGAGCCTTCTCAGAATGTGTCTTTACAACTTTTGCTGCAGGAGCTGCCTTTTCTTTTATATCATTGTAGATAGGCTCCGCCTTTTCCCTAAGATCCTGATAGATAGGTTCTGCCTTTTCTCTAATGTCATTATAGATTGGCTCTGCCTTCTTGGTGACATCTTTGATCAAAGGCTCAGCTTTTTTCCTAGCTTCATCAATAACAGGCTCCGCATTCCTGGAAACCTCTTTTACCATTTCCTTAATCTCTTCTACTGTTGACTTCTTCCCCATTATCATTCCCTCCTGTTCATCTGAACTTACTCATAAATGCTGCTAAAGGTCCTATTGCATCCTGAAGATCCTTGATTGCTTCGTTAAGGCCTTCAAAATCAATCTTTGACATAGACTCAACTGCACTTGTAAGGCCTTCGCCGTTTTTCGCAACAAGACTGTCAAAATTCTCGCTGGCCTCAGTGATACTTGTAATCATGGTATTGGCTTCATTAAGGGAATCCTGAGCCTTGATCGCTGTGTCATTGATGTGATTCAATGTGGCCTCAAGCTGTGGAATAACTATAACCATTGTGGCAAGCACGATACCCATAATAGCCGCAATACAGCAGGTACTGATTTTTTGCCAAAAGAGCTTTTTCTTTGTGAGGTTTCTTATTTCTATAAGAAGCTCTTCACTACTTGCAGAAGTAACATTTTGTTCTTTATTCTCTGTATCTCCCATATATCCCCCTTCATATTTCATATCATCTACATTTTTCATATATGCAGATAATTATACACCTTTATTATTACTGTTCATAGTCTGCCGCCGCTTCAACTCTCCTGTTAACTTCATTTTGAAGTCCATTCAGGAAGCGTTCAGGATGGCAGGAATTATAAGCCTTAATATATTCAGCCCAGGTTTCATCAAAATTATTGGCCATTACCACCTGCGGCAGATAATTTTGCTTGCACTCAGTCATCATATGATAAGCTTCTCCTTCATCAGAGCTTGGTGAAAGAGCCTGCGCGTATGTATATATCGGATACCATGGACCGGGTGAAGGATTGCTTCCAAGCATTTCTACATAGGTCTGAGCATCATAAGCTGTAAGGCATTTTCTGACTTTATCTGAAAGGCCATCATAGAATTCAACTTCCTGGCCTTCAGGTTTCATGGCATTTATACCATCTCTGCTTGTTCCAAGCCACTGTGGGAAATAGTTGTACTGACAAAAATGCGATTTCTTATAGGCTGTATCATAGGCCATCTTTCGCATTCCTTTTGTCTTTTTAAACATTCCATTATCATCGATCACATAGTCGACACCTTCAATGCCCCAATATCGGAGATTATGTATATCCTGCTCCAATAAAGCACTGACAAATCCCATAGCCTTGTCAACATCCTTGCAGCTTTTTGTAATTGCAAGACCTGAACTTCCATGAAAGACGCTTCCTGAATTGTGCCACTGATTGGTTATACCCTCTCTGATAGTTATAGGAAGGGGAACATACTGACATCCCTCATCATCAAGGCCGGCATGTCTTATGGCATCCTCTGCTTCATAAGCAAAATCCCACCACTGATCTACCATTCCAAGAACTCTTCCTGATGAGAGTTTAGCAATGTACTCATCGTAGGTCTGTTTATAGAATTCAGGATCCACAATACCTTTTTTATACTCTTCATTGAGCTTTTTAAAATATTTAACTGCTGTATCTGTAGTATTGTAGTCAATTACCTTATGTGTCTGCGGGTCAACTATAGCAGCGCCATCATTTGGGTATCCATCAAGAAACTGTGGAGCATTTTCAAGACAAAAATATCTCCAGTCATCGCAAAGGATCGTATAAGGAATTACAGCCGTGCCATCAGGCATTGTAGGCTTAGCTGCGTAATATCTTTCTATAAGATCAAAATACTGATCAAGAGTATGTATGTCAGGATAGCCCGCCCATTCAAGGACTCTTGTCTGTATCCAGAAAGCTTCATCAACATGCACACAGACTCTCTCTTTTCCATAAGTGCTGGAAAACTGAGGAATCCAGTAAATATGTCCATCGCTTTGTCTGAGTGAATCCCACTGTTCCTGACTAAAAAGCTCTTTTACATTAGGGTACTTCTCAATATAATCATCAAGAGCAACAAGTGCTCCCGCCTCATACATGCGGACTGACTCCTCACCCGCATCAACAAAATCAGGATAATCGCCGCTCTCAAGCAGTTCACTTATAGCATCATAAGCAGTCTCACTTCCAAGCCACTTCTCATGAACTTTTATCCCCGTAGAATCAGCTATCAGGTTCTGGATCACATTGTTCTCATCAAGCTCCGTCCCCGGGACAGCAAAAAAAGCTGTGAATTCTTTGTATGTTTTGTCCAAAACCTGAGCATCTTCTTTTTCATCATCAGATTTATTTACAAGGCATCCAACACCAATTACACAAAACAAAAAAACAATTGCCAAAACCAATATAGCTTTCTTCATTTTCTGCCCCACCTTCAAGTCTTAAACACTATATGGATCATACCAACTCAAGTATTTCAAGAGGATCACTTACAAATGCATTTTCTCCCGCACCTGCTGCAATGAGTTCATCTTTTGTTCTAAAGCCCCACAAACATGAGATACATGGAATTCCTGTGTTTTTTGCTGTCATGTGATCCACGTCAGAATCCCCAACATATACACAGTCTTCTTTTTTGACAGACATCTTTTTCATAGCTTCAAGGCACTCATCCGGCGCTGGTTTCCTCTGAAGCTTATCCGTCACTCCAATCGCCACATCAGCCCATTCACCAAAATAAACATTCTTAAGTTCCTGAACTCCGTCCATAGACTTATTGGACACTATTGCTATCTTGTAGCCGCGATTTTTCAGCTCTTTTAATAGCTCGGGAATATGTTTATAAGGTCCTGTTTTAATATTGCAATGATTAACGTAATAAGCCTCGTAATCACTTAATATCTGATCAAACTGTGGGTTCTCTCTTCCGCCCTGAATTGCTCTTTCTATAAGCTTTACAGAACTGTTTCCCACAAAATGTTTTACTTCATCCAGAGTTCTCTCCGGCATCTCATACTTTCTCAAAATAAAATTCACGGAATCAGTAATATCCTCGATCGTATTGAGAAGCGTTCCGTCCATATCAAAAATAACTGCTTTAAACTTCATTATCTCTAGTCCTTTTCATAAATCTCGCCAATTTATTTTAACACTATTTTCCATATTTTGATACAAGGGAAGTCACAGGGACGTCCCCGTGAATTACCCTTCCGCACAAAAAAAGGACCAACTCATTTGAGTTGATCCTTTTTTTCGTGCGGAAGATGGGACTTGAACCCACACGACATAAACAGTCACAAGATCCTTAGTCTTGCTCGTCTGCCAATTCCGACACTTCCGCGAACCGTCGCCGCATCTCTCTCGCGACGACTTGTTTATAATAGCAAGAATAAAGCAAAACGTCAACAAAAATTTTAAAACTTTTTTACGTTTATTTTATACTTGCGCCAATTGCTCCCTCATAAAGGCTTTTACTGCATCTATAACCTCATCAAGACTATTGTCATAGCAGTGAGTGTCCCCTTTAATGAGAACAAGCTTACAATTTTTATATTTTGGCGCTGCATCAATTGAGTCTTCTACAGGCACAGCCTCATCTGCATCACCGTGAACAATAAGAACCGGATTCTCATATTTAGCCAGTGCATCCTCAATATGAAGAGTCTGTGCAACCCTTACATAGTTGCCACTAAGAGTCCTGTTGTCCCAGTTGACAAGTTCTTCCGGAACATTTTCAGGATCAAATGGCTGTCCCAAAAGGCATCCCTTTCTTGCACCCTCTAAGATACAAAGAGCCGGAGAAAGCGGAATAAGCGCTTTTATCCTGTCTTTTTCCATTCCTGCAACCAGCATTGCAGTAAGTCCGCCCTGAGAATGTCCGCAGAGATAGACATCAGTGACAAAGTCAAGTTTCCTTGCATAATCAATTGCTGCCATAGCATTTGAGAGCCACTTATAAAGTGTATGGTCCTTAAATTCCCCATCACTTCCGCCGTGACCATACATTTCAACTCTAAGAGTAGCAACTCCCAGCTCATTCATTGCTTCCTGAACAGCTATAATGTGCCTTTCCTCCATGTGTCCTGTAAATCCGTGGATTATAACACATATCGGACATTTTTCCGCCCCGTTTTTTGGCATATCAAGCTTGGCGTTGAGCTTGATTCCATCATCAAGTATGTACATAGTAGCCTCCCAAAAAAACATTATATATTTTTATACCATTTATCAGTATGGTATGAACACCCTTTAGTTTTCACTTGAAACAATAAGTTTCATATCACCTTTAAATACTGCTTTTCCGTAACCCACAGGCAGTATAAAATGATCACCCTTCTTTACCTGATGATCCCCAATATTTCCTTTTCCCTCTATAACTGAGCACAAAACATATTTCTCAGAAACATCAAGTGAAAGCTCTGTCTTTACATTCACTCTTGATACTGTATAGTACTTGCAGCTGTTAAGAAGCTTTACTCCCTGCTCCTGATCAGTATCGTGAACTATCGCATCCGACAGATCTTTTGCCGGAACAGTGATAACGTCCTTGCACTTATCAACATGAAGCTCACGTTTGCTGCCATTCCACATTCTGTCATAATCATAGAGCCTGTATGTGATATCGCTGTTCTGCTGAGTTTCAAGAACAACCACGCCGCCTTTTATGGCATGGACAGTTCCCGGATCGATCTGGATAAAATCGCCCTTTTCGATCTTTACTTCTCTAATAAGATCGCTCCATCTTCCCTCATCCATCATCTGACAGAGTTCATCTCTTGAAGAAGCGTTGTGTCCAACAACAAGTGACGCTCCCTCGTCGCAATCAAGAACATACCAGCATTCTGTTTTACCAAGAGACCCATTCTCATGTACTTTGGCGTATTCATCATCAGGATGCACCTGGATGCTAAGGTCAGACTTTGCATCTATTATTTTTGTTAAAAGAGGAAACTTATCATTTTCGCCACGAGCACCAACTCCGAAAAGCTCTCCGTGCTCTTTATAAAGCTCATCCAGTCCCATTCCCTTATACAGGCCGTTCTTTACAAGACTCTTTCCATTTGGATGAGCTGCAATTCCCCAGCACTCTCCGATGTCATCCCCTTCAACATCGTATCCAAACACAGTTCTCAACTTGCTTCCACCCCAGACATTGTGGGTAAAGTGCGGTTCTAAAAAAATAGGTTCTTTCTCATTAGTACTCATTATTATAATTTCTCCATATTACTCTTTTGCATTTTTACAAAATCCTACCACATTATCATCGATATCTAAAGATATCTTTTACCAAAATGCCCATCACCCAAGTTTGGACAAAAGAAAATCCGAAATCATTTCAGCTGCTTTCTCATGATTCTTTAGCCCAGGATGCATGCGGGATCCAAACTCACCCTCAAGCGTATTGGGAAGAGTCAGATAGGAAACATTATCATCGCCTGTTTCAGTCATATAGTCCGCAATGGCTTTGCTGATATTTGCGCTGATATCATAGCCAAGCATTCCATAAACCCACAAAAGGTGAGCTTTTGGATAGTATGATCTAAGTTTTTTAAGAAAAGCAGTAATGGATTTTTCACACTCGCTGATGCTAAGCGGTTCATCAGCCATGGCTCCGATTTCGCCGCCACTGCCATTATATGCCGCGATTCCAGTTCCGTCATTGGTTCCAAGGTTAATGACAACAGCATCCGCCTGCCAGTTCGATGAATCATAGGCTTTTGCAGCGCCAAGGCTTTCATTAAACTCACCATGGGCAAGGCCGCATATCTTGTCATAAATTCTCGGGATATTGTTCTTTCTTACCGCATCCCAGCTGCAATAAACACCCCATCCGCCCTGCGAGATTATGCGGACATCGGCATTCATCTTTTTGGAGATCATATTGATATAGTTATGGCTTGATGACATGTACATCGGAATCCAGTCCATATCGTCATTAGCCCCATAAGTTCCCTCACCGGATGAAATGCTGTCACCTATGAATTCGATCCTGTGATCATATTGTGGAACTTCTTTAAACTCTCCATCGCAATATAACCCCTTGACAATCATATGGCAGTCATCATCCTGCCCCATAGGCTGAAGTTCGCGGTAAAAAAAGACTCTTTTTACAGATCCTGCAGACATGCCCCTGAAAAGACAAATATCATTTTCCCCGGGCTGTAACATACTGCGGCTCACTAGCGCCCCGTTTACTTCAACCGCATACCAGGGCTCATAAACGCTATAGTCCGCCTCTACTCTTATCCACAATTCAGTTCCATCCGTGCACACTTCTACACCGCTATTATTCCAAAAAAGAGGCAGCTCTTTTTGCTCATTAGGCCAGTTAGTTCTGCCATGAACAAAGAGCTGCTGCACTTCATCGATCCTGTAATACTGAAGATTTTTATTTTTATCCTGTGGTTTCATAGCCATACCCCCTGATGATTTCATACATGGATATTTTAAACCACAACTCCCCTAAAGCCAATAAGTCAGTTGCGCATATCTGGTATTAATAAATTCTTCTAATCTGACCATTTTAATGATACCAGAGTATAGAGTATATTCTTTACCATAACAAAGCATTAAAGGAGCAGCTTATGAAAGTAGCAGCAATTAATGACCTGTCCGGATTCGGCAAGTGTTCACTTACTGCAGATATGACAGTTTTGGCAGCCTTGGGAATTCAGTGCTGTCCACTGCCAACAGCAGTTCTTAGCGCACAGACTGGATATCCTTCATATTATTTCAAAGACCTGACCGGCATAATACCTGAATATCTGCGGGAATGGAAACAACAGGAAGAAACCTTTGACGGGATAATAACAGGATTTATGATGAGCGGCCTGCAGGCTGAAAACAGTTTGGAATTTATAAAAGCCTTCAAATCAGCAAGCACTAAGGTTTTAGTTGATCCTGTCATGGGCGATGACGGAAAAACTTATACAAACTTTTCAAAAGAGCTTCTGACAACCATAAAAGCCATGGTCAATGAAGCCGACATAATAACCCCAAACTTAACAGAGCTGTGTCTTCTGACAGGTGAAAGCCCCGAAAAAATAATGGAGCTCAAGGGCGATGACCTGATAAATGAAATCAGGAGAATGTCCATAATACTTGGCGGAGACCATGACAGAATCATCGCAGTGACCGGGATTCCTCTCTTAAAAAAAGACGTGATTGGGAACTTCATTATTGAAAACGGAAACAGCAAAGTTATCACAACGCAAAGTAACGGAATTCATTATTCCGGAACAGGAGACCTCTTTGCAGCTATCTTTTTAGGCAAAATATTAAGAGGTGACAGCGCTTTTGATGCAGCAGATGCGGCAAGCCATTTCATATACACAGCCATAAAAAATACAGAAAAAGGCACTGACCCAAGAGCCGGGATCTCATATGAAAAAAGTTTAAAGATGCTAATCAAGTAAAAGCTATAGAGAATAATTGCACAGAAAGTGGGGAACAGACATGACAAAAAAAAGAAGCAAGACTTACACCTTAACACTTACCGGAATCTTTGCAGCCCTTATCACAATTTTCACAGCCTACATAGGCCATGTGCCTGTGGGAATTAACGGCGGATACATCCATTTCGGCGACGGACTTATATATCTTGCCGCCACCATACTGCCATTGCCCTACGCCATGCTGGCAGGTGCAATTGGCGGAGGACTGGCAGATCTTTTAACCGCCCCTGCATGGACAGTGGCCACTGTGATAATAAAGAGCCTTATCGTGATCCCTTTTACCAATAAAGCTACAACCATATTAAGCAAAAGAAATATTGCCGCTCCGATCATTTCTTACTTTATCTCAGCCACAGGATACTATCTTGCGGAAGCTCTTTTATTCGGAACCAAGGCAGCTCTCATCACAAGCTTTTCCGGGAGTTTCGTACAGTCCTTTGGTAGTATGATCTTTTTCCTGATGCTTGGTACAACACTTGATAAATTCGGCTTCAAAGCCAGATCGGAGGCCTGATATGGCAGATATACTCTACACCTATAAAGGTTCAGTCTATGCAAATATTACCAATAAATGTAACTGCAGATGCACCTTCTGCATCCGCTTTGTAAAAGATGGCGTCGGCGATGCTGATACCCTTTGGCATCAGACCAATCCTACCAAAGCCGAGGTTCTTGATGCCATACGTGATTTTGATTTTTCAGGTTACGATGAGCTTGTGTTCTGCGGCTACGGTGAACCAACCTGTCAGCTGGACATACTGCTAGAGGCTGCTGCTTTCGCAAAAGAAAAGAAAGGTCTCAAGATACGATTAAACACCAACGGCCAGGGCTCGGTAGAAAACGGCCGTGATATAGTTCCGGAGCTTGCCAAAGTCATTGACAGCGTCTCTGTAAGCCTTAATTCCCCTTCCAAAGAAGAATATGAAGAAGTAACAAGACCGCTTCATTCCAATGGCTTTGAAAACATGCTTGAATTCACAAAAAGATGCAGGGAAGAAATAAAAGACGTAAGATGGTCGATCGTCGATGTCCTCCCTCAGGAAGAAATCGACCGATGCCTTGCACTATCACGTGAACATGATATCCCACTGAGGATTCGAAAGAAAACTTGACGAGGTTCTTCCCCATTTTTGTCTCCTCGTTCATAAACAAATTATTTTTTCAATACTCCATGCACCCCTGCCAACAGGATCATAAGTACTCCCACCACTGTGAAGCATGCAGAAACACCGATACCTGATACATAAGCTGATGCAAACAGGAAGATAACCTCAACAAGATTTACCCCCATGTTGTAGGCCGAAAGAACTTCAGCTCGTTTATCTTCCAGATTGTTTTTATCGATCACTTTATTTTCCATCTCATCAAATATGTATGCCGGTACTGACACCACAAGAGGAAGTAGCAGCATGATTGGAATGATGATCAGCCGGATGTTGCTTCTTCCAAATAACAACATGCATATTCCTGAAATGATAAAACCGGCAACAAAGGTCCTGAAATAGTTCTTTTCTCCAATATGATCCAGGATCTTCTCTGCAGCCATCTCAATTACTGAGTATCCAAGGATGATAGCGGTCATCCATTCTTCGGAAATCCCAAGATTTTCCAGTTTATCAACATAGAAAAAATTGATCAGTATGAAGGAAATACTAACGCAAGCCAGGGTTACCATAATTATGATATTTTCAGCATTAAGCCGAAGAATGAATAATTTATGCTTTCCGGTGTCCTTATTGCCGACTGCTTCTTTGGATTTAGCCTTTTCTTTTTCAATCCTGAAACTCAGCGCAACTGCAAAAACGTTCATAACAGCTGTCACGACAAGCAAGCCGACAATTCCAAAGAAGTGGTAAATACCGGCATACATTATGGTACTTACTATGAAGCCAGCCGTACCAAACTTAGAAGTTCTCGCACTTTTCACAACATATTCACCCTCGTCATACCGCTGATACAGATAAGCACTTATGGTTCCGGAAGAAAAGCAGCTTGCAATGCCTTCTACAATAGCCTCTGCTATAAACAGCCAGTAATTTCGAGTTAAAAAGGCGGTAAGCATCATGCCTCTGGCCAGCAGAAGTGTAACCTGCGATAAGACAATCGTATTTTTATATCCAACCACGTCCGTGATCTTCCCGGTTGGTATTTCGCCAAAGAATATTACCAGTGACAATATTGCCTGTAAAACAAAGAACTGATCAAGGCTAATTCCTGCCCGGGTTCTTACTAATAGTGCTACCGGTGCAAAGAAAACCAGGCCATTGAAAAATGATACAAGTTCAAGGTTATCTATATTTAGTTTCTTATTCATCATCGAATCCTCCAACAAAAAAGTATGTATTAAAACGTAAAAACTGCCTCACATACATTTCTGTACGCAAGGCAGTCATATCCATCAAAAAAAAACTCAAATATAGAAAGAGGAATACGAGAGTCCAGGACGAACCGGACAATTGACGAATATGATAATCTGACGTAAAGCGTACAAAAACAGACCTGTCATGCAGGCAAGAACACTCTGTTTATAACTTTTTTGTCAGAAAATCAATGAAGCATCTTTCGCAACCTCTTTTTTTCTTTGAAAACAGTTGAAATTTTATCACATCAAATGTGGTTTTTCAACCGATACGGAATGTTTTTCGTTACTATTCACAGTTTTTTAGATAATAGCTACACGCTCCAGGGAAGTCTTACATTGGGAATAGCCAGTTTTTCCGTATATTTATGCTCAAATCTGATTCCGTTGCTACTAAGTTCTTTTAAAAAAGCATCAAAATACACAGGATCCGAAAAGTTCTGTATAAACTCAATAGTTACTTCATGATTTACTGCAGATACCTCAAGCAAAATGCTTTCATTCAGAGGTTGTGCCCATGTATGAAATTCTTTAATATATTTTTCAGCCTCACCAAAATTAGCCTTACCAATATAACTGACCGTGGCTGAAAGAACAGCTTTAAGAGACTGACTGTTTTCTTTGGCGGCTTCAAACCGCTCTTCATCTGTTTGAAGTGCCAGAAGCTTTCGCGTGAAACTGTTTATTGAGGCTTGCGTAGATAGCACACTCTCATCCCGCGTCTGAGCAAATACCATTCCCCGGAAGCACATAGCCTGTTTATCAATTGGCCATGTCCACATTTTTTCTTTGTACTCGAGCCATGCTCCACCAACAAGACTTTGGTGTGCAAGCGGAGCATTCAGTGCTTTTCGCTGGTTAACGCACATGCTGATCCTTATAGGACTGACCTTATCAGGATGAACATCAGCTATAGCTCTGCTTAGAAATAGAGCAGTCATCGTTCCGGGGCTTCCATCATTAGCAGAAGAAAAGCGCATTAACTCTGATTCATCTATAGAAATTCCAAATACAGTCCTGACATCGCCTTCTCTTTTCTTCTCTATCTCAGGATTTAGAGAAGGTAGAATTTCTTCGCCGCCACCCGAGGGTGGATCAGGAATGTTGATCGTGGGGTCATCCCACTCCTGTGGCGGAATAATATCTCCCTTAAGACGAATTTTATCTCTGCTGAGCTTAACATTATAAAATTCAGAGCAATAATAATACAGTAAAGTTCTTAAGAGTTCATAAGCCCCCGTTCCATCTGTAAGAGCATGACAGATATTCAGTACGATAATGTCGTCATGCCATGAAAAAGCCAACATATGGAAGTTAGATTCTTTACTGTTTAGCTCAATGTCTTTTTCAGTATTTACTACTGCGACAGGTTGCTCATTCGATTCAAAAACATACCGGTCATCCATTTTAGTCAGCTTTACAGCAAAATAAGGATAACGCTCCATAGTAGTATCAACTGCATGTCGAAGTATATTTCCATCGATAGTGTCCTGCATCCTCATTATGAAGTGAATGACATTGGGGCTTTCTTTACTTGATGCGTATAAAGAATTGATTTCAGAAAAAAGGAATCTTGTCATCTTTCTTCTCCCTGGTCATATGCGATAAATCACAAATTTATTTTTGGAGTCAATGGGGACGTTTCACTTTGACTCGTACATTCTCATTTATTTAGCTCTTTGTATTGTATTTCGATTTATCCCTGTAAGCCTTTCAATTTGTCTGATTGACAATCCTCTATCCTTAAGCCTACTAAGAGCAGCATCTCTGTCTATTCTACTATGAACTACCCTCACCGACTCCACGTCGGAAAGGGTTTCTGTTATGCCGCAGAGCGGCATGAACCTGCACGATGCTCTATGCATCCTGCAGAACAGGGCATGTCCACTATGCCCCTATCCCATTGGCTTACCTTTGGGAATACTTTCCTTAAGATGTTTGCAGCTCCATTTATGTCTGCATTTGTTATTGTACCATCGTAGTGTCTGTAAAGTCCTCTCTGTATCCGCTTTCCTGAAAAAGAGTAGCTTTCCGGGCTATTCTTTTTATGCACAGGGATATAGTCTTTTGCAAGAAAGTCAGCCTTTGACGTGTAACTCTCTTCTGTGAGGACAAACTTTATACCATATTCAGCAAGTTTGTATCTGAGCATGTCTGCAAATATCAGCATTGGTATCTGCACAAAGTTCTGGTTATTGACATGTCCTATACCTATTTTCTGTTTCTGGTATGTATTATGACCCATCACAACAGCATCGACATGGTTATCCCTTGCATAGTCTGCAAGCTGTCTGCTTACCTTATGGAACTGATCCTTTATCCTTCTGTTCCTCTTTTCAGTAAGAGCATTCATCTTTCTTGTCCTGTACCTGTTGTTGCATGTCATGGCACAGGAAGAGAGTCTTTTCATCTCTTTGTTGTAAAGCTGGTTGATTGACTTGATCACACCTCCCTTTATCACAAATGGCCTTGCACCAAAAGTGTTTGCTACAGCAGCTATGTTGTCTGTTCCCGGATCGATAGCCATTACTCTCAAGCCCTTCAGATCTGATACGTCCGAAAGGTCAGAGAGGATATCCTTATCAGACATTGGCATTATTCCTTTATCAGGAACAGAAAGAACTACATCCAGGACAAAACTGTTTCCGCCGGGCTTTATACGTACTTCCTTAAGGCACACTTCTTCCGAGAGCTGGCCAAGAGACAGCTTCTCCATGGTACCGGGAAACTTAAGATACCCATCCTTGATCCTGCATATCTGATTAGTCAGGACAGCTGTCTTGAATGATCCCTGTGACATATATCCCGGCATCTTGGGGCGACCAGTAAGTGCCCCAGGATTCCTGCCATATACTTTTACAGCTTCAAAGAAAGACTTATAGTCTCTGAGAAGAAGTTTCAATATCTGCTGATTAGCCTGTGACGGAAGGGCATAGTATGCCTTATCCCTTGTAACCTTTAGCAGATGATCAAGGGCATTATATGAGAGCCACTTGCTGTCACCAAGATATTTAGTCCCCAAAAGGCTATCCCTTACGAGCCTGTAAACCATCATCTGATTTGGGAAAAGAGGCTTGAACAAGGCCATTGAATCTACTGCAGACGAATACTGCCTTAAGATGAAATTTGCCCTGTTGTACAGAACGGCTGATGATTTGCAGATATCCCTGCAATAGTCATAGAGTATATGGTTTTGGTTTATCCTGTATTGCCTTGTTCTGTACACGGTTGTAAATTCCTTAGCAGTATTCTATAGTTAGTATTATAGCACACATTTCAGAAAAGCACAAACATTTGTTCTTTTTGGATAAGGAGTAAATTTATGCAGAAATCGATGCTGGAATCAGATATCCTGAACGAGTACAGAAGAGGATCACATGCATCTGCTGATTTCCATGCCACCTGATGTAGCTCCTGTAAAGCTCATCAACTCGTTAAAATCACAACTTTCTAAAGAAGTAAGAAATACATATAGGACTCATGTAGAAAAGTATCTGTGGGGAGATTCACCCTTCTGGAGCGCAAGTTACTTTTGCGCCACTACCGGAAGTGTTTCTCTTGATACTGTTAAGAAATATATTGAAGATCAGCGAACAGAAGAACACAAACGCAAATACACTTAAGTAGATATGGGGATTACTCCCCATACCCCTTTTCAGAACCGTACGTGCGCTATTAACGCATACGGCTCCTCA
>NZ_SVFW01000031.1:11497-48169 GCF_015056685.1 Butyrivibrio sp. | reverse complement strand
TTCTCAGACGTACATAATTTCTCAAGAGCGTTTAAAAAAAGCACCGGGCTTACACCCAGTGCTTATAGGAACACTTATGCTAAAAGACTTTTATATCATGTATGATCATGTTAATCATTTACTTATACCATCAGCATGCGGAACATTTCGATAACCTGCTCTTTAGTAGCTTCTCTTGGGTTACCTGGATAGCATGCATCGTTAAGTGCATCTGTAGCAAGTGTATCAAGATCCTCTTCCTTGATCTTATCAAGAGTCTTCGGTATTCCAACATCCTCAGAAAGCTTCTTAACAGCTGCGATAGCTGCATCGCGGTACTCTTCCTGACTCATATTGTCAACGCCTTCTACACCCATTGCTCTTGCAACTTCGCGAAGTCTCTCTCCTGTATATTCGCGGTTGAACTCCATGGAAATAGGAAGGAACATAGCACATGCAACACCATGTGGTGTGTCATAATGAGCTGAAAGAGTATGTGCCATAGCATGGTCGATACCAAGTCCGACATTAGAAAATCCCATACCGGCGATATATTGGCCAAGTGCCATTCCCTCACGACCTTCTTTGGTATTTTCAACAGCTCCGCGAAGATTCTTTGAAATAAGTCTGATAGCTTCGAGATGGAACATATCTGTCATCTCCCAGGCTGCTCTTGTTGTATAACCTTCGATAGCATGTGTAAGAGCATCCATACCTGTAGCTGCTGTAAGTCCCTTAGGCATTGAACCCATCATTTCAGGATCAACAACTGCAACAATAGGCATATCATGTGTATCTACACAAACGAACTTTCTCTCTTTTTCTACATCTGTAATAACGTAATTGATTGTAACCTCAGCTGCTGTTCCGGCTGTAGTAGGAACTGCAATTATAGGAACACAAGGATTCTTTGTAGGTGCTACGCCTTCAAGTGAGCGAACATCTGCAAACTCCGGATTTGTAATGATAATACCGATTGCCTTTGATGTATCCATAGATGAACCACCACCTACTGCTACGATGCAATCAGCACCAGACTTTTTAAATGCTTCAACGCCGTTTTTTACGTTCTCAATAGTTGGATTTGGCTTAATATCTGAATAAATCTCAAAAGGAATACCAGCCTTTTCTAAAAGGTCTGTAACCTTAGCTGTTACACCGAACTTGATCAGATCTGGATCTGATGCAACAAAAGCCTTTTTAAAGCCATGTCCATTGATTTCATTTACAATCTCATTGATTGCCCCTGCCCCATGATAGGATGTTCCGTTAAGTGAAATTCTGTTTGCCATATAACCTTCCTCCGTTTGTAATTTTGCGGCTTTGCCGCCGGTAACCCAATAAAATTTTATCATATAATACCGGTGGAAAGTTATTCGAAAACGCTTAATTATTGTGCATTTTCAATCATTTTCAACTGAATTTTTTTGCCTTTTGTTTTTCAAAAAACTCATCAATATTGGCAATCAGTTCAGCAGGTGGCATTGTCTTTAAAAGATATTTCTCAGGTTTAAGATCAATGACCTGCATTACACTTTCCTTGTCGCTCTTTACAGTCAAAAACATTACAGGCAAACTACTGGTTGAAGGTTCTGACCTTAACATTTTTAGAACCTGAGGTCCTGTAGTAACCGGCATTTCATAATCAAGAAGTATAAGATCAACTTCATTTTTTGCCAAAAATGTTATTGCTGCCATTCCGGAATTAACCATAAAAACCTGGTATTTTTCAGAAAGCCAGCTCTTAATAGTTCGAAGCATTGTTCCATCATCATCTACAACCAGAATTTTTTTCTTTTGAAGGCGCAGATCTTCTTTCTCCACAACTTCAATCATTTTGTTTCCAAGTTCTTTTACATTCACAGGGCGCTCAAAAATTGCCGCTATCCTGTCCTGTGGCACACTGACTCTTATCTTGTTTATTTCATCAGGTGATCCGATAATGCTTATTGACAGATCGTCTTCAACAGCCTGATCTCTTATATAAACCAAAAATTCCATCATATCTTCAAGATCATCTATATAGATAAGATATACCTTTGGTTTATTCTCTATTCTCTCCACTTCTGTTACATTTGCGCTTGCCTGAACCACTTCAAAGTTCTTTTCCCTTAGCTCCTTGGCAATTGATGTGACCATAAAGCTCTTTCCGCCGCCTATAAGTAATACTCTTTTTTCCATTTAAGCTCTCCTTGTCATAGAATAGAAAGTAGTGAATCTCTATCTACTAAAGCCATAAACTCCGCTACCTTTTTATATTTTTCCTTGTAGGAATCCGGTATTTTATATCCTTTCAGCATGTCCATGATTCCATCCGCAGTATCATAATCATAGGCCTCAACAAGCTCTTTGATATCTGAAAATGCACTTAAAAGCTCATCCTCTGAAATCTCCGGTAAATCTGAATCATCTTCGTTTTCTGCTGCTGCCTTGAATTTATCCTTATAGCTCCTGTAAAGATATAACAGTTGTGGCGTTTTTTCTACAATTTCTGCTTCATTCTCATCATTGCCGCACTTCTCAAGGTATGCTGCTTCTTTGGACAGTTCCATAGCTCCCACAAGCCTTGCCGAACTCTTAAGAGCGTGAACCGCAACCGTGTAGTTTCTAAAGTCTTTGATATGGGCAAAATTTTCTATGTCATCAGCTTTTTTATTAAGACTTATCAAAAACTCTTTTACAACCGTAGCCAAAACCTCACGGCTGCCGCAGTTATTTAGTGCTTCCTTAAGATCAATCCCCTCAAGAGCATCGAGGAAATCCTCATGACTTGTTTCTTCTTTCAGCTTTGAATCAGAAAACTCTGTTATCGCCTCGTTCGCACTGCCTGCAGTTTGCAGTTTTTCTTTTGGAAGAAGGTTATATAGCAAATCTTCCAGCGTTTCACCATTTACCGGCTTCGAAAGATAATCATCGAACCCTGCTGCAATGTACTCTTCTCTTGCCCCTGCCCCGGCATTTGCAGTAAGAGCAATACACGGAACTCCGATATTCTTATTTCCTTCCAGTGTCTTCATTGCTGCCAGAGTCTCAACTCCATCCATCTCCGGCATCCTGTGATCTATAAAAATAGCGTCATAATGCTTTTGTTTAACCTTTTCAAGGGTTTCCATTCCGCTCTCGGCAGTATCAATCCTTATCTGTGTATTCTTTAAAAGCCCTTTTACAACCGTCAGATTCATTACTGTATCATCCACAACCAGAATTTCAGCCTCCGGCGCCCTGAACTTTTCATGATATTTTTTCAGGCTGTTTAAATATTCCTTATATTTTTGCTTGAAATCTCCAAGCTCTTCCCATGAAAAGACCTGCTGCCTTACTTCAAAAGAAAAATCAGACCCTTCTCCGTAAACACTCTTAACTTCCAGCTTAGTATCCATCAGTGCAAGAAGCTTTTTTACAATACTCATTCCAAGTCCTGTTCCCTCAATGGACCTGTTTCTTATTTCTTCAATTCTTTCAAACGGTGAAAAGAGCTTGTTAAGATCCTCCTCTTTTATTCCTATTCCCGTATCTACCACCTGAAATCTCAGGAAAATGTTATCTTCATCTTCCTTGCGATATGATACGTTCATAGTAACAGAGCCTTCCTCCGTGTACTTCACTGCATTGGTAAGAATATTTGTGACACATTGCTTAATTCTTATTTCATCTCCAAAAAGAGAAGACGGAATTGTCTCATCAACGTTTATTTCTAATTTTAATCCTTTATCCTGAGCCTTTGTTGCTATCATGTTAAGAAGATCATTTATCATGGAACCTAAATGATAGGGCACAGGTAAAATATCCATTTTACCTGCTTCAATCTTTGAAAAATCAAGAATATCATTTACAATTCCCAAAAGAGAGTTGCCTGCACTTTTTACATTCTGGGCGTACTCTTCTATCTGTGGATCGTTTGTCTCTCTGATTATCATCTCATTCATTCCCAGAACAGCATTTATAGGTGTTCTTATCTCATGAGACATATTTGACAGGAAACTGCTTTTGGCTTCACTTGACTGTTTGGCAACCTCAAGCTCAGTCTTTAATTTCTGCTCTTCCTCAATCCTTCCGATATAGTCCTCAATGGAATGAACCATCATCCGTGATGATTCAAATACAACCCCTATTTCATCCTTTGTAACTGCCTTTATATTGTCAATTTTTTTCCCAACCTTTAGTTTTTCATTATCGTCAGCATTGGCAAACTCATACATAAAATCAGAAAGCACGCCAAGAGGAGCTCCTATAGACATTTTGGTATAAAAATTTGCAAAACCTCCAAGAGGAACTCCAACACACAGCATCAAAAGCACCATTTTTATATCATAATTGACTACTGATGTATCAAATGTAAACTCCAGCTTTTCAATCCCATTTGCAAAGTCATCACTGGTTATATCAGTATCTTCGCCAAGACGTCTTTCGATTATGGTATCCACGACCTCTTTGTTGTTTCTTAGATTATTTACCATGACATCTTTAAGGTCAGGAAAAAGAGCTACCATGAACCCGGCAACAGATACACCCAATATAACCTCTATTCCTATTATGATTGCGGTTATCTTAGCGCTTACCCTTGTTTTTCTAAGGCTCCTCCTAATATCTTTATTCTTCTGATAGGCATCTGTATAGCCCGTTGCAATAGGAAAGGGAATCTTACAGATATCAGGAACTTTTGTAAAAAAGAAATGCAGAACAAAGCCAACCAAAAAAATCAGCGCAGCATCTCTTGAAAAGTAAACAGTAAGGTTCTTTAGGGCAGATATATCATAGTTTTCATTTTGTATCACAGTAAGACAAACTACTTCAGTAAGCGAAGTCAATAAAAGTGTATATAAACATGACAGAAATGTCTTCTTTTTAGTCCTAAACCAAAAATACTGCCCAAACAAAGCAAAGCACGTGGTTGCTACCAGGTAAATTGCCATGTAATAGACAGTATCCATACTAAGTAAAAATGTTGTAAGAAAAGAAATAAAAAAGGCTACATACGCAAAAAGATAACCATACAGGCCTCCAAGAAGCAGATACGGCAAGAAAAAAAAGGTTGCAAAAACTATCCCCCACTTGTGAAATATCATGCTCTCTGCATGTAATGAACTGTACACACAAAGCCTCGTCAAAGAAAGCCACACCACAACAGAAATAAATTTCACTAGATTTCTTAACCACTTTTTATCAATATCTTTGATTTTCCGAATCTGTTTCATAAGCATTCATTACCTCATAAATACTTTATTCTCTTGCAGCCTTCATTGCCTTTTTATCCTCATACATCAGATCGTCCGCTCTTTTAAATACACTCTGTACTCCTTCATCAGTTTCAGGGTCAAACATCGTCCAGCCAATTGCAGCAGACACTTTTTCCCACGGTTCCAGAGAATCATCCCCGGAAATTTCATTAAGTGTTTTCTTAAATTTTCGGACAAGTTCTATGGCATTATCATAATCTTCGTTTTCAAGAATCACTACAAACTCATCTCCTCCTATTCTGAATACAGGAGAATGCGTGAAATTTTTGCAGACGATCATGCAGATTTTCTTAATGGAAATATTTCCTTTTTCATGTCCAAAGTTATCATTGATAACCTTTAAATAGTTAAGATCGACCATTGCTATACCAAATCTGTCAAATTTCTCGTTAACAATCCGATCCTCTATTTTTCTGACCTCGTCATCATAAGAAGTCTTGTTTCTGATACCTGTGAGCGCATCTTTGTTTGCAAGTTCATTTGCCGCTCTTATCTTATTTTGTGCCTCCGTCAGCTGCCTGTTTTTTTCGATCAGGCTATTCATATAAATACTGATGGATGAAATCATAATGGATATCTGAACAGCCAGATCATGAATTTCATCATTCCCTTTAATTCTGGTGTTAACTCTGTCTACAACCGATTCATCTCTTGTTTCGGTGAAATATACCACGTCATCCTTAAGTTCCAGTAGCCTTTTGATATACTTAGCTCCTATAACAAAAGAAAGAATTCCTCCGAACACTATCATAAGAGCAGCCATCCAAAGAGTCTGTTTGATAGCACTGTATAAAATTGCATTGTTGACATGTTCAATTTCTATGTCAGCGCCAATAACTCCTGCCTTTATTCCATCAATCCACAAAGGGTAATAACAGCCATAGGTCCGCCCGTATTCATTGTCAAAATAATCATATCCCGGAGTAAACTCTCCTTTTTCCCATGCTTCCCACATATGTTTGTGTTCTGACAGAGGTTCATATATATCAACATCAAGAACTATATATTCTTTTCCATCAACTACCTTTGAATCAGGGACCGGATCAAGAATATAGTACATGTGATCTTCCTCACCTGTAGGAACCATGTAATATATGTACGTCACATTGAAATTTTTACTGGTAGACATAACAATATGCAGCCAATACTCCTGCCTGTAAGTCACATATAATATTTGAAGATCCCTTGACATATCTTCATACGCTATGTCTTTTCCCGGAGTTTTGCCTGGATATTCTCTGTTAAAAGAATCATAAAAAGACGTTTTGGCATCATGATAATCGCCATCAAAATCGAAAGGAATGTTTATTTCATCCTTCAGAGCAATAGAAAGTCGCTGATAGGCAAGAAAATCCTGTCCATCAGCACTCATAAGTTCAGCAAGGTAAATCAGCGTATTCTGTAGTCTTTGTTCTGAATGTTCACGGTATATGCTCATCTGGCTGAGATAGGCGCTAACACCTGTTAATGTCAAAACAGATACTACAAGAATAACGAAGAAAATAATTAACTTTTCAACAAGGCCATGTCGTCTAATCATGACATAATTGTACTATATAGCGTTAATTATTTCTTCGTTTTTTATTGATTTTTTATAATTCCAATTTCAATCATCAACATCGAAATTTTCAAGGATATTTTCCTTTTTCGGAGGTTTAACATCTCCGTGTTTTACCATCATCATTGTACAGAATGCCAGACACGAGAATACAACTGCATAAGGGAAAAGCGTTCTGTAAGAAACATATTCCAGAAGCATTCCTGAAAGAATTGGCGTAAACACCTGAGCTGCCATGGAAAACGTATAATACGTGCCGGTGTATTTACCAATATCTCCTGATTTACTCATCTCAACAACCATAGGATAAGAGTTAACATTTATAGCTGCCCAGCCAATTCCTATAAGCGCAAAAAAGATGTTTATGGAGCTCGTGTAATGAGGCAAAAATGCTGCAACCAAATAGCAGATTGTCATAATAACCACGCCTCCAAGGATTGTCTTTTTCCTGCCTATCTTACTGGAGATTATTCCAATAGGAATGTAGCTAAGTACAGCTGCAACTGTTGCAATGAGAAGTGTTGTAGCATAGCTTCCGTCTTTAAGTCCCCAAACCTCCTCAACATATCTGGTGTAAGCTGTTGTTACTGCATTATAGGCCATATACCAGAAAGCCACTGATAAAAGAAGAAAGCTAAGACTTTTGAATACTTCCTTGGGAAGCTTACCTGCTGACTCATTTTCTTTTGTCTCTTTTTCGATCTTCTCGCCAAGAGAGCCAAGGCCGCCCTCTTTTTCTATCTGCTTTTTAATTGTTCTTTCTTTTATGGTAAGCACTAAAACTATGATGGATACTGCCATAAGGACCACTATACTCACCATCAAAGGAGTGTAATTGGTGTCTGCCGCATTATCTGCTGCTTTTACCAAAAGAATCGTCATAACAAGGGTAAAAACTCCGCCAAGAGCTCCCATAAGGTTGATTATGGCATTTCCTGCACTTCTTACGGGTGCAGGGGTCAGATCAGGCATAAGTGAAACTGCCGGTGATCTGTAAATTCCCATAGAGATAAGAAGGAGAAGCAGTATTACGATAAAGAAAACCAGATTGCCACTGGGTCTTGCCACCTGAATAAGAATTGTCAAAAAGGTGATTGCCATGACAGTTCCTATAAAAATATAGGGAATTCTTTTTCCTAATTTAGTATCTGTCTTATCAGACAAGGCTCCAAAAAATGGGAGCATAAAAAGTGCAAAGACATTATCAAGCGCCATGATCGCGCCTGTTGCTGTCTCACCAAGATTAAAATTGTATTTTAAGATCTTGGGTATTTCATTGTCATAAAACTGCCAGAATGCGCAGATTGATAAAAAAGCAAAACCGATGAGTATAGTTCTTTTGTAGTTAAGTTTCATCCCAAATCCCCCAAATGCAGTATCAAGATTTTTTTCTAAAGCCGATCTTTCCATCATTGAAATACATATTTCCGTTTCTGTATGTATTTTCTTCTTTTCCTATATTGGTAGCAGGAGTTGTAAAATAGACATCTCCTACAGCTGTTTCAGGGACCTTAGTAAAGGTATCATTCCACAGTGAAAGCTTGGAATTATGCACGATGGAGCTTCTTGTTGTATCGAACGTAACCCTTCCATCAAGCTTTTCCCAAAGATCAGTGCATTCGTGAAGCCAGTAGCCGCCTCTTGTCAAAGAACCTGTAACTGTATAACTGCCACCCTCTGTAAGCTGCAGTTTTAGAGCCTTTAATATTCCGGCGCAAAGGATCATTCCAGGAATATAATCAAGGGGAACACCGTTTAAGTTCACAGGCTTTTTAAGTGAGCCGTTTCTTACGCTAAGTCCTGTTATATCCTCAGCGCATGGTGCCCAACCCGGTCTCTCATTCCAAACTGTGTCTGAGAAGCAGCGAAGACTTCCGTAGATCACGTTAGGATTGAGCTTATGAATATCTTTTTCCGAAAGTCCAAATTTATCCAGTGCTCCAACCTGATAAGAACAAACAACAATATCAGCTTCTTTTACAAGCTTTTTGGCCTTCTCAAGCTGTTTTGGATTATTAAAATCAAGCTGAATACTTCTCTTTCCTGCCCATCCGTCAAGCTCAAGCATCGCCTGTTCCTGCTCAGTATATTTACCCCTTCTGACCATGAGAACGTCTGCGCCTGCTTCTGCAAGAAGTCTGGTACACGCAGGCCCTGCAATGATATGTGTAAGATCCAGGACTTTTATACCTGAAAGAGGCCCTCTTTCCTTGTCGTATTTTCCAAGTTTCTTTTTAACATCTGCCTTCTCTTTAGTCAGCCTAAAAAGCGGCATTTCGCATACTGCTTTTCCAACTTCACTTTCTTCCCATTCCTGCCTGGTGCGAAGCATACATCCGCAGGCACCGTTTTCAAAGGTCTTTTCTTCAAGATCTTCAGCGTTCCAGTTTTTCACAGCCTTAGCTGTAAGGGCCTTGTCGAAAGGAAGTGAGCTTAAGACAAATTTCTCGGGATCTTTCGTGATTCCTAAAGTCTCCATCATTATCTTTTTCTGAGACTCGTAGTAAACGTGTGCCGAAAACATCCTGCCATCTTTTGTCTTATATTTGTAAAAAGAACCATTAAGGGCGTTGTCAACACGAACAGCAGAGTTGTATCTTGCTTTCACAAAGTCCTTGTTACCTTCATAGGAACTCATGTAAAGCCTTACTACCTGAAGCCCTGCCATGTCAACATCGCAAATGACAGGCTGTTTTTCTTTTATGTTATTCCTTATATTACCAATTTCCTGAACAAGCACAGAATCCAGTGCAAGAATAGCCGCAGCCGGCCCTGTCTGAAGAACCTTCTCATCTTCGTACAGACGCTTAACAGCTTTTTTTCTGAGTGACAAAAGAACAAGCTTAAGTAGACCGGGAAACGGATTATGTCCGTATACCGACCTCTTTATCTGCTTTTTTCTTTCATCGGAAAGATTAAAAATAACCGGAGTATCTACTTTTAAATCCAGCTTTTCCAAAAGATCATCATAGCACACAAGTGCCTGAAGAGCTTTTTTCCCCATTACATTCCCCATAGCTTTCTCCTCGTTTTTTTAATTTTTTCTATTCAGTTTTCCTATTCTTGAATTAAAAATTCAAGAAGTTATACTAACTTAACTTATTAAGAATGTCCGCAGCCCTTTCACTTCCATGTTTTGCCGCGTAAGAAGCCCATTTTTTTGCCTTCACAAGATTCTTTTTTCCTTCAAGACTTCCTGTAAAATAGGCCAAAGCAATCTCCTCTGCCGCTTCGATACTGCCCTTCCCCGCCTTATCGATAAGATCAAGGAGCTGTTGTTTCTTTTGAATATCCATCTAAAACCTCAATAACAAATTTATATTTCAAATATGAGTATACCACGATACCTCTCAATATAATAATATTTATGACACCCATACTTCACTGCATGTCCTAATGAACCGGATGAATATCAAGCCCTGACGGCAAATCACTTTCTATACCACCTGCTATATCCATAAAACGAGACAGCCCGGCATAAACTTCTGCTCTTGAAATGTTATCCCCCTTTGCTACTTCATACTTTTCTTTTTCCAACATGCACTTTACAATGCCAAAGCTTTGTTTATACTCTTTACTATGTTCCTTATCCCCTAGCAATTTTAGTTCATCAGCCTTTTTTAGGCATTCCGACATTGTCAGTTTCTTTCTTCTTTCTATATCTTTTTCTAAAAATCTCACAAGAAAACTGATAAATTCAGCATATTTAAGGGAATCATCAGGTCTAAAGAGCAGCTTGCCTGTAGTTTCATCTGTACCTATCGTTTCACTATCTATTAACTCTTCATCTACTAATGCCTGAACATATCCTGCATCCCAATCATATTCATTTATGTCTGAGAACTTCTTTTTATAGGGACGTTTTCCTGCCATTCTGAACGCCTTGAACATAACCATGAGAAGCTGTGCTCTCGGCATGACGGCATGGGGATGAAGATACATTACGCATGGATCCAATAAGCCATAATTATATGCTTTTTTTACCCCATTTTCATTCGGAATGTCCGTCAAATCAACATACGGTGGCTCTATGCTGAAAATATCAGGTCCGGGTAGCTCTTTAGGCAGATCTTTTTCGTTATTTTCTATTTTATATTCTTTGTAAGAAACCTCTTCCAAAGTTTTCCTGCCAAAAAGGTCTGTTAAACTTTCAGAATAGTCACTTGAAATAGAATTTGAAGATATTTTCCGATAGATTTCCATGACAAAAAAGTCTGCGACAAGCATCGCACCGTACTCATTGGTATGTGTAATATCACCGGGAATAAAATAATCTTTTGCATTTTCTCCAAATTCCTGCCATTTTTCAAATGTGAAATCATGAAGATCAATAAATGGAATATCCAGCTCCTTTGCTGCTTCAAGGCAGGCATCTCTGTATGGTTTTAAAAGAGAAAAATCAGAATTGCGGCTTATGGGTGAACAAATTACAGGCTTTGCACCAAGTTCTCTTACTTCACAGGCATACCTTTTCAGATTTTCTTTATAGCCTTCAAAAGCCTTTAGATTTCTTCTTTTTTGGTCATTGTGTCCAAACTGTATGATAAAAAAGTCTCCCTTTTTTATCATCTCTTTTGCTATATCAAAATGTCCATCATCCCTAAAACAATTGGTTGTCATTCCCGAATGGGCCAGATTGCAGACAGCACCTTTACCTGTATATCCAAGAAGCATCTGAGCCCAGCCCGCGCAGCTTCCATATGGATAATACGGTATCCCGGCATTCTGATCAGTAAGCGTAGAGTCACCGGCTACCCATATAACAGGCACTTCCTCTTTAACCACCTTTATATCGCAAAGCTCAACAATGTCAGCATGAGTAAAGCTTACATATATAGTCTTGTCATCATACCGCTTTGCAGATAGCGCCGGAATATATGGAGTAACGGCAATGTAAAAGCTCTTTTTATATTTTTCGCCCTTGGCAAGGTTTATTCCCCGGGAAACCATATTCCTTCTGCCTGCAAAAAGTGACATATCCCTGATATTATCTTTTGCCATAAATTCTAAGTCTACTCTGTAAGTTCCAAACTCAGAAACAGTGACTTTTTTTATGGCAATGGCTCTCTTACAGTCATCGCACTTATAGCCTTCTTCCAATCTCCTATTTGTCCATCCACCATTATTAAGGGCTTTCCAGGTGTCAGTATCCTTAATATTCATATCCAATACATTTTCAGTTTCTCTACTCATAATCTGCAGCTGTCTTATCCTTTCAAAAGGTAAAGAACTATAGCAAAATACCTTTAATTTCACTATTGTTCCTGATATATGTGTTAATGCCACACAAATATACTACTTTTTCTCTGACAGAATATAAACTAAATTAACTAAAATTGTTGTGCATTTTCGCCCATTTTTCGATTGCATTTTATAGTAGATTCTCATATAATACGAACTGTTGCAAAGGTATATATTTGTTTTTCAGAAAGGCTATTTTATAAATGATAAGTGCAAATAACGTAACACTCAGAGTCGGTAAAAAAGCTCTATTTGAGGATGTAAATATTAAATTCACACCGGGTAACTGCTACGGTATCATCGGAGCTAACGGAGCCGGTAAGTCAACATTTTTAAAAATCTTATCCGGACAGATTGAAACAACAAACGGTGACGTTGTTATTTCTGACGGAGAGAGACTTTCATTCCTCGAACAGGATCACTTCAAATATGATGAGAACGTTGTTCTTGATACAGTAATTGCAGGTAATGCCCGTCTCTTTGAGATTAAAAATGAAAAAGATGCCATCTATGCCAAGGAAGATTTCACAGACGAAGATGGTATCAGAGCCAGCGAACTTGAAGCTGAATTTGCTGAACTTAACGGATGGGAAGCTGAATCTGATGCGGAGAGTCTTCTGAACGGACTGGGAATCGAATCCGAGTTCCACTACAAGCTTATGAAAGAGCTTGATGGTGCACAGAAAGTCAAGGTTCTTCTTGCAAGAGCCCTCTTTGGTAATCCTGATATTCTCCTTCTGGATGAGCCTACCAACCATCTGGACCTTGATGCTATTGCATGGCTTGAAGAGTTCCTTATCAATTTTGAGAATACTGTCATTGTTGTATCCCATGACCGTTACTTCCTCAATAAGGTTTGTACTTACATCGCTGATATAGATTATGGCAAGATCCAGCTTTATGCCGGTAACTATGACTTCTGGTACGAGTCATCACAGCTGATGATCCGTCAGATGAAGGAAGCCAACAAGAAAAAAGAAGAACAGATCAAAGAGCTCAAAGAGTTCATTGCCCGTTTCTCAGCTAATGCAAGTAAGAGTAAACAGGCTACATCCAGAAAGAAAGCTCTTGAAAAGATCGAGCTTGATACTATCAAGCCTTCAAGCAGAAAATATCCTTACATTGATTTCAGACCAAACAGAGAGATCGGTAACGAAGTTCTTACTGTAGACGGCCTCTCCAAGACAATTAACGGAGAAAAAGTTCTCGACAATATTTCTTTTGTTATCCAGAGAGACGACAAGGTTGCTTTTGTAGGCGGTAACGAGCTTGCAAAGACTACTCTCTTCCAGATCCTTACAGGTGAGCTTGAACCGGATGAAGGAACTTATAAATGGGGTGTAACAACATCTCAGGCTTACTTCCCTAAGGACAATACAAAAGAATTTGACAACGACTACACCATTACAGAATGGCTTACAGGTTATTCAGAGATTAAAGATGCTACTTACGTAAGAGGCTTCCTTGGAAGAATGCTCTTTGCCGGTGAAGACGGAGTTAAAAAAGTTAAAGTCCTTTCCGGAGGAGAAAAAGTAAGATGTCTTCTCTCTAAAATGATGATAAGCGGTGCTAACTGTCTTATCTTCGATGAACCAACCAACCACCTTGATATGGAATCGATTTCCGCTCTTAATGACGGAATGATCAAGTTCCCGGGCGTTGAACTTTTTGCCTGCCGTGACCATCAGGTTGTGCAGACAACAGCTAACAGAATCATGGAGATTCTTCCTGATGGATCTCTTATCGATAAACGTTCTACTTATGACGAGTACCTTGAAAATGATGAAATGGCTAGAAAGCGTACAGTATATAATACTGCCGCTGATGAGGAAGAGGATGACTGATTACCATCCCAAAAGCTGTAGCTAAATTAACCAAGCTTTTACTACAGTTCCTAAACCATTCAATATATAACCACGTAATTATCCGGATCAACAGATCCCGATATTAATACACTTATAAGTTTATAGGAGGAGCAAGTTATGCAGCAGTTTACCCCAGTAAAAGAAGGAAAAGTACGTGAAATCTACGATATAGGTGAAAACCTGATCATGGTAGCAACAGACAGAATTTCCGCATTTGACGTAATCTTAAAAAACAAAGTCGAGAAAAAAGGTACTGTTCTCACCCAGATGTCACGTTTTTGGTTTGATTACACCAAGGATATTGTAAGAAACCACATGATCAGCGTAGATAACAATGATATGCCTGAGTTCTTCAGGGCTCCGCAGTTCAAGGGAAACAGCATGCTTTGCAAAAAGCTCACTATGATTCCTGTTGAATGTATTGTACGTGGTTATATAACAGGCAGTGGCTGGGTATCATATAAAGAAAACGGAACAGTTTGCGGCATCAAGCTTCCTGAAGGATTAAAGGAATGTGGCAAGCTTCCTGAACCGATCTACACACCAAGCACAAAGGCTGAGATTGGTGATCACGATGAGAACATCGATTTTGAGAGAAGTATTGAAGTACTTGAGAAAGCATTCCCTGGACACGGCAGAGAATACGCTACAAAGATCAGAGATTACACAATTGCTCTTTACAAAAAATGTGCTGACTACGCTCTCACTCGCGGCATCATAATTGCCGATACAAAGTTTGAGTTTGGTATCGATGAAAATGGCGAAGTTGTTCTCGCCGATGAAATGCTCACTCCTGACAGCTCAAGATTCTGGCCTGTTGAAGGTTATGAAGAAGGTCACGATCAGCCTTCATTTGATAAGCAGTTCGTTCGTAACTACTTAAAGGCTAATCCTGATTGCGATTACAATCTTCCTTCTGACGTAATCGACAAGACAATTGCAAAGTATCTTGAAGCTTACAAACTCCTTACAGGCAAAGACCTCGAGGCATAAAAAATAATTGCAGATAGTAGAAATCCCACAGGCTCTAACGAACCTGTGGGATTTTTTATTGTTAATCTTCAACCATCACAAACTGTCCAAATACCGAAACATAATCTCTGTCATTACTATCTGTAAATGATATGATACCCGGATAATAATAATGATCCGTTGTAAGTCTTTGACATTTCCTTGAGATTTCTTCCTGCTCTCCTTCTTTTGAAATTGCAATTAGTATGTTTTTATCATGTTGTATATAAACCTTTTGGGTATCACTGTCCCAATACATTTTATTTATATATCTTTCCTCATCTGTGTCTGAGATTATAGCTGTCTCTCCATTCTCATCAATGCTGCAAAGAACGGGCTTTCCTGCCTGAATATAAAAGCACCAGATAATTGATGCATCATCATTTATTTCAACTTTATCTATGTTTACATCACCTAGTATTTTTTTGCTTTCAAGTTTTCCCAAAGCATCACGTTCATATCTTATAAGCTCTTTATCATTTTCAACAATATAGACATCTTTATCTGAATGCCTTGCATGAAATGCGATACTATGATAGTTATTCCCAAGCTTCGTAAGGGTATAGTCAGCCTCTATCAGATATACATCATTCTCGCTGTCTTGTATCACACCGCCTTCAAAAGTATCGGTATCATATATAACAACATCATTTTCTCCTGAAGTGCCGCATCCTTTATCAACATCCATAGCAATCTTGTAAAATTCAGCACAGTCCAATGCCTTAGGCTCATCCATTCCCGCTTTATAGTAATAATTTACGTCAGAATCTTTGTATATCGCTTCTGTACAATCTCTGTTAAACAGAAAGTATCCCATATGTTTAGGAGTTAAAAGTGTTTCCTTTCCGTCATGCCAGACATACTCCATAGTATTATATTCTTCATCATAAACCTCATAATAAACAGTAGTACCATCATCAGATATTGCCATTACATCATCCACATCTGAGCAGATAAGTTTAGCCTCCATATCTGTTCCTGCTATATAAAGCTCCTTAGAATAGTCTTCTGTATACTTTAAATAGGCAATCTTAGTTCCATCCGGCGACAAAGCAAGGCTGTAATATACATCATCATCTATTAAATATTCTTTATTAGACTTGATATTTATGAGGCTAAGTCCATAGTTGTAATCAATCCTGAAAACAACAAACATGTACTCTCCATTAAAGGAAATTCCTGTCCAAAGTGCATTCGTTTTCATCGGAATCGTCTGAAGATCTTTATTAACGTATAAGGCATTGCCCCTTCCATCTACAAGTGCGCCAGCCGAGTGATCTTTGTTATATGAAAAGGTACTGTAAATATAATCATCGTCCTCGCCATACAGCCCATCTATACTGCTACCAGCATCGTTGTATATGACGCCCTCAACCTCTAAGATCTTGGTTGGATCAGCTTTATAAACAGCATTACCTGTTGATGCTACAGATGATGGTTCACCTTCTGTATTTTCTGATGTATTTTCGCCTATGATACCTAGTACGACCATGATTGCCGTAAGGATTCCCATTCCCACAAAAAGCGCTTTTCCTGTTAACTGTCCCTGCTTCTTAGTACTATTATTTTTCTTCTTGCCTGATCTTGCATTCTTATCAGTATATGCAGATTTTTTTGGCTCCGATCCATTTTTAGCAGTTTCTTTTACCGGTTCATCTATATGAACATCTACATTTTCATAATCAATCTCTTCTAAAACAGGAGCCCCGCAAACACTGCAGTGCCCATCGATAGGCGTGATCTCGCTCCCACAACAACTACATTTCATAAAAAATGCTCCATCCTCTCGCATAAAAAAATACAACTAATTATACAAGGCTTTGGAGCATTTTTACACCCTTTATTCAGATTATCATTTAAAGAATTCCATGTCGGCACTTAGCTTATCCGCAATATCCTTCAGCGATCCTGCTGAAGCAGACAAAGTTGTAACTGTAGCGGAAAGCTCCTGCATTGATGCCCCGGTTTCTTCTGATGAAGCCGCGTTTTCTTCAGAAATTGCTGACAAAGAGCTCATTGCATCTGATACAACATTCTTGGCACTTACACAGGTTCCTGCATCTTTTTCAATACTCTTTACACTTACTACCGTTGAAGAAATATCGTCTATCATTGCATTTACACTCTGAACTGTTGCTCCAAGAACAGACTGCTGCTCGTCATTACCTTTTTGAACCTCAGCTGCCATTCCAACAGCTGCCTGAGACTCTGCCAAAAGAACATCCATCTCTTTTCTGATATCATCAGCCATCTGCCTTGAATCGTCTGCCAGCTTACCGATTTCTTCTGCAACAACCGCAAAGCCTTTTCCTGCCTCTCCTGCTCTTGCAGCCTCAATTGATGCATTAAGTGAAAGAAGATTTGTCTGTGTAGCAATTGAAGCAATTCCCTCAACCTTTTCGTTAATGTTTTCAACTGCTTTACTTGTTGCTCCGATCTTTTCAGAAATCTGAATGATGTTATCACTCATGTTTCTGCTGCTTTCCTGAAGATCAGCAAGAGACTGCGCAGATTCTGTACTGACTTCCTGCATTCTTGCAGCAAGACCGGACAGATCATCAGTACTTGTCTGTACATTTCCTGTTGCAGTGTCAATGTCTCCAACACTCTCTGTAACAGACTGGATCTCATCAGCCTGCTGAGTTGCACCTGATGCAATCTCCTGTACAGCATTTGAAACATCATCTGCAGTCTGCGAAATCTGGCTGGCTGCATCTGCAAGCTCTACAGAAGACTCATGAACCGAAAGAGCAGATTCCTTAATATTTTTTACAATACCACTAAGAATATCCAGCACAGAATTTGTATTTGCAATCATATCTCCAAACTCATCTTTTCTATCCTGGAATTTTTCGATATGAACAAACTCGCCCTCTGATAGATGGTGTAGCGCTTCATTAACTTCATTAAGCGGCTCGGTAAATGACTTAGACATTCTAAAGGAAGCAATAATAGCAATAATAACCATTATAATTCCAATAAGAACTATAAAAGTTGCGCTACGCTGAGCCGATGCAAGAGTAGCCTTGTAATTGGAAGAAACAACTACTATCCACCCGGTAGTTGGTTCCTGCTGAAAAGATACAATCTGCTTATCGCTGCCACTTCCGGTCACATAGGTACCGGTTGTGCTTGTCTGTGCCATTTTAAAGAAATCTCTATCACTTCTGTTATCTTCAGCATCTTCTGAACTTATTTCGTAGTCGGAATGAGCAATAACAACACCATTCCTGTCTGTAATAAACGCTCTCTGACTGGAAGAAATATTCTCTTTTAAAAGAGTATGAAGATTTGAAAGATCATAGCTTCTTTGTACAATTCCTATAGGTGTTGAATATCCATGATCATAAACTGGAGTTGCCGGGATAATGATCCTGGAACCGGTAGCTTTCGAGATCACCACATCTGAAACATAAGTCTTACCGGAAATGGCATTTTTAAAATAGTCTCTGTCAGCAATATTTGAAAGGTTGTTCCCGTCATCTCGAGCAAGCTGCTGTCCTGTAGCATCCGAAACAACAATCGCATTGCCATCCGCATAGGCCTTATTGACCTGTTTTAAAAATGAGATCATATACTCATCGTTTCTTGTGCCCTCATTCTTAACATAATCAATAGTAAACGGATTGGCCGCAACCCCCTCAAGAGTCCTTATCTGCTGCTGAAGTTCTGTTGTAAAAGCATCCTCTACTATCTGAGCCTGTTTGGAATTAATATACTCAGCATCCTCAAGCGCCTTTGATATAGAGCTTTTGTAACTGACACCAATGGCAATAATAAGAGGAATTGCCACAAGCAAAGACATAGTTAAAATAAGACTTGTCTTAACGCTGTCTTTCCAGTTCTTTTTGGGAACGCCGGAATTATCTTCTTTCTTAGCCATAATAACCTCCATAAAAATATGACCGTTACGATTTAAAGAACTTCATCTCTTCATTAAGTTTATCTGCAATTTCCTTAAGATTGTTAGCTGATCCGGCAAGAGTTGTAACTGTAGCTGAAAGCTCCTGCATAGATGCTCCAGTTTCCTCTGAGGAAGCGGCATTTTCTTCCGATATAGCCGAAAGAGCACTCATGGTATCCACTACGGCATTCTTGGAGCTGTCGCAGGTCTCTGCTCCCTCGGAAATAAGCTGTACACCGCCTACTGTGCTGCCGATGTCTTCAAGCATTCCGTTAACTGCATCAAGAGTCTCGCCAAGAGCAATCTGCTGATCATTGTTGCCCTGTCTTACATCCTCTGCTGCACCAACAGCCGCCTGTGCCTGTTCAAGAAGAATATCCATTTCCTTCCTGATATCATCAGCCATAGCCTTGGAGTCTTCCGCAAGTTTTCCGATTTCTTCTGCAACAACCGCAAATCCTTTTCCTGCTTCTCCTGCTCGTGCTGCTTCGATAGAAGCATTAAGAGAAAGAAGGTTTGTCTGGGTTGCAATTGATGTGATGCCTTCTACCTTTTCGCTGATGTTATTGACAGCCTGCTGTGTAGCCTGAATTGTCTGTGATATTTCATCAATCTTCTCTGTCATCTCATTGGAAGAATTCTGAAGGTCTGCCAAAGACTTACTTGAAATTTCAGACGCTTCTTTCATCTTCTCTGTAATTCCGGACAAATCATCTGTTGATCTTTGAACATCACCAACTGCTTCGCCAATCCTTCCAACATTTTCAGAGGCACTCTGAATCTCATCAGCCTGCTGTGTAGCCCCGGATGCAATTTCCTGTACTGCATTTGAAACATCCTCTGCTGTCTGAGAAATCTGATTAGCCATGTCTGACAGTTCTGTAGAAGATGCTCCTACATCCTCAGCAGATGCCTTGATATCAGAAACTATATCATCGAGTTTGCCAATAACAGCATTGGTTGCTTTTGAAATAGCGCCAAACTCGTCTTTTCTGAGGTCAAATTTCTCAACCTTCACAAAACGTCCATCTGACAATGCTTCCAAAGATTTATCTACTGCCTGAACCGGATCAGTAAAGCTCTTTGCCATAATGAAAGATATAGCAATTGCAACAGCTAAAAGAATAATACCTACAACAATTACGATAATAGCAGCTTGTCTTGCAGAAGACATGATCTCTGCAGCACTCTTTGCTGTAACAACTACAAAACCTGAAAGAGGCTCTTTATAATAGGACATGTAATTGGTTCCAAAAGCTGAAGCTGACTTATAATATCCTGAATCAGCGCCTGAGGTATAGAACTCAGAGGTTGAAACATCAACTTCATCGTGAACTCCCTCAGCAATCTCATACTGCGAATGAGCTGCAACCATACCATTTCTATCTACTACAAAGGCATTTTCAGCCTGTGCAGCGAGCATATCGTGCAAATTGGAAAGATCATAGTTTCTGTGAACTATACCAATGACCGTATTGCCATCCATAACAGGAACTGCAAATGAAATCATTCTTCCACCTGTTGTTTTGCTGACCAGAATATTGGAAATATAAACCTGTCCGGCAATTGCTGCCTTATAATAATCACGATCGGCTACACTTATAAAATCACCTGTTCCTCTGGCAACCTGCATTCCTGTTACATCTGTAACGGCAGTATTTTGTCCATCATTAAGAACCGCATCACAGTCCTGGAGATAAAGCTGAACTGCATCATATGGAATGCCTGCCCCACCTTTGACATACTCTATAACAGTGGGATTACCTGCTACAGACTTGATCATGTTTAAATTCGCGTTAATTGCTTCTACAAGTTTGCTTTCAATATATCTGGCCTGCCATTGCTGAGAAGCCTGTGCATCTGACAGCGCCTTATTTGTAGAAGTAATATAACTTACAATGATTGCAACAATCAGCGGAACAGCAGTGATAAGCATCATTACAGCAATAAGCTTTGTCTTAATGCTGTCCTTAAAGCTTACACCTTCAGAACTTTTCTTATTCTTTGCCATGATTATTCCTCCATATATAAAGACTGTATTGCGTGTACATATATACGCAATACAATTATATAGCATTAAAAAGACAAATCCAGCAATTTAGCATATTCTTAATAATCTTTTAAGCATTGAATAATTATTAAGAGCCAGACTCTAAACTTTTTCGAATTGAGTCCGATATATAAATCAAAGGAGGAAGTAAAGACATGAAGAAACTTCCAAAAAACAAATAAAGCACCTTCACTGCGGCAGGATCCCGGTGGAGGTGCTTTTTTGGCATGTAAAGAGGTTTAAATATGTTAATTTAGGGCGCTTTTGATAGCGGCCAGGAGGTCGTCGTACTCTTCGAAGGCTGGGAGGTTTGGATAGTCGGCTTTGATCTTTTCGGTTGAACGGAAAAGGAAGCCTGCTTTGCTGGCCTGTATCATGGCAAGGTCGTTGTAGCTGTCTCCACTTGCAATCGTCTCGTAGCCTATAGACTGAAGGGCTTTTACTGTGGTGAGCTTTGAGTTTTCTATTCGCATTTTAAAGCCTGTGATCTCACCATTTTCTGCTACTTCGAGAGAGTTGCAGAATATTGTTGGCCATCCAAGTTTCTCCATAAGTGGTGTTGCAAACTGTGTAAAGGTATCACTTATGATGATAACCTGTGTCAGACTTCTTAATTCATCCAAAAACTCTTTAGCTCCCGGAAGCGGATCAATCGTGGCAATTGTATCCTGTATTTCTTTAAGTCCGAGACCGTGTTCCTTTAAAACTCCAAGGCGCCACCTCATGAGCTTATCGTAATCAGGTTCATCTCGTGTTGTCTTTTTTAATTCAGGAATCCCCGATGCTTTAGAAAAAGCAATCCAAATTTCTGGAACAAGTACACCTTCTAAATCCAAGCAAACAATATTCATAGTTAAATCCTCATCATTATTTTTTTCATAAACAAGTGCCAAAAGATTTAACTTTGGCACTAAATTATCAATTAAAGATCAATTTTAGGAAGTTTCTCAAAGCTCTTTTGAAGCTCAGCATCTGTAGGAATGTAATCCATCATAACGCCGTCATTGAACTTCTGATAAGCAACCATATCAAAATAGCCTGTACCTGTAAGGCCAAAGAGAATAGTCTTTTCCTCCCCTGTTTCCTTGCACTTTAATGCCTCATCAATGGCAACTCTGATAGCATGGCTGCTCTCCGGTGCAGGAAGGATTCCTTCTACTCTTGCAAACTGTTGTGCAGCCTGGAATACTGAGGTCTGCTCAACAGATACAGCCTCCATATAGCCATCATGATAGAGCTGTGAAAGAATTGGGCTCATGCCGTGATAGCGAAGTCCTCCTGCATGGTTTGCAGATGGAATAAAGTTTGATCCAAGTGTATACATCTTGGCAAGTGGACATACCATTCCTGTGTCACAGAAATCATATGCAAATTTACCTCTTGTAAAGCTTGGACAGCTCGCGGGTTCTACTGCAATAATCCTGTAATCCTTTTCACCGCGGAGCTTCTCTCCCATAAATGGAGAAATAAGTCCTCCAAGGTTTGATCCGCCACCGGCGCAACCAATGATAATATCTGGAGTCACGCCATATTTTTCAAGGGCAAGTTTAGACTCAAGTCCTATAACTGTCTGATGAAGAAGTACCTGGTTAAGCACACTTCCCAAAACATATCTGTAGCCTTCAGTCTTTGTTGCAACTTCTACTGCTTCGGAAATAGCGCAGCCAAGGCTTCCTGTTGTTCCGGGATGCTCAGCGTTGATCTTGCGTCCTACCTCTGTGTCCATGGATGGAGAAGGAGTTACAGAAGCTCCATAAGTACGCATTACTTCACGTCTGAATGGTTTCTGTTCGTAAGAAACCTTAACCATGTATACTTTACAGTCAATTCCAAAGTAAGCTGAAGCCATTGAAAGAGCTGTTCCCCACTGACCTGCACCGGTCTCTGTGGTCACTCCCTTAAGGCCCTGCTTCTTTGCATAATAAGCCTGCACAATTGCGGAATTAAGCTTATGGCTTCCGCTTGTGTTGTTACCCTCAAATTTATAATAGATCTTAGCAGGTGTACCAAGTGCTTTTTCAAGGAAATATGCTCTTACAAGTGGAGCAGGTCTGTACATCTTATAAAAATCAAGTACTTCCTCAGGAATATCAATGTAAGGTGTTGTGTCATCCAGCTCCTGCTTAATAAGCTCATCACAGAAAACCGGCCTTAAGTCTTCAAATCCCATAGGCTTTAATGTTGCGGGATTAAGAAGTGGCGCCGGTTTGTTTTTCATATCTGCTCTGACGTTATACCACTGTCTCGGAATTTCATCCTCTGACAGATAAATCTTATAAGGAATTCTTTTCTCTTCGCTCATAGTAATACTCCCCTCCGTGACTTTGACAATTTAAATTATTAAAGCACACTTTTGCTTTATGTGTCAATAATACAAAAGACACCTTACTATAATAGTAAGGTGCCTCATACTAGCATTATTCGTCTTTTCCTATTTTCATTCTCTCATGACCGCCAAGCTTATTGGCTGCGTCCTGATTACCGCTAAGAATAGCCTTTACAAGATGCATTCTAAATCCGGCGTCAATAAAGTCGCAGTGCTTACAGAATGGATAATTCTGTCTTCCTTCTGCGATATCTCTTCTAACCTTCTGAAGGGCTTCACTTCCCCAGGCATCTTTAAGGCTGATCTCGTTAAGATCTCCGAAGTTTGTAGTCTCAAAGTTGTCACAGCAGCAAAGGCCCAGTCTGCCGTTTGGCATGATCCACATATCCGTAAATGGTAAAAGACATGTCTCTTTAATGATCTTTTTTGTTTCCTTTTTATTAGGCGCGCTTCCAGCCCTGTTAGTAAGGACTTCCTGAAGATATCTCATCTGTATCTGAATATCCAGGTCTTTGAACTCATCAGGGTGAGCTGTTACATAGTCATAAACTTCCTGAATGCTCTTGTGAAGCTTCATCTCCATAGAATAATTGTTGATGATAAGCTGATTTATATATGGAGCTATAGCTTTCACTTTATCAACAGTTAAGATAAGTCCGTTTGTTGACATGAAGATAAAAGAATCCGGAAGCTTTTCTCTTGCATACTTATGTCTTTCTACAATCTTGGTATCAAGCCATGGCTCATTGTTGCCGTAGAGTGTAAGGTGTCCCTTATAGCCCCAATCTGCAAGCTGGTCTATGATACTTTTATAAAGTTCATCTGAAATATGTGCCAGTGGTCTGCACTCAGCATTAACATTCGCAGTACAGAATGCACAGGTTGAGTTACATCTGTTTATTGTCTCAATATTTACCACGTTTGGCATAGGTATTTCTTTTGAATTAAGGAAGTAATCACAGTATTCCTTTTGTGATCTGCTTCTTGTAAAAAACTGCATCTTAAGATATGCATTGCTGGCAAGCATAGGAAACTTCTTCCTTGCTATCCAACCGAATTTTCCCATAAAACTATTAATTCTGATTGGCATAATAAAACTTCCCTTATATATTTTTTCATTTTTAAAGTCCGTGTATGATAATAGCATTATCTGGGGCAATATGCTATAATTATTTAGTTAATTTTATAAAAAATGGATTAGTTAGGGGAAAACATGAAAAAGTACATTAAAATTGCACGACTTGATCATTGGATCAAACAGTTTTTTATAATGCCGGGTATCGCTGTTGCTCTGCTTCTTACGGATATTAAGATCACAGAACTCAGCATTTTAAAACTTCTTCTTGGATTCTTTGGTACCTGCTTTATTGCCAGCGCCAACTACGTTATCAACGAATGGCTTGACGCTCCATATGACAAGTATCATCCGGTAAAAAAGAACAGACCTGTAGTAACAGAGAACATGGAACTTAAATGGGTTTTGGTTGAATATGCCATTTTAGCAGTTCTTGGTCTTTTATTATCATTCCTTGTAAACAAGTATTTCCTTATCACTGCTGCAGTTCTTTTGATAATGGGAATCATATATAACGTGGAGCCTGTCAGAAGTAAGGACATCGTTTATTTCGATGTTATTTCAGAGTCAATAAACAATATGCTTCGTCTCCTAATGGGATGGTTTATTGTTACCTCTGATTCCATTCCACCTTCAAGTATCCTTATCGGATATTGGATGGCAGGTGCATATCTTATGGCCACAAAGAGATTCTCCGAGTACAGAATGATCGGCGATCCTAAGGTAGCAGGCTTGTATCGTAAATCTTTTGTAAAGTACACAGAGAAAAAACTCCTTGCATCATCTATCTTTTATGCACTTTCATCTACATTTTGCCTTGGAGTTTTCCTTATAAAATACAGAATTGAATATCTTCTTTGTATTCCTTTTATTTTCCTTCTGTTTGCTTATTACTCAGCAATGTCGCTTGATAATGACTCTGCTGCTCAGAAGCCGGAAAAGCTTTACAAAGAGAAAAAGCTTATGCTTTTAGTTCTGCTTATAATTGTTTTATTTATTGTATGCACCTTCTGCACATTTGACTTCTTAAAGCCACTTACATCAAGTGCCCTTATTAAGCTTGAGGTATAATCAGTACATGAATCTTAAAGAGTTATCAAAAAAACATTTTGAAACACTCTGGTGTTTTTTTACAAGTATATTTATATTAACCTTTACCACCAGATCATCAATCCTTTTTCCTTATAATAACTGGGACGATGTGAACAGTTACTTCACAATGGGAAAAGGGCTGATGAATGGAATGGTTATTTATAGGGACCTTTACGATCAGAAAGGTCCTTTTCTTTATTTACTTTACGGAATTGGGTATCTTCTCAGCCACAAGAGTTTTTTCGGAATCTATATATTTGAGATAATTGCCGGTACAATATTCCTTGCATTTGCTTTTAAACTCATCAAAAGACATTCTTCAACCTCCGTTGCACTCGTTTTAATACCACTTGTTGCTGCCGGTGTATACTCATCAAGGAGTTTCTACTGGGGCGGAGCTGCTGAAGAATTCTGTCTCCCCATGTTATCCTATACTATTTATATTATTGATGTTTTCATGCATCCAAAAGATGCCAAAGAATACGACCGAATTTCTGATTCAAAGACATACCTTATTGTAGGTATACTTACCGGAATCACTGCTCTCGTAAAATATACAATGATGGGCTTCTTTTTTGGATTTGCTGTAATCTCAATAGGCTTGATTTTCTCCAGAAAAGGATTAGTAGAGGTATTTAAGAAAGCTCTTATCTATCTTTTAGGAATCGCAATACCATTCATACCATGGTTAATGTATTTTGCCATAACAGGTGGACTTGATGACTGGTACAGATGCTATATTTACAACAATCTATTCTTCTATAGCAATATAACTGCAGATTCCATTACTTTATATGACAAGCTCTACAAACTGGCTAAACTCCAGTATTGGCTTATATTAGACAATCTTGAGTACTTTATATGGATCATAGCCTGCTTTATACTTGCTCTAATCCTTGAGAGGAAAGCAGCAAAAAAAATAGCATACCTTTTTATGTATGCTTCAACCTTTTTTGTGATCTTTTATGGCGGCGGTACACTTCCATATTACTCAATACCCCTTATGGTATTTGCACTTCCGGGAGCTGCTTATGTTGCAGCTTTTTTCCAAAAAGCTTACATCAAGTATAGCAAAAGAGTATTATGGTGCAATACTGCTATCCTCGTCATAGCTTTATCAGCAGTTTTTGCCAAATACAACTGTTTAAGCGCAGATTATTTATTACAGAGCAGACAGGACCACTGGCTTACAAGAATGGCAAGTCATATAGAGGAAGCCCCTGACACAACTCTTTTAAATGTAGGTTGCCTTGATGTTGGCTTATATACCATAACAGGCATTGTTCCGACCTGCGAATACTTCCAGACCAACGGAATTGCCCTTCCTACAATGTTCGACGAGCAAAGTCGCTACATAAAAGAAGGCCTCACAGAATATGTTATTGCCGGTGAGATGGAGCCCGATGGTATTTATGAGAAATATGAGCTTATAGATTCTGTATCCTTCTACGACAATTCCTATGACCAGGTCTATTACCTGTATAAGTTAAAATAAGAATAATAGTGAAGACAGAGGGACGGGAAGACAGAGGGACGGTTCTTTTGACTTATTGTAAGCAATAAGTCAAAAGAACCGTCCCTCTGTCTTCCCGTCCCTCTGTCTTCCCTCTGTCTTCAAATCGCATTCAGAATAAACTCAGCAAGGCCATCGTGATCATTATCAAAGCGTGTGATCACGTTGGCACTTTTTTTGACAAGGTCTGTGCCATTGATCATGGCTATTCCACAACCTGCTGCCTCTATCATAGAGATATCATTCTGCTCATCTCCTGCTGCATATGTGTTTTCAACAGGAATTCCAAGATAGTCAGATAGTCTTTTTACTACACTTCCCTTTCCGGCCTCAGAAGGAAAAATCTCCATGTAATAAGGATTAGAATATAGAAGTGTAAGCTTATCCCCTACCATTTCCTGAAGCGCTATCCTGAACCTCTCCATTTTATCATGGTCATGAAGCTCTATAGCTATCATCTTGGAAGGAGGAGCTGATATTTCTTTCATGATATCGTCAGTAACGATGAGTGGAGTCTTAATAACTCGTCTGTAATACTCCATACATTCACCGTTCTTTTTGCTGACAATATGGGTTTCATTGTAAGTGTGGCAATGAACGTCATACTTTTCTGAGAGTTCAATTATCTTTGGAACCAGCTCAAGTGGAACACCGGTTTTATAGACATATTTTTCATCATCCACACTGTATATTTCAGTTCCGTTAGAACCGCATAAAAAACTGCCCTTAAAGTCGAGATGCAAACCACTATAGACAGCCTTCGCACTGTCTATAGCTCTTCCTGTATTAATACAGAAATGATTTCCTGCATCAGTAAACTTTTTAAGGGCATCTAAAGTCTTCGGAGATATTATCTTCTCACTTGTTAGAAGTGTCCCATCAAGATCAAAGAAAAATATCTTAGAGCCTGTTTTTGCCATTATATTATGCCTCAACTATCAAATATCTACCGTCGCCTATATCAAAGACTTCGTCCGCTTCAAGTACATTGCCGCCTTCAGTATCGACGCCGGCCTCTTCAAAATACTCTTCTACTTCATCAGGTCCGTCAACAACAACAGCCATACAGTCCTCTAAAAAAGCTTCAGCCTCTTCTGTTGTTTCTGCAACATCCTCAGGAAAAAGCTGCCCCTGATTTTCTAAAAAGCATCTTAGAACTGCATCATCATACTCGTGCATAAAAAATCCTCCATATTACAATAAACTTTTATTCCTTAATTCCTTGTAGAGTCTTGCAACTGGAAGTCCTACAACATTGTAGTAATCGCCGCTTATACCCTTGATATGGATTGCAAACAATCCCTGAATTCCATAGGCACCGGCTTTGTCATCAGGCTCACCACTGTTCACATAAGCATCGATTTCTTCCTCAGTCAGCTCATCAACATTGACAACTGTTTCCTCATGAAATGTAAAATGCTCTGTCTTATCTCCAATCTTGTAATAAACGGTTACACCTGTATAAACCTCATGGGTATTCCCCGAAAGATCTCTGAGCATTCTTTTGGCATCCTGCCTGTCTGTAGGTTTTCCAAGTACTCTATGGTTATATGATACGACTGTGTCTGCACCTATTACAACTATACTGTCTGTACTATCCGTTAAAATTTTGTGAAAAATCTCTGAAGCTTTCTGAAATGAGAGTTCCTCGGCGATTTCTCCAGGCTGCTGTGCAGAGGTCTTTTCCTCAGACACTGCAGGTATTATTTCAAATTCAGGAATAACCTTCCCAAGCAGTTCCTTTCTTCTTGGTGATCCTGATGCTAAAACATAACGCATAAATCTAACTTTCCTTACATTTTATATTTTCATTTCCGGCGTAAACACTCTGGAATTCTGCGGGTTTAAATTCTTAACCGCAGCTGCTGCCTCGTCGCCGAATATTTTTTGAGAATTAATCCTCTCACCCGGCAAAAGATCTTTTTTCACCTTTTCAAAAGAGCCATCATCATTCATAACATGAGCCTTTTCTGTGTCTCCAAGCTCAAGTTCAAGAATGTGCCACACTTTTTTCCTAAGCTTCTCATTCTCTATCGGGAAAAGAATCTCCACTCTTCTTTCAAGATTTCTTGGCATCCAGTCAGCACTACTTGCGTAAAACTCTGGACTTCCGCCATTCTCAAAGTAAAAGATCCTGCTGTGCTCAAGGAAATTACCAACTATAGATCTGACAGTTATATTGTCAGATATTCCAGGAATTCCTGTCCTAAGGCAGCATATTCCTCGAACTATGAGATCAATCTTAACTCCAAGGCTGCTTGCTTTATAGAGCTCAGCAATAACATCCTTGTGACATATGGAGTTCATCTTGGCGATTATCCTTGCAGGCTCACCGTTTGCAGCATGTTCTTCCTCTCTTCTGATAAGGTATAATATCCTGTCTTTAAGCCATAGAGGAGCCAGTGATAACTTGTTCCATCCAAGTGGCTCTGAGTAACCTGAGAGCATGTTAAATACAGCTGTCGCATCCTCGCCAAATGCAGGTGCGCAGGTAAATAATCCTACATCAGTATACTGTTTGGCTGTAGAATCATTGTAATTACCTGTTGCAAGATGGACATACCGCTTAATTCCGTCATCCTCTCGTCTGACCACCAGGGTTATCTTACAATGTGTCTTAAGTCCTACTAGTCCATATATTACGTGACATCCGGCTTTTTCAAGCATCTTGGCCCATACGATGTTGTTCTCTTCATCGAATCTGGCCTTAAGCTCAACCAAAACCGTTACCTGCTTGCCATTATCCGCTGCTTTAGCAAGAGCAGCAATGATAGGCGAATTACCACTTACTCTGTAAAGTGTCTGCTTTATGGCAAGTACATTTGGGTCAATCGCTGCATTCTCGACAAATTTTACAACATTTTCGAAAGTCTCGTAAGGATGATGCATAAGCACATCACCTTCTCTGATAACCTCAAAGATATCCTTATCCTTCACAAATTCAGGTACAGGCTGAGGCGATTTGTAGCCGTGTTCCTTAAGGTCATCAAAGCCCTCAAGCTTATACATCTTCATAAGAAATGTGAGGTCAAGGGGACCCTCTATCTTGTAGATTTCATTTTGATCAACTCCTAAATCCGTCACTAAAAGATCAAGGAGCTTTTTATCCATATTGCTGTCAACTTCAAGTCTAATGGCCTGTCCCCACTGCCTAAGTTTAAGCTGCTTCTCAATTTCCTTTAGAAGATCTTCCGCCTCATCCTCGTCAATTGAAAGATCGGCATTCCTTCCAACCCTATATGGAGCACTGGTTAAAATATCATAATTAAGAAACAGTTTGTCTACCTTATCCAGGATCAGCTGTTCAAGAAGGACAACTTTTTTATAATTGTTCTCTCCCTCTGTATAGGGAATCTCAATTATTCTCGGGAGCACATCAGGGACCTGCACTGTTGCGAAATCAATCTCTCCCTTGGAATCCTTCTTTTGCAAAAGAGCTGCAATATTAAGCGTCTTATTTCTGATAAGTGGAAAGGGTCTTGATGAATCCACTGCCATAGGCGTCAAGACAGGAAATATATACTCATCAAAATATCTGTCTATGTAAGCCCTGTCAGCTCCTTTAAGCTCTGATGGAACGCACACTTTAAGCCCTTTTTCCAGAAGAAGTGGCAAAAGCTCATCGTTGTAGATCTGATACTGCTTATCAACAAATGTATGAACTTTTTCGAGGACCTTTTCAAGCTGCTCAGATGCTGTCATTCCTGCTATGTCACACTTCTGGTAGCCGGCATTTATCATGTCCTTAAGTGATGCAACTCTTACCATGAAAAACTCATCGAGATTGCTGGCAGAAATACTAAGGAACTTGAGTCTCTCAAAGAGAGGATTGCTTTTATCCTCTGCTTCAGAAAGCACTCTCTCATTAAAGCCGATCCAACTAAGCTCTCTGTTTATATAGTACTTAGGATTTTCAAAATCCAATGGTTCTTTTTCCTTTAACTTTTTTGACATAATATCCCCTCACTGTCATCACAACATTATTTTTTGACGAATAACCGGCTTTACACCAAATACTTCCTCAAAAAAGCTTGCTCTGTTTCCAAACATTCCCTTTTCAAGGGTCGTATCTGCCATGGTATCCACATTTATAATAAGCTTTTTGTCCTTAAGCTTTACCGTAACATCTTTAAACTTCTGCTTGTGAGTTCTGTCAAGGCCGTTGGCTACTCTCATAATAGCAGTAAGTTTAGTCATTCTAAGGTAGTCCTCTCTTGAAAAGCCCTGGTAATGCCCGCTTCCCCCGTTGTAATATTCAAACTCCTCATGGTTGAACCTTACAACATTGGCCACAATGGCTCTTTCAATATGTGAAAGACCTATGATCTCTGTAGACATTATGATGTTATAGCAGCAGTCACCCAGATACACAAGGCTTATATATTTACCGCAGTCATGAAGAATAGTTGCGATATTAAGAAGAAGCCTGTCCCTCTTTGAAAGACCATGAAGCTCTGTCGTACTGTCAAAAATAGTGAGCGCAATCTTCTGCAGTGTCTCTCTTCTTGACTTACTTCCAAGAAATCTTTTTGAGATATTTTGTGAACATGCAATAATGTCCTGCTCAAAATCATGTGGTGACTTTATATAGTTCTTTTTATCTGCATACTCGTAGGCTATTCCATCACAGAGAGTAATTCCCGGAGCCCATATGTTCTCTGCCTTTGTAATATCAAGAATGCACTTTATAAGCGCTCCTGAAACAAACAGCAGCGGAACGTTATCTTCAGGGATCGTGAGCATCTTGGCAACCTGCTGATCGCTCATAGAGGCTCCTTTTTCTATAAACTTCTTAAATTCTTTTACTGTGACGCTTCCGCAGTCTTTCTCTGCTCTGTCAATCTTCTGAAGAAGAGGTGAAACATAATCATCGATAAGGATTATGTTCTCGATCTTCTTATCCTTCATATGCATTTTGGCAAAGACCTGAAGCTGCGAATTTACAAGCTCAGGAATAAGGTCCATATATCTTGCCCTGGTGGCCTGAACCTGTTTCATCGCCGTGTGGAGACGAAGCACACCCATTTTCAGGTTCTGAGTGGCGAAGAGAGCATCTTTTTCAAAAAGAGATATCTGGATACTGCCGCCACCGATGTCAACGATGGCTGTGGGCCTCGAAATAACCTCTTCAAACTGATCATATTTTAAGGCGATTGATTTATAGTCTAAAAATCTCTGTTCTGAGTTACTTAATATATCGATGTGAATGCCGGTCCTCTGCTCAATAAGGTCTCTGACGATAAGAATGTCAGAAGTTTCTCTTAAGGCACTTGTACCGTAAGCCTGATAATGTGTAACATCATAGCTTCTCATTATCTTTTTGTACTCAGAAAGAATCCTTATCATCTCATCAACATGTGCTGAAGAAATGTGACCTGAGGCATAGGTCTCGCTTCCTATATCCATTCTATGCCTGATGTGATCAAGTTCATGGACCCCCCTGTCCATCGATAGTTCAAATATCTTGAGTGCAATCTCGTATGAACCAACATCTACTGCTGCAAAAACTTCACCCATCATAAAGAAAATACCTTCCTTTATCAATAATTCCCAAGGATCCTGAGCATTTTTGCTTCTTCCCTTAGGCCTCGCAGCGCGTTCTTCACCGCACTGTCTGACAGATTTCCTTCAAAATCGATAAAAAATCTGTACTCCCAGTTTCTGTCCTCAATAGGGCGAGACTCAATCTTGCTCATATTAAGATCATTATAAATAAAATGTGACATAAGATGATAAAGAGCTCCGGCCTCATGCGGAATTTCCATAATGAGGCTGACCTTTTTAGCATCCTTGCAAAAGATCTTCTGATTGGTTACCACTATGAATCTGGTGGAATTGGAATCTGCCTGATTCACACCTTTTAAAATAACATCAAGTCCATAAACGCTTGCTGCGCCTTCGCTCGCGATTGCAGCCTGCGTCTTATCTTTATCCTCTGCAACTTTTCTGGCTGCAAAAGCATTGTTCTTCATGCTTATCTGCTGTATATCACTGTGTTCTGACAAAAATCTCGCGCTCTGCATAAGGGACTGTGGATGAGAATAGACTTTTTTGATATCTTCAAGCTTTGCACCCGGAATACCTAAAAGACAGTGCTTTATCTCTATGATCTGCTCGCCAACTATATAGTGCTCGTATTCAGCCAAAAGATCATATATCTCACTTACTATACCTGCTGTAGAATTCTCAATCGGAAGGACAGCAAAGTCACAGCTTCCATCCTCCAAAACAGCCATAGCATCCCTGAATGTCTCAACAGGAAGGGCATTTACATCTTCTCCGAAAAAGGCCTTCATAGCCATTTCTGAATATGATCCTGCTGCTCCCTGGTAGCAGACTCTTGAATTCTTCTTATCAATTCCATCCACCTGAATGAAGGGAAGTTTTCCTGAAGCTCCTGCCTCGGAAAGTTTCTGATATTGGAGCTTTCTGCTCATGGACATAAGCTGTGAAAAGAGTTCTTCAACGCCCACCTTGTTAAAATCAGAATGAGCAAGTTCTTTTACTGCTCTTAGCTTTATATCTTCTCTCTCTTTATCAAAAACCTTTTTTCCATTTGCTATCTTGTAATCAGCAACTCTGGACGCAATGTCCATTCTCTTTTCAAAAAGGTCAACTATCTGCCTGTCTACAACGTCAATCTCATTTCGCAGTTCTTTTAAGTCCATATTAAACACTCCAAGCATTATTTTTTTGCAATCTCATACCATAAAGTTTAGCTTAATTATCCCTTGATAGCAAGAAATAACGCGCATATAATGGTTATAGGTAGTTTCAGATGAGGGGTGAAACGCATGAACAAAAGAGCAATTCTTATTGTTTCTATTATTATGCTGTTAACCATAGGACTGGTGGCCGTATACATCCACGAACACACAATTCCTATGTCTGCTTCTGATTCCGGCAATTCAGCTGGAAATCTCCATAACAATGGATACTTTTTTGAGATGGATGGCAAAGTGTATTTCTCAAATCCTTATGACAACAACTGTCTGTATTCAATGGAACTTGATGAATCCAAGCCAAAGCGTCTCACAAGCATGGGGGTAAAGTATATCAATGGAGCAAATGGGCTCTTGTATTTCTACATGGATTCAACTTCTCTCGGCAAAGGCGTTGGCGGACTTGGAAATGCCACCAATCAGTATGGAATCTACAGATGCAAGATAAATGGCGGGGATCAGACATGTCTTTTGCGTGATTTCTGCGGTGAACTTGCTCTGTGTGGTGAATATCTGTACTACCAGGTAAAGACAGACGGCGGTTCCTTAAATAAGATCAGGGTAGATAAAAAGGATAAAGCGCTTGTTGCACCTGAACTGATCTCACCTGTTTGCTATGACAATGGGGTCATATATTACACAGGGGTAACAAATGACCACAACATTCACGCTATGTATACTCAAAACGGTGATTCCACAACAGATGTGATTCCTGGCAGCTGCTGGTTTCCTGTTGTTCAAGGCGGCTATATCTATTATTTGAATGCAGCTTCCAATTACAGTCTTTGGAGAACCAATCTGTACTCAGGCGAAACTGAGCTTATTACCTCAGACAGGATTGACTGCTTTACAATGAATGATCAGTATATTTACTACTCATATTCCAATGCGGATTCTCCTGCCCTTCGCAGATGTGCACTTGATGGCTCAGGGAAAGTTGATCTTTACGAGGGAATCGTCAACAGTTTAAATTTAACATCACGTTTTATTTATTTTAAGGTTTACGGACAGGACGATGTGATGTATCATATGCCTTTGGATGGATCTGCTCCTGCTTCTTTATTTGTAATCAATTAAGCAGGAACGATTAACAATATATATAAATGAGGAGACGGTATGAATAATTTGCGACACATGATGAATCCTCTAGATTTCTCGGTTGACGAGCTAGAGGCTCTGTTCGATGTTGCTGGTGACATCGAAAGAAACATGGACAAATACGCGCATATGTGCGACGGCAAGATATTAGCCACCTGTTTCTACGAACCAAGTACCAGAACAAGACTTAGTTTTGAAACTGCAATGTTACGACTTGGAGGTAAGTGCCTGGGCTTTGCAGACGCCAGCAATTCTTCAGCCGCCAAGGGCGAAAGTGTTTCCGACACTATAAGAGTTATTTCCTGTTTCGCAGATATATGTGCGATGCGTCATCCCAAGGAAGGTGCTCCAATGGTTGCAGCTTCTAAATCTCTTATTCCTGTTATCAATGCAGGTGACGGTGGTCACCAACATCCCACTCAGACACTTACAGATTTATTAACTATCAGATCTTTATACGGCGGACTTAATAATTTCACCATCGGACTTTGTGGAGACCTTAAATTTGGTCGTACTGTCCATTCTCTTATAAATGCCCTCACACGATACAGCGGCATTCATTTCATTTTCATTTCACCAAAAGAACTTAAAGTACCCGATTACATAACAGAAATGCTTGACTCAAAGGGCATAACATACGAAGAAGTCATCAAACTCGAAGAAGTAATGCCACGTCTTGATTTCCTGTACATGACAAGAGTTCAGAAAGAAAGATTCTTTAATGAAGAGGATTACATCCGCTTAAAGAACTTCTATATACTTGATAAAGCTAAGATGGCTCTGGCAAAAGAAAAAATGTATATCCTCCACCCTCTTCCACGTGTAAATGAGATTTCAGTGGAGATCGATTCAGATCCAAGAGCCGCTTATTTCAAGCAGGTTCAGTACGGACTATATGTAAGAATGGCACTCATATTAACATTGCTTGACATGACAGATGCCCATATGAATGAAGGTCTTCTTAGAAAATTCTAAGCAAGCTTTTAAACATCAGACCTAAGAAAGAGGTAATTATGTTAAATATTGGAAAAATTGAAGAAGGCTTTGTTCTGGATCATATCCAGGCAGGTAAGAGCATGCAGATTTACAAGCATCTGGGCCTTGATAAACTTGATTCAACAGTAGCCATAATTAAAAATGCCAGAAGTAAAGTAATGGGGAAAAAAGACATTCTGAAGATAGAATGTGATATAGATTCTCTTGACCTTGATGTCCTTGCTTTTATTGATCACAACATCACTGTAAATGTAATTAAGGACGGACAGATCATAGAAAAGAGATCTCTCGTACTTCCAAAACAGATTGAAGGAGTTATCAAATGCCATAACCCAAGATGCATTTCTTCGATTGAACAGGAACTTCCACAGATCTTTTATCTTGCAGATGAAAAAAATGAGATCTATCGCTGCAAATATTGCGATGAGAAATATTCAGAAGGTGACGTGGTATCGCGTTAAAGAGAGCAAAAAATGAAGGGCGGCTGCCTGGATGAACATCATCCTCGCAGCGCCCTTTTTCTTTGTGATAAGTTATTTTATGTATCCGTTTTGTCTGTAGTAAATATCATCCCCGTGTTTTACACGACGTTTTTCTTCATTGCGAAGCATCTCCTGCATGTAAGGATTATCGTTTGCTCCGGATACTGAAATTGGGGTTGTCTCCTTGTTTACATAGATATCCTTTGATGATTTTCCAAACATAATTGTGTACCTCCCTCATGAGATAATTATATCACATTTACGTTTCTGTATGTTCGGATATTAAGTGCGGATTACTCCGCCATGCCTCCTGCTCGGAACTTTCGTTCCTCGCTGGAGCGGCTTCGCCGTATATAACTACAAAAATATAGAGTTGTATGTGAGCAAGCTCCCAACAACTCTAATTTTTCTAGTTATGCATGGCTCATTAATAGCCAAATTCCTGTGCCCAGTACCAGCTGCCGTCGCCTGTCTGGCAGATGGCGATACCGACTGTTTTGTATCCGCTATCCATAATGTTTGC
>NZ_SVFW01000031.1:0-11397 GCF_015056685.1 Butyrivibrio sp. | reverse complement strand
GCCCAGTACCAGCTGCCGTCGCCTGTCTGGCAGATGGCGATACCGACTGTTTTGTATCCGCTATCCATAATGTTTGCGGCATGGGTTGGTGAATTCATCCATGCTGCGTAAACACTGTCTGCTGACTGATAGAGCTTTGCAAGATTCTCACCGTACTGAACGTTACTGTTAACTGTCCAGAATGCTGAACCATCAGGTCTTGTGTGTGAGAAGGAAGTTGTAATCTCATTGGCACGTACCTGAGCTGCATCTGTAAGAGCATCGCTCCAAGCAAGTGCTGCAAGTCCCTGTGCTGCTCTCTGCTGATTCATAAGATTAAATACTGCAGAGCAGGCATCTAATGCTGCCTGACTTGATGCAGCAGATCCTGCAAGAGCAATTGCTTCATCATCAATATATATTTCGCCTTCGCCTTCGTGGATACCTCTGGTTGCAGCCTGATCATCGATTGCCCCGTCCTTAACAGCGCCACAGGCAACGAATGTGCAGGCCAAGATGCCAGCCACCACCAAAGCAACATATTTTTTAATTTTTCTCATAATCACACTCCTGTGAATACAAATTTTAATTTCTAGTATCATGGTATCGTAACGACAATACTCATTCAATGAATTCCAGATAACTTTTTTCTAAAACAAAAATAAACATTCACAACTATCTGAAAAATTCTGAAATTATCTTTCCCATGCATTCACTTTTAATGAGTGAACCACAAACCTCTGACTGCCTCCTGCTCTTCCACTGCAGGTAGAAAGTGTGAGAATACTGTTCCCGCTTTCAAGGTCAAGGTCTGAAGGAATCTTATATGCTGAATGAGTCTGGATAAAAGAAATAAAATCTTTATACTCATCAAGATTTGAAACTACTGAATAAGCACCGCTTCCAACTTTAGTGATGTAATAAGCAAACACTCTGTACTGATATACGTGGTCCTTAGTATATATGTAAATATATGGATCATCCTCAAGAAGGGATTCATTTCCCTTTTGATAAAGGTCTTTTAACCTGCCAAACATGGATTTATCTTTCATATTATGACCAAATACAATGTCATGATACCCGTTAAATCCCGCATCACTCATAACGTCTTCAAAAATACATCCTGCCTTATTTTTTTCAAGTTCAAAGGTCTTATAAAGATATTCATCAACCTCAGACTCTTTTACCACAGGATAACTTATTTCAAGACACGGAAAATAAATCCAGGCAGTGACGTCAGGATTTATCTCTTCGAGCTTACCGAAGTTGATATTAAGCACAGGATAATCGACTATCTCCGCTTCATCTTCCGGAATATAATCGACAGCCACACTTCTTATCTCGTCGTATTCATCAGAAGCAACCTGATACTCCTTCTGATCAACATAGATCATCACACCTTCATAGACAATTATGGCCAGACAGATAATTAGTGCAACAATTCTTATTACTTTCTTTACCATATTTTCTCCCCTTCACAAATATTATAAATCATTTGATAATGCATAACAAATATACGATAATTGTAAGTAGTAGCATTTTTTATGAGGAGAAAATTTATATGGAGAAAAAAGAAAACAAACTGATTAGTTTTATCAAAAGCTATCACACAGACAACTTCAAATTGAATGATTTCATTCTTATTCCTTTCATTCTTGCATATTTTCTTATGCTTTTAGGTGGAACAGTAGGAAATCTGATTATCAATTATCCTGCATCAATGATAATCAATGATACCAATTATGATTATATTGCTTTTTTTGCGATGTACGCCAGCTTCATAGGCTATTGGATAGTTATTCTACTGTGGTGCCTTATTCCTTCAAACAGACCAATATTCGGAGCAGTCTGGAAAAAATGTAAGGGAAATACATTAAAACACCTCGGAATTGGCCTTTTGATCGGTTTTGTCATGAATGGTTTCTGCATTCTTCTTGCTGTCTTACACAAAGATATTTATCTCTATTTCTCAGGAGCCAATTTCTTTGCACTTTTGGGAATTTTCATAGCAGTATTTATACAGTCATCAGCAGAAGAACTTTTATGCAGAGGCTTTCTCTATCAGAGAATACGAAGAGGTTACCGCCACCCAGCTGTAGCAATTATCGTAAACGCTATGTTTTTTGGCCTTTTGCACATTGCTAATCCAGGCGTCAGCACTTTAGCTATTGTTTCCATAGTTGCTGTAGGTATATGTTATTCAGTAATGGTCTATTATTGTGACAGCTTATGGATGCCAATGGCAGCCCATGCAGCATGGAACTATACGCAGAGTATTGTTTTTGGCCTTCCAAACAGCGGCCTTGTATCCAAGTTTTCATTATTCAAACTAGATGCATCAACAGCAACAGACAGTTTTTTCTACAGTGTTAGTTTTGGTGTTGAAGAAACAATAGTTGCAGTATCCGTAAACGTCATCTGCGCAATACTTGTTGTCGTGTGGGGCATAAAAAACAAAAAGAAGCCCACAAATATCTGGGAATGATGACTAATAAAAACATACAAAAAGAATCATTGCGCCGAACTTTTGTTCGGCGTATTATATTGTTATGAATGAGTTTAATCAATCCGAAAATGAAAAAATAATATTTCACATAGACGTCAACTCTGCTTTTCTTTCATGGTCAGCTTTAAAAAAGCTTGAAGAAGAACCAGGAAGCATCGATCTTAGGACAATACCCTCTGCTGTTGGAGGCGATGTCAATTCAAGGCATGGCATCATTACTGCCAAATCAATCCCTGCCAAAAAGTATGGAATTGTCACAGGTGAGCCAGTAATAAAAGCGCTTCAGAAATGTCCTAAACTCGTCATGGTTCCTTCAGACTTTGCCACCTATAGGCGCTATTCTCACGCTTTCATCGACATTTTGAAAAAGTATTCTCCGCTTGTGGAACAGGTTTCTGTAGACGAGGCATATGTGGATTTCTCAGGTACAAGGAATCTTTACAGGCATTTAGAAACAAGCGAGCATCCTTTTCCGCTGTCAATTGCCTATGCCATAAAGGATGAAGTAAAAAACAACCTTGGATTTACTGTAAATGTCGGTATTTCCAATAATAAACTTCTAGCCAAGATGGCCAGTGATTTTCAAAAGCCTGACAGAGTACACACTCTTTTTCCTGAGGAAATCCCATCCAAAATGTGGCCACTTCCTATAAGAGACCTCTTTGGCTGTGGCAAGGCCACTGCAGAAAGACTTGAGAGCATAGGCATCAGAACTATTGGAGATGCTGCAAACAGCGAACTGACTTTTTTGTGCAGTATCCTTGGTGAAAACGGTGGTAAATACATTTACGCAAGTGCCAACGGAATCGGAAGCAGCAATGTTTCTGATGAATATGACGATGCCAAGAGCTATTCCAATGAGACCACTCTGTCCTATGACCTAAATGCCGATAACTATGACAAAGATATAGGAGGCATCCTTAAATGGCTCTCCGAAAGCGTTTCAAGGAGACTGAAAAGAGATAATGTTTACGGGAAAACTGTCACAGTGAGCGTAAAAACAGGGAATTTTAAAAGACATTCCTGCCAGATGGGACTTGAAAGCTCCATAAATGATGCTGATAAGATCCTAAAGCATGCAAAAGAACTTGCTGATAAGCTTCTTCTCGGTGATAACGGCCTTTTCATCAAAGGTGAAGTTATAAGGCTTGTGGGAGTCGGTGTCAGTAAAATGGATGATGGCAGTTTCCATCAGCTCAATCTCTTCGAGGACATCATGCCACAGACTTCTGAATCGGTAAAAGAGTCTTCAATATCAGAAGAAAAGCGAAAAAAGCTTGATGCAATGACACAGAAGCTCACTTCCGCCTATGGAAAAGACATAATCAAAAAAGGATTAAAATAACTCTTCATTTTTTATTACCATTTTCATATCATCAGGTATTGGTGCCAAAAAACGCAGCTCCTGTCCTGAAATCGGCTGTAAAAATAAGAGTTCGCATGCATGAAGAGCCGCTCTCTCCATCCCATGGTTATTAGCTATTTCTTTTCCATAAAGGCTATCCCCCAGTAAGGGATGCCCTATATAAGACATGTGAACTCTTATCTGATGTGTTCTTCCAGTATCAAGTTTAAGTCTCACAAGAGCAAAATCGTCAAACTGTTTTTCAACCTTGTAATGAGTGACAGCTCTTTTTCCGTCATCTCTTACTTCCCTGACCATCTTTTCCTTGGGATTTTCCCATATTGGAGCATCAATGGTTCCTTGCTTTTCAGAAAAAAATCCATCGCAAAGGGCAAGATACTCTTTTCTCCTGGACATATCAAGACACTGCTCAGAAAGAAGGGCTGCACTGTATCTGTTCTTGGCAAAGATAATAAGTCCCGATGTTTCCCTGTCAAGTCGGCCGATCACTCTTATAACGTGATTCTGACCGGTCCTGTTGTAATAACCCATTAGTGCATTGCTCAGTGAATCCGTAAAATGGCAGTATGAGGGATGAACAACCACATTCCCCTGTTTATTGACTACAACAATATCTTCATCTTCATAGACTATATCTATTGGATCATCACTTGGAACAATTTCTGAAGCATTGTCTGTATCTTCATAGATCCTGACTACAAGCTCCTGTCCCGGCTTTATTTCATCAATGATCCTTACAGCCTTTCCTTCACACATAACGCCGTCTTCAAAGAGTTTGCACCTCGTTACTTCCCTGCTTGAGAGCTTTAATCTTTCACGCATTATATCGCCCGCTCTCATAACTCCATCTTCTATTTTTAATTTAAATCTGATTTCTCTATAGCTGTTATTCATACGTAGCATTATAACCAAAAAAAGAATAACAGGCAAAATACCTGTTATCCTCTGTTTTCATTATTGATCTCGATCATATCGATCCTGTTTATCACTCCAATATCTTCAAGTACCCGGATCATTCTGTAGACGGTAGCCATTCCTACGCTGTTGTCCTTTGCCATGACCTTATAATATATATCTTTACAGGAAGAATGGTCATTTCCCATAATTACATCAACTATCAGTTTCCTCTGCTTGGTAATACGGCATCCGTTTTGTTTAAGTCTGTCTATAACCTGTTCACTGCTCATACTACTGCTTCCCCTCCTTATAGTGCCTCCACACTTATAACTTCATAGCCAGCCTTAGTTATGGTGTCACAAATAAGGCTTTCAGGAATCTCCTTGTATAAAGAAACATAAGCCGCCTTTTGGGATAACTTAACTTTTGCCACTACCCCGTCCATCTCATCAAGTTTTCTTTCAACCCTGTTCTTACAGTTATCACAGTGCATGCCCTCTATCGTCACTTTAAGTTTGGACAAAGGTTTTCCTGGAATTTTCTTTTTGGGAGCTTTTTCTTTGGGGCCTCCACAGCATGATCCCTCTCCCTTCATGTGCTGGATCGTACCTCTGACAGCAAAGAAAAGGATCACAGTAATAACCAGAATAATTATTATATTGGAAACGTTCAAACTGTTACCTCCAACAGATTCTAATACAAATCTAGTGCCTTATCTGCCTGACAAGACACTAGACATCTGATCATTGTTTTTTTGTTAAAGAGCTACATGCTTTTGCTTTGCTGCAGTTTCCCGCCATTGGACAACCTATGCAGTGTGTGCCCTTTTTCTTTTCCTTATAGATATAGAAAACGGCAAGTCCAACACAAAGTAAGATTATAATTGAGATTAAAATATCTATCATGATAACTCCTAACTAACAATTGCTTTTAAATATCAGCCAAGTTTGTACTCAAGTACCATCTGTTTCTGATTTCTCTTGATGATATATGTAATAATTGCTGCAAATACTGCTACTGCAACAAGTCCGCCTACAAAGCCTGCTCCAAAAGAACCTGTTGTGATAAGTGTACCAATCTGGTATACAAGGAATCCAACTGTAAATCCTGTTGCAAGCTGAAGAGCGATCGCACCCCAAAGCCACTTAGCAGATTTCATTTCAGAGTTCATAGCACCAAGTGCTGCGAAACATGGTGGTGAATATAAGTTAAACATAAGATATGCAAGTGCTGCAACCTTTGTTATTCCCATAACTGCTGCTACTGCATTTCCTTCACCGATAAGCTCAAGTTCCTCTGTATCAATGAGGTTAGAGATAGCATAAACTGTAGCGATTGTTCCTACAACGTTCTCTTTTGCAATAAAGCCTGTGATAGCTGCTGCAGCAAGCTGCCAGCTTACGATGCCAACTACAGGAACAAGAAGATAAGCAAATGGTCCTGCTACGCCTGCAAGGATTGAAGTGCTCTCCATTCCCTCTTCAACAGGCTGGAATGAGAAGTCAAATGTCTGCATGATCTGAACTACTGTGTTACATACTAAGATAACTGTTCCTGCCTTAACGATATAAGCCTTACCTCTTTCAAGCATTGACTTAAGTGCAAATGTAAGACTTGGAACCTTGTACTCAGGAAGCTCAATGATGAAGAATGACTTTCTGTACTTCATACCTGTAACAGCCTTGATGAGAAGAGCTCCTAAAAGGATAAGGAGGATACCACCCATGTAGCAGATGAAGCTAACCCATTTTGATTCAGGGAAGAATGCGCCTGCAAAAAGAGCTATAACAGGAAGCTTAGCACCACATGGCATGAAAGTTGCAAGCATAGCTGTTGCACGTCTTTCTCTCTCATTTCTGATAGTTCTGCATGCCATGATAGCAGGGATACCACAACCTGTACCAATGATCATAGGAATTACAGACTTACCTGAAAGACCTACTCTCTTGAAAATAGGATCAAGAACTACTGTTGCTCTTGACATATATCCGCAATCCTCTAAAAGAGCGATGAGGAAGTACATAACCATAACAAGTGGAAGGAAACCTACTACGGCACCAACACCACCAATAATACCATCAACAAGAAGGGCATAAAGAAGTGGATTAGCATCTGCCATAGCATCTCCAACCCATCCCTGGAAGCTTTCGATCCATCCTGCAAGAATATCTGCAAGCCATGTACCTACTGTTGTCTGTGAGATGTAGAATACAAGCCACATAATAGCAGCGAAAACTACGATACCGATAACCGGATGAGTAATAATATTATCAATTGTATCGCCGATGTTCTTATCTTTTGTAAGAACTTTACGGTTTTCAACATCTGCTACGATATTATTTACAAATTCGAAACGCTTTCTGTCTGCCTCTTCAACTTCAGCCTTGTTAGAAAGGTCGATATTTCCTTCTGAATATGCTGCCTTCTGTCCTTTTCCTTCAAGCTCTGCAGCAGCCTTAACAACATCCTTAAGACCTGTCTCTGATGTTGCAACTGTATTTATTACAGGGCAACCAAGCTTTTCTGACAAAGTCTTTACATCAACCTTGTTACCTTTTTTATCATTGGAATCTGTCTTATTAAGTGCAACTACAACAGGAATTCCAAGCTCAAGAAGCTGTGTTGTGAAGAATAAGCTTCTGCTAAGGTTTGTAGCGTCAACAATATTTATGATTGCATCAGGATGCTCATTTTTAACGTAACCGCTTGTGATGCTCTCCTCTGATGTAAATGGTGACATTGAATATGCACCAGGAAGGTCTACAGCGATAAGCTCCTTGTCCCCATCATAGAAGCTCTTTTTAATAGGACTCTCCTTTTTGTCTACTGTAACGCCCGCCCAGTTACCTATTTTTTCATTACGACCGGTGAGAGCATTGTACATGGTAGTTTTTCCACTGTTTGGATTACCAGCCATTGCGATTCTCATTTCTTTTCCTCCTGAAATAAACTAATTGTATTTTATTTATCAGGGACGCATCTAACGATGAATCCGAGCATACTAAGTTACTTATGGCTAACAGCCTGTGAAAAAATATCTGGCATAAATTGATATGCCAGTCTTTCAGATAATGATCAGATTGTAATAGCGCTTGCAAGCTCAGGATCGATGTTATATCTCGCATCCTTTATCGCAACAACAAGATTACGCTTCTTATCTACAACTGTGATCTTCTCTCCGCTATAGCATCCAAGTGAAAAGAGAAAACTCTTCATATCCTCATCATCACCTGTATCTACGCCAGTAACAACATACTCTTGACCAAGTACAGCTTCATTTAATGTCATATCAGTACTCCTTTTTCGTTACCTCTTGCTAACCGAATGTTAGTTTATTCTAACTGATATTTTTTGTCAACAACAGGTTTTGCACAATTTAATATTTATTTTTTATCAGGAAAATTATAATGATTATTGTTAGCTATTGCTAACTCTTTTTTTAATAATATTCTTTTTGAAAAATAATGTCAATAAAATGTTGATTAATTTTTAATAAAAGAGATGGCTTTAAAGGAATCTTCTATGAAATAAAAAAACTGGCTCATGCAAGACGCATAAGCCAGTCAGATCAAGCTCATTATTCAATTAAAAATATTTTTTGTCTTTCATTCTCTCAATAGCATCCATAGCAAGCTTACTTCTCTCGCACTCTGCTGCAGAAAGGGATATCTGCCATGCATAAGGACTTCCCTTCATATGCTCTGAAGCATATGACAAGCCATTTGTCCTCTCATCAAGGAAAGGCCTGTCTATCTGGTTAGGATCACCTAAAAGGATTATCTTGGTGTCCTTTCCGGCTCTTGTAATGATTCCTTTTGCCTGAGTTGGAGTCATGTTCTGAGCTTCATCAATAATAAGATAGGTCTTAAGGATTGACCTTCCTCTGATGAAGTTTAATGCTTCACACTGAACGATTCCTCTTTCAAAGACCTCATCTGTCTTACCCTGCAGTTCTTTTTCATCCTTATATCTCTCTTCTTCATTGGAGTCAATGAGCTGCTCAAGATTATCGATAATCGGTCTCATAAGAGGTGATATCTTCTCCTGTTCATCGCCGGGGAGGAAACCAATATCATCATCAAACTGAGAGTTTGGCCTGCAGACAAGAATCCTTCGATATTCACCAGTCGGTCTGTTTATCATCTTTTCAAGACCTACAGCAAGTGAATAGAATGTCTTGGCTGTACCAGCCATACCCTTTACAATTACAAGCGGAGCTACATCAGCAGGCTGCATGAGTGCTTCCTGAAGGAAATACTGTCCGGCGTTCCTTGGTTTAACTCCGTAAGGCTGGCTCTTTTCAAACTCCAGTTTTTTGATGAAGCCTTTAGATACACGGCCCATCTGGGTTTTATTAGTTGACTGATCTGCCCTTACAATTACAAATTCGTTTTCATACAGCTCAGGTGCATACTGATTTCCATCGTCATCACAGCAATAGACCTTATCAACAGGAATACCTTTTTTCTTGAAATCCTTAAAGATTTCCTCTGGTGCAAAAACAGATATTCGTCCGCTGTACTGCTCGCCATGGTCCGCAACCTGTTCTGTTGTGAAGTCCTCTGACTTAATATTAAGGAGCTGTGCCTTAATCCTCATCAGAATGTCCTTGGTTACAAGAATAACCTGAACCTTGGATACCTCACTTAGGCCCTTACATACTTTCAGGATACGATTATCAGATTTATAATCTGCCATATCCTTAGGGAGTTCTACATCTTTAAAGTTCTTTTCAACTCTAAGAAGTCCCCCATTGTCAAGCTCTACACCTGCAACCAGATCGCCTGATCCTCGAAGCTGATCGAGAATTCTGATTGCCTCTCGTACATTCGCTCCTCTCTCGCCCTCATCTCTCTTGTGGGCGTCAAGCTCCTCTAACACTACCAGCGGAAGAACGACCTCGTTATCATCAAAGCACTTTAAGGCGTGTGGTGCCTGAATCAAAACGTTGGTGTCCAGTACGTAGATCTTCTTCATGCGTAGGTCCCCCTCTATTTGTATGACTTATATTGTTATTATACCACATATAGTGGTTTAGGGATACAAAATGAAAAAGATATGTAATAAAAATATATGATAATCTTGACCATTTAAAGATAGTAAATATGTGTTGTCAAACGCAATAAGTAATAGCACAATTGATGAAGAAACTTAATCTGTAGATTAGGAAGAGTATTCTGATATATGTAAATAGCATATTTCAGAATACTTTCCCTTTGTATATGTGTAAGTAACTTCTCTAACATTCTAAAAAATTTAGATTGCGGCTGCGTACGCCACCATTGACTGAACCTGAGGAAAACGCCCTACAGGCTCTGCCGACGGTGAAGATGATGGGAACAGTAGTTAGACTCACGCACCGTCGGATTCAGCATTGTAGCGTTTTCCTCAGAACCCGTCAATGGCAAGCACCTTCGGTGTGGCTAGTTTTTATTGCCTCGGGCTCTGACTCCGAGAACAGTAGGGATGTCATTTAGATAAGAAAAAGATTTGACAGAGCAACAAGCATGATATCTATAGCGTCTACGTGAGATGCTGCTCTTTATTAGTAGTAGAACACGTAAAACTAAACAGATATTTGGAAAAAATACGTGAGGAGAGGCTTGTTAACGGAGATGTATCACGTAGAATGCCAGAAAATCATTGCGAAACTACGTGATAACAGGCTAAAGATAAAGCGGTGTCACGTAGATGTCCACGCTACTAGATAATCTGAAGAACGTAGCGTGCCTATTTTGCATTTACTGCATTTTCTTATCTAAATGACATTGGAACAGTAGGGGCGGCTGAAATTGAATCAGCTGGAGACTTGGGATATTGAAAACATAAAGATTTACCTGGCTATAGCATGCTGCGAGAGATTTTTCTCGATTTTCATGCCTTGTGCAGAGGCTTCTGACATGATTTGGAGATTTTTTGCAAGTATCACATGCTTTGTATAGTGGTCCAGACATGTTGTTAGTGATTTGACTCAGATACAATGTCTTTGCTTAGTAATTCGACATGCTGTGCCAGATTTTTCTCATAATTTCATGCCTTGAATAGAATCGTTTGGCATGAGATCTGGTATTTATTCTATTATTCATGTCTTGTACATCTTTTTCGACATGACGCGAGCATCTTTCTTCTGTACGCATGCTTTCTTTTTATAAAATAATCATTGATGTTTAGATGAAAAGGATGATTTGGGCATATAGCGTTTTGGAAAGCTCCCAGCCACCTCTGATTTTTACTATTTTGTCCTTATAGCAACTTTTTGCGATGCCAGCCACCCCTCATGGAAGTTCAACTGGGCATATAGACCGATTTCAAGCTTCGGGCCACCCGTAAAAAGGTGGCTGCGGCCGGATTATTACCGTATATGCCCAATCGCCTGCGATGAAATCCATGATGAGGGGTGGCTGCAAGCCTGATATCCGGCTATGAGCCCAAAACCTGTTTGATTGCAGGTGGCTGAGCTATTAAAAACAAGCTATATGCCCAAAGGGTAACGCTTTCGGGCTCCCTAAACTGCTACTTGTATAGTGTACACATATAAACTCCCTTTAGACCTGCTTTCACATGCGGCATGTGAAAGCTGCGAGCCCATGTTCCCTAGAAACTAGCCGCTTCTGCTGCCACTGAATTCAGAGTCCGAGGCGCCTTCATC
>NZ_SVFW01000030.1 GCF_015056685.1 Butyrivibrio sp. | reverse complement strand
AATGCTCTTTTTATTTTGAACTCCCGAAAATAAAGGATTTAGTAACAAAAAAGGGGGTGTCAGATTTGACACTACCATATTTATCACGGAGGTACAAAAATGAATATGAATCCAATGCTGCTTATGCAACTTCAACAGCGCTTTGGGCTGTTTTCGCAGGAACATCCAAAAGTATTACCTTTCTTTAGAGCAATTGGAGACAATGCCATGCAGGAGGGAACAATAATTGATATCAAGGTAACTACTCCTGATGGGAAAACATTAGAGTCCAACATAAAGCTTACTGCCAATGATATTGAAACAGCTAAAATGATGAAAAATATGGGAAATCAGTAATAAAAAAGCATCTCTTGGTTTTGTGGTAATTACCAAGAGATGCTTAAATTTTATTATTTTTTATACAGTTGAATAACCAAATCCATTGCAGATAGCATCAACAGCAACTCCTGACTTGCATAAAGGACAGTTATCATGTGCGTAGCTGGCGTAATCTGGAAGATCCCTTGTAGTAAACAGCGCCCTTATAGGGAAGCTTTCAATCTGAGTAGCAACTGAGAATACAGCTGAAATACCCACGATCTCGCCGCCGTAGAACCTGATGGAATCAAGAGCACTCTTTAATGTGCCGCCTGTTGTGGCAGAATCGATCAGGATAAGGACTTTTTTACCATTTATCATGTGCTTATTGTTATCTCTGAACATGATCTGATCATTTACATTGATCTCAGGACTTGTAATATACATGGTCTTGTGGGAATTCATTGAAAGAATTCCTGCTTCTGTAAGCTTATTGGCCATGTAAGAGCCAATAACTTCTGTACCATTGAGGCACAGTATAGTATCGATGATATCAGAGGTCATATACATTTCTGCCAAGGATTCACCTGCAGCTCTGGCCTCTTTCATTCTGGCCTTTGTATCACAAAGATCGATGTAATAGTTAACATGAGAATGAGGTGTTATAAAATGTCCGGGTGTATAACGTAGAAGAACATCTTTGTTTCTAGAATACTCCATCTTTTTATAATTTTGCATAGTCAACCATCCTTTCTCATCAGCCTGATAAAAATATTTATATATAAAATAATATCATTATATTATCTAAATTCCAATTATTTATCAGGCATTTTTGGGTGACTTCATGTTCTTGATTACAAACAATGTACCAAGCATCAGAAGTATAGCAATAGGAAGGCAGATCAGCCAGTTTTTCAAAAATCCTGTAAACACATATGCAACCAGGGAAACAGCAGCGGCTGTAAGCGCATATGGAAGCTGGGTTGAAACGTGGTAGATGTGTTCACACTGCGCACCGGCACTTGCCATGATTGTTGTATCAGAAATAGGTGAACAGTGGTCTCCACAGACTGCACCGGCCATGCAGGCAGAAATTGAAATTATCATAAGCTCATTGTTAAGATCTCCTCCAAACACGTTAACAACTATAGGAATGAGGATACCAAAGGTGCCCCAGGATGTTCCGGTTGCAAATGCAAGAAAAGCGCCTACAACAAATACTATTGCAGGGATAAAGCTCATAAGAGCGGAATTGTCGGCTATATTCTGTACCAGACCTGCAACATATGTAGCTGCTCCAAGGGAGTCAGTCATTGATTTAAGAGTCCATGCAAAAGTAAGAACCATGATAGCAGGAACCATGCTCTTAAATCCTTCTGGAAGAGCATTCATGCATTCTGTAAAGCTAAGAACTCTGGTGCATACATAGAAAACAATTGTTATTATAAGCGCTGCTACAGAACCGTAAACAAGACCAACAGATGCGTCAGATCCTGAAAAGGCATCTATAAAACTTGCACCGTCAAAGAAACCACCTGTGTATATCATTCCGATTATGCAGCAAATGATAAGTGCGATAATAGGGAGAATAAGGTGAATAACTTTTCCCTTGATAGACACCGGAGGAGTTGGCTGATCCTCGGCGCCGGTAAGAGATGCAGCTTCTTTTTTAGCTTTATTTTTTTCTGATGCCTTTCTTGAGTTGTGCTCAGCAACTTTCATCGCGCCATAGTCGAAATTCATGAGGGTGAGCCCAAACATCATTGCGATGGTCAAAAAAGCATAGAAGTTGTAAGGAATAGCTCTTACAAATAAGGTAAGGCCGTTTGCACCATCAACGAAACCAGTTACAGCAGCGGCCCATGAGGAGATAGGGGCGATGATGCATATTGGAGCTGCAGTAGCATCAATAAGATATGCAAGCTTTTCTCTGGAAATCTTGTGTTTATCAGTAACCGGACGCATAACTGAGCCAACTGTAAGGCAGTTAAAATAGTCGTCGATAAAAATGATCATTCCGAGAAGTACAGTGGCAATCTGAGCGCCTATCTTTGTTTTTACATGCTCGGAAGCCCATTTTCCAAAGGCTGCTGAACCACCGGCACGATTAATAAGCATTACGATGCTGCCTAGAATTACGAGGAATATAAGAATTCCAATGTTCCATGGGTCCGAGAGCTGACCAATCATCCCATCGACGAAAACATGCTCTATTGTTCCTGTGAAACTAAATCCGGAATAAAGTAGTCCCCCAACTAGAATACCAATGAATAATGATGAATAAACTTCCTTGGTGATCAACGCTAGTGCAATGGCTATGATTGGCGGAAGTAGTGACCAAAATGAGTCTGTAAACATAACAATCCTCCTTGCTAATTTTAAATAATTATACAATGTAATTGTGTCAAAAGTATATATTTGAACTATAAATGTTTTTCTGATATGATATGTTCCCATTGGTAATTTGTTATAAAAAATAGAAAGAGGTAAAAATGGATACAAAGACAATTATTGAGGCTATAGGTTATTTGGGATCAGCTTTGGTACTGGTTTCTTTTCTTATGGCATCTGTTGTTAAACTCAGGGTAGTCAATACGATCGGAAGCGTTATCTTTACGACTTATGCTTTCATAATTCATTCATATCCCACAGCTGTCATGAATGTATGTCTCGTTTTGATAAATATCTACTATCTTGTAAAAATGAGTAATACAAAAGTGGATTACAGTATAGTGAGAGTTAACACTAAGGATGCTCTTGTGAGCTATCTTTTAAGGTTCTATTCAGCTGACATAAGGGATTGCTTTCCAGAGACTTTATTAGATTTTTCGGAGTCTAATCTGGGTTACGTGGTTTGCCATAACGGAAAGCCTGTATCTTTATTTTTTGGAAAAGAAAAAGATGGCGTAGTTGATATAGACTTGGACTATTCAATACCTGAATACAGGGATTTTTCTATTGGTAAATATCTCTTGGATAAACTTCCCGGAGAAGGGATAAAATCTTTGGTTTACAGGGGATCTGACAAGAACCACAAGGCATATCTTTTAAAAATGGGATATATAAAGAAGGATGGCTATTACGAGAAGTATCTTTAATATTCACTTTTTGGACACATTATTTTTAGTTTCGTTTTAGGTTTGGAGTATAACATAATCAATATCAAGAGAGACAACACTCTTGAACCCCACATATATACTTTTCATAACACAACAGAAGGGTTGCTTATAATAATAAGCAGCCCTTCCTCCCTTTTAAGACTTTTGATTGCTCAAAAGTCTATTTTTTTATGATAAAATATTTTATAAGAGGCTATAACGGGTATTCTTATGTGAGGGAAACTATGAAAGAGGACATTTTTAGAAAGAAAAGTATAGAAAGAATTTCATCGCCGGATGATCTTACTACGTATATTCACGTGGCAAGAGCTGAGGGATGGATAGTCCTATTGGCGATAATGATCATTTTGTTAGGCCTTATAGGGTGGAGCTATTTTTCTTCTATACAGAGCTATGTTTATGGAAAGGCTGAGGTATATGAAGGGGCTGTTACCGCAACTTTTGAGGACAGCGCTGCTGCACGCAACCTGACCATAGATATGGACCTTGAAATCGGAGATTTTTTGGTGCCAATAGGCTATATTAAGCATGATGAAAATGGGAATATCATTGCAATTGGAAATGTGGACATTCCTGATGGTTCATACGATGTTAAAGCATCTTACAAAGAGACTCAGTTGATCAGCTTACTATTTAATTAGTGTGGGGATGAGGGGCGTAATGAATAGATCAACTATAAAAAAGCCTGTAACAAAAGGTAAGGCAAATGTTCCGATCGTTATGCAGATGGAGGCTCTTGAATGCGGCGCTGCATGCCTTGATATGATAATGGCCTATTACGACAAGTGGATTCCTCTTGAGCGTGTAAGGGTAGATTGCGGTGTTTCAAGAGATGGTTCTAACGCCAAAAATATCCTTAAAGCAGCCAGAGCATATGGCTTTGAAGCCAACGGTTATAAGTATGAGCCGGAAGATCTGGTTGAAGATGGGGAATTTCCTTGCATAATACATTGGAATTTTAATCATTTTGTTGTTTTAAATGGTTTTAAGAATGGAAAAGCTTATTTGAATGACCCTGCCAGAGGAACCATTGTTGTTCCTATGAGCGAATTTGATGAGGCTTTTACCGGAATATGTCTTTTTATAAAGCCGGGAAATAATTTTGAAAAGAGCGGAAAGAGAAAGAGCACTGTTGAGTTTGCCACGAAGAGATTACATGGGGCAGGGCTGGCAGTTGCTTTTGTTGTGCTGTCTACTGTTATTGCATATGCATTTAATATCATCAGTCCCGGATTCCAGAGATTTTTCATGGATAGACTCCTCACAGGAGAGAATATTGAACTGCTTACTCCATTTATAATCCTGTTTTCTGTTGTTTGTTTTTTGGAGATAGTAGTAAATGCCATCACAGATCTGTATTCGCTAAAAATAAATGGAAAAATGTCTATCATTGGCAATAGCACATATATGTGGAAAGTATTGCATCTACCGATAGATTTTTTTAACAACAGACTCTCAGGAGATATTCTTCAGAGAAAAAGAACAAATGCTTCTATAGCAAATACAGTTGTTTCCACCTTAACTCCTATAGTCATCAATATTGGTATGATGATCTTTTACCTTATAGTAATGCTACGGTACAGTCCGGCTTTGACGCTTATAGGAATAATAACTCTTTGTATTAATGCGTTTTTAGGCAGACTGATTTCCAAGAAAAGAGTCAATATAACAAGGCTTAACATGAGAGATGAAGGAAAACTCGCAGCGACCACTCTTTCAGGAATTTCAATGATAGAGACAATAAAATCCAGTGGTGCAGAGGATGGATTTTATGAGAAATGGGCAGGAATGCACGCAAAGGTTAATGAGGAAAATATAGAGTTTTCGCATATTAATGTCTGGATTGGCAGAATACCTGAGGTTTTGAATATAGTAGCTAACAGCTTAGTTCTTTTTATTGGTGTTGGGCTTGTAATGCGAGGGAAGTTCACCCTTGGTATGGTTACGAGTTTTCAGATGTATCTGCAGTCCTTCACGTCACCTGCAATGCAGCTTATAGGAGCAGGTCAGACGATACAGGAGATGCGTTCTCAGATGGAGAGAGTTGAAGATGTTATGAATTATCCGGTGGAAGCGACTTTTAAAGAGGACGATGAACCGGAAACATATTCCAAGCTCTCTGGAAATGTTGAAGTAAAGGACCTTGTATTTGGCTATTCGAGAATGTCAGCCCCTGTGATAAATGGTATTTCTTTTAGCTTAAAACAGGGCAGCAAAATCGCTATAGTTGGCGGTTCAGGATGCGGAAAGAGCACGCTCTCAAAGCTTATTTCCGGACTTTATAAGCCCTGGAGTGGAGAGATCACATTTGATGGTAAAAAAATGTCTGAGATCAACCGCAATGAATTCGCGGGATCAGTGGCTGTTGTGGATCAGGACATAGTTCTTTTTGCAGGAACTATTGAAGATAATATAAAAATGTGGGATGAATCCATTGAAGATTTTGAGATGATCCTGGCGGCAAGAGATGCCCAGATCCATGATGACATTATGGACCGAGTAGGCGCGTATAAGAGTCTTTTGGATGAAAATGGCAGCAATTTCTCGGGCGGTCAGAGGCAGAGACTTGAGATAGCAAGAGTTCTTGCACAGGATCCTTCAATAATCATTTTGGATGAGGCGACCAGTGCGCTTGATGCAAAGACAGAATTTGAGCTGATCAAGGCGGTTAAAGACAGGGGAATTACATGTATTGTAATAGCACACAGGTTATCAACAATACGTGATTGCGACGAAATCCTTGTTCTTAAGGATGGAGAAGTGGTGGAACGTGGAAAACACGATGAACTGATGGCAAAGAATGGTTATTATACCGAGCTTGTTGTCAATGAATGATGAGGGGCGAACGTGGGCTGGTTTGACGAACAGATAAGGCAAAGAATAAAAAGTGATCAGGATATTTTTGAAGATTCCATCTACAACATGATGTCTTCCATTAGCGGCAAGTACGAGTCGTTTATGATGGACAGGCGTCATATTGCCCAAAAAGCAGTAGAGGAGATCATTGAGTATTTTGGATTTAAGCCAAAAGAGGTAACTTCAGACCTTAAGGATGCTGTAAAAGCCTATGGAATAATGTACAGAAGGATAACTCTCGAGGGCAAGTGGTATAAGGACGCTTATGGACCTATGCTGGCATATCTTGGAAATCAGGATAAGCCGGTAGCTCTTTTGCCTAAAAGAGGAGGCGGATACAGGTACTTTGACTATGACCTGAAGAAAAAAGTGACGGTAAATGCCTCAAATTATGCGGCTTTTATGGAGGAAGCTTATTGCTTTTACAGACCTCTTCCAAGAAAAAAACTTACTGTGAAAGATCTTTTGGTTTACATGAAAGACTGCATGGATATGGGGGATCTCGTTTTTTTTGCAGCGCTTATGCTTATGTTTACAATTGGATCTCTCATGACCACGCAGCTCACAGGGTTTATAACCGGATACGTTATGAAAAGCCAAAATATGAGCATACTGGTTGGTACGGCTGTTTACTTTTTTATGGTAGTTATAGCAAACCAGCTATTTGAGGCTTCTTCAGAGCTGGTGCAGGAGCGAATTGGGATAAAAAACTCTGTCAGCGTCGAGTCAGCGGTAATGAGCAGGGTTTTGAACCTGCCGGCAAGATTTTTTAAAGATTATACTTCCGGTGAGCTGGCATCGAGAATAGATGCGGTAGGAACTATATGTAGTCTTCTTGTTGAAAACTTTTTCACCCTGCCTGTAACTGTTGTTGTGTCGCTTCTGTACCTGCTTCAGATTGGAAATTTTGCAAAGTGTCTGGTGATTCCGTCCATAGCTATACTATGTACCAGCATGATCGTTTCTATTGCGACAATACTGGTGAGAACGGGAATAAACAAGAAGATCATGGAGTATGATGCTGATGAGGATGGCCTTAGTTATGCGCTCATCAATGGAATTCAGAAGATAAAACTTGCAGGAGCAGAGAAAAGAGCTTTCGCAAAGTGGGCGAACAATTACAACGAGAGCGCCAGATTGAGCTATAGCCCGCCAGCTGCCATTATCTTCAGTGGAACTATCAACAAAGCCATTACTATTATTGGCACTATTGTTTTGTACTATACTGCAGTTAATGGTGGGGTATCACCGGGCGATTACATCGCATTTGGGGTTGCTTTTGGATATTTTCAGGGTGTATTTAACGGCTTTGAGTCAGTAGCGGTTTCTGCAGCGCAGATAAGTCCTGTTTTAAGTCTGGCGGAACCTATATTAAGTGCGGAGACTGAGAGCTCTGAGGATAAGCTTGCTGTCGACAGGCTTATGGGCGGAGTAGAGATCAGCAATGTATCTTTCAGGTATAGCGAGAGTACTCCTTATGTATTAAGTGGTCTTAATCTAAAGATAAAACCCGGCGAATATGTTGCCATCGTCGGAAAAACAGGTTGCGGAAAGAGCACGATCATAAGACTGCTGTTGGGATTTGAAAAACCGGATAAAGGCGCCATCTACTATGACGGAAGAGATTTGGGAAGGCTTGACCTTGGCGCTCTTAGGAGAAAAATAGGCAGTGTTACTCAGACAGGCTCTCTTTTTGAGGGAGATATTTATTCAAATATTGTTATCTCTGCACCGACTCTGTCCTTGGATGAAGCATGGGAGGCTGCTGAGATTGCAGGAATAGCAGATGATATTAAAAAGATGCCCATGGGAATGAGCACGATCATATCAGAAGGACAGGGCGGAATATCCGGAGGTCAGAAGCAGCGCATTATGATAGCCAGAGCTATTGCTCCAAAGCCAAAAGTTCTTTTGCTGGATGAGGCTACAAGCGCTCTTGATAATATTACTCAGAAAAAAGTCTCTGATGCGCTCTATAACTTAAAGTGCACAAGGATTGTAGTTGCGCACAGGCTTTCAACTATAAAGAACTGTGACAGGATAGTTGTTCTGGATGGCGGAAAAATAGTTGAAGATGGTACATATGACGAGCTTGTGGCGAAAAAGGGATATTTTGCTGAACTTGTAGAAAGACAGCAATTATAGATTTGCGATAGTTCGTATATTAGTGTTAAAATTGAGGATAGCAGATGAAAATCTCGTTTGATTTGGATGATGTATTATTTGTTTCACCAGACAATTATGAGGTAGAGCCGGAATTACGATTCCCCTTAAACAGAATGTTCCCGGAGAGGCTTAGAAAGGGTACAGTCAGACTTATCCATGAGCTCCAGGCCAGGGGATTTGAGGTATGGGTTTATACTTCATCATTTAGGTCAGAAGTGTATATCAGAACGCTTTTTAGGTACTACAATATCAGATTTTCACAGATAGTGAATGGGTACAGGCATAAGGCTGAGGTCCAGGGAAACAGAACAACGCTTTTGCCTCAGAAATTGCCCAATCACTACAGGATATCACTTCATATCGATGATGAAGATGTGATCATGGAAAATTCTAAGATTTACGGATTTAGGGTTTTCAGGGTATTTGAACCGGATGACATGTGGGTTGAGAAAGTTTTAGACGAAGCAGAGCGCGTTCGTAAACTTGAAGAGAACTCCTAGGAGCTGGATGCCTATGTATACAAAAGACGAGATCGAAGTAAAACTTAATTATTTAGAGTCTATTTTTGAGAAATATGGAGCTGTTCCATTAGATATTAATGAAAAAAATATGGATAAGTTCCATCAAAGAAAGATCTATCAATACAAGGATAATTATTACAGAGTCGACAGTGCCGACTTTGAAGATAATGGGGAGATTTTCCTGGTGCTAAGCAGCACGGATGAAAAGAAATATGCAGATATCGGTCTTTTGGAAGACATAGATGCATTTTCTGCAGGAATGTCTGATGAGCAATTGGAAAAACAGGTCCGGTATGTACTTGGAATCGAGCCGTATCCTGAAGATTATGCTCAAAAATAAAATTGCCGGAATTCATTTTGGTTCGTATATATAAGTGAAACCAAATATGATTCCGAAATGGAGGTAATACCATGGAAAATAAATTATCACGACTTTTCGATTATCAGAAGTTTGAATCTAATCCTGATCTTGAAAAAGTGATTCGCGGGGTTGAAGAAAAATATTCATTGAATAAACAGGCATTATCTGATGATGATCTGGAATTCGTAGCAGCTGCTGGGGATCTATATATCAAAAGAAGCCTAGAGGAAGATGAAACATAAATAAAGGAGAAACGGCAACATGGGGGGCATTCCTTCGAAGGAACAGATTTACACTGACTACAAGGATAAAGTATTTGCGTACATAAGGAATCACGTGAATTCACCGGAAGATGCTGAGGACTTATGCGCAGATGTATTCGTAAAGGTCTACGACAAACTTGATACTTTTGATGAATCCAAGGCGAGAATCTCTACTTGGATTTATTCTATTACTAGCAATACGGTGATCGACTTTTACAGGACTAATCATATTCACTCTGAAATCCCGGAGGATCTGTCAGACACAAAGAGCAGTATCGAGGAAGAGGTACTTACACAGGAATCTTTAAGTGAGTTGGCAACAGCCCTTTTAAAGCTCACTGAAGAGCAGAGAGACATTATAGTGCTCAGGTACTATAAAGGGCTTACTTTGCAGGAAGTTTCCCAGAAAATGAATCTTTCTTACGGTATAACAAAACTAAGACATAGAGAAGCTTTAGGTAAACTGCAGGATATTTTAGCGTAATTTTCTATTTTTTGCATATTATTTTTATGTTTTTTTGTATATAATAGTTGTAAACAGACTACTTGCTGAAGGGGGACGAGATATGCAATCAGAGCACGTTAGAATCAGTAACATTGACAAAGATATTGATAGAGCCTATCAGCTTTTGGACGATTATATCTTTGATGTTAAGCTTGAAGGTAAAAATGCTTTGAGGCTTAGGCTTCTTACAGAGGAAGTGTTAAGACTTGCGAAGTCTATCATGGACGAGACTACAGTAGAGATGTGGTTTGAGGGTGGTTCAAAGCTTACAAACATCTATCTTTCAGCAGATAACAATATAGATTCGAACAAGCAAAAAGAACTTATCTCGGTGGCTACAACAGGCGAGAATAGTGCGCAGGCAGGATTTTTTGGTCAGCTTGTGAAGGCGTTTTTGTTTGAAGCACCTGCAGAAAGAACATGGACATTAAGAGATTATAGAAACAGCATTCTGAAAAAGAGACGTGAAGATAAGTATTCTCAGGAAGCATGGGATGACCTGGAGAGATCGCTTGTTGCGAATCTTGCAGATGACATCATTGTTTCTATAGATAAAAACAAGATCAAGATGAGGGTCATTAAGGACTTCTCAGAAGCATTAAGCACAGTAGGTTCCAGTGTTCCACAGATAGTCACCGATCCAATTATTGTTGACAGCGACTTTATTCAGGGTTCTAATGCCAGCGGAAGGGCTGACAAGGCTATAGATGTACTTGGACTTGGCAATAAAGATGCAATGCACCTTAAACTGATATTTGAAGAAACAATCGGAATGTTAAAAGAGATGACCGGAGAATATAGTGCAGTTGTATGGTTCGAGAAGTATAAGAATGAGGCTTGTTTGAAGCTTACAGCTAAAACGCTCATGGATTCCGAAAAAAAGAGTACGCTGCTTGATATGTCCTCTGAAGGTAATGTAGCAGTAAAGGGCTTCATGGGCAAAGTCAGAGATGTCATTGAAAACGGTATTCTTGGTTATAATAATGTTATGAAATTACAGCAGGAGTATGGCGGCGGGTATATATCCTATGGTACAATGGGTATGTATGGAAGCACAGAAGGTTTGGCAGATTCTGGAATATCATGGTCGCTGTATGAGTATAGAAATGCTCTTTCCGACAGTATTGATACCAGTGAAAGCGCAAAAGAGGCATGGGATGAGCTTGAAAAGTCCATTGTTGCCAGCGTTGCGAAGGATGTTATTGTAGGAGTTAAAGGGGACAGAGTAGATATGACTGTTGTTTGTGCCCTTAACAATAAATGATTTTTATGAGAGGAGCCTAATATGACAATTAACAAAATAGCTAATGGATCACAACTTACTGTTGCTCTGGATGGAAGACTTGATACGACAACAGCACCTCAGCTCGATGATGAGCTTAAGACCGCTCTTGACGGCATTACAAAGCTTGACTTTGATCTGGCTAATCTTGAGTATATATCATCTGCGGGACTGAGAGTTCTCTTATCTGCTCAGAAAGTAATGAATAAGCAGGGTGAGATGGTCGTGAAGAACGCCAATGAAGAAATTAAAGAAATCTTTGAAGTAACAGGATTTGTTGATATTTTAACAATCGAATAAAGATATTTATTTAAGCCGCATAGAAATATGCGGCTTTTCTATGTAATAGGGGAATTATAGGAGAGAGTATGAGAGATATTGAGTATTTAAGACTTTTGAGTAAGGAATTTCCAAGCTCAAGGAAAGCAGCTGCAGAGATAATCAACCTGCGGGCTATATGTGCTTTGCCTAAGGGAACAGAATATTTCTTTTCCGATATTCATGGGGAATATGAGGCTTTTTCGCACCTCTTAAGGAGTTCCTCGGGTATTATCAGGGCCAAGATTGAAGAAACATTTGGTAACATGATGTCTGAGGCAGAGCAGCTTGAGCTGGCAAACCTCATATATTATCCGCGAGAAGTAATAGGTAAGATCAGAAGAGACGAATCAATCAGTACCAAAGAGTTACATGAGCATCAGAAGATAACTATCAACAGGCTTATTTCAATCTGCCGTGTTGTAAGTTCAAAATATACAAGATCCAAAGTAAGAAAAAAGATGCCTTCAGATTATGCGTATGCCATAGATGAACTTTTGCATCTTGATATGAACGATTCTAACAAAAAGCTCTACTATAACGAGATAATAAGCGGAATAATAGAGATCGACTTTGCGGATGAGTTCATAATTTCTCTCTGCGAACTTATACAGAATCTGACTATAGATTCACTTCACATAATAGGAGACATTTTTGACAGAGGTGCAAGACCAGACCTTGTTATGGAAGAGATCATGAATTTCCATGATGTGGATATTCAGTGGGGAAATCATGATATTGACTGGATGGGAGCGGCTTGTGGCAATACTGCGTGCATAGCCAATGTGCTCAGGATCGGTATAAGCTACAATTCATTTGATGCGCTGGAAGATGGCTATGGGATCAATTTAAGGCCCCTTTCGATGTTTGCGGCAGAAATATATAGAAATGATCCTTGTAGCTGCTTTAAAATGCATATCCTTGATGAGAGCAAATATGATTCAGTAAATCCGACACTTGCGGCTAAGATGTACAAGGCCATAAGTATAATTCAGTTAAAACTTGAAGGACAGCTCATTAAAAAGCATCCGGAGTACGGCCTTGAAAAGAGACTTCTTTTGGACAAGATAGATTATAGTGCCGGTACTGTTAAGATAGGTAATAAAAAATATAAGCTAAATGACACAAATTTCCCTACAATAGACCCTAAAGATCCATATGCGTTATCAGAAGGTGAGGAAGAGCTTGTAAGAACACTTCGACTTAGTTTTATCCATTCTCAGCTTCTTACAAAGCATGTCAAATTCCTGTATTCTCATGGGGCTATGTACAGGTCGATCAATAATAACCTGCTATTCCATGGATGCATTCCTATGGATGAAAAGGGCAATTTTACCTGCATGAAGACCATAGATGGAAGCTTTTGCGGGAAAGAGCTCATGGACTACCTGAATGTTAAGATACATGATGCGTATTTCCTCGATCCAAGGGATGATTTCGAGAAAAAGCAGGATGCAGTTGATCTTATGTGGTATTTGTGGTGCGGGCCAAATTCCCCCTTGTTCGGAAAGGACAAAATATCAACATTTGAACGTCTGTTTTTGAGAAATGAGAAGGAATTATGTGCAGAAAAGCACAATCCTTATTATACCTTCTCGGCAAAAGAGGAATATGCTGATAAAATACTAAGAGAATTTAAACTTGACCCTGAATGGGCGCATATCATAAATGGCCATGTTCCGGTCAAGACCAAGAAGGGCGAGAGTCCTGTTAAGGCTGGAGGAAAGCTGTATATAATTGATGGCGGAATCTCAAAAGCCTATCATGAACAGACAGGAATTGCCGGATATACACTGATCTTTAACTCTCATCATCTGGCGCTTGCCAAGCACAAAGCTTTTGTAAAGGGCCAGGAGAACACACCTGAGATACAGATCACGGAAAAGACAAAGAAGAGAATCCTGGTCAGGGACACTGACGTAGGAAAGAGCCTTCTAAATCAGATTGCAGACTTAAAGGATCTGCTAAAAGCCTATGAAAGTGGAGCAATAAGGGAGAAAGGTAAGACTTGAACAGGATTTATGCAGCAGATATAAATTGCATTATAGACAGTGGTTCCTATGAGTACTGGTATGACCAGATGCCCCCTGAGAGAAAGAAGAAAATTGATGCTTTTAGACCTCAGAAGAATAAGCTTTTATCGCTGGCTGCAGGAATACTTCTAAAAAGAGCTCTGGAAAATGAAGGAATCTATGCCTATGAAATTGTGGAAAAATGTGCCGGAAAGCCTTATATAAAGGGGCGAGAGGATGTGTTTTTTAACCTTTCTCATTCAGGAGAAATGGCTATAATTGCTGTCTCTGACAAAGAGGTAGGGATAGATATTCAGGAAAAGAGCCATTTTGAGCCGGGACTTATCAAAAGAGTTTTTTCAGAAAGTGAGATATTGCAGGCAGAGCACATTGGCGGCGATCTTGACATGCTCTATACAGGTCTTTGGACTGCCAAAGAGAGTATTATGAAATACTATGGAAAAGGGCTTTCAATGGAGCCTTTGAACATAGAGCTGGATATAAGATCAGAAAATGACCTGTATTATTCTAAAGAACTTCATCTTATCAGAAAAGAAATTTCGGATTATCAAGTTACAATATGCACTCCCTATGCGGATTTCAAAGATGTTTCAATAACAGATGTTTTCAAAGAAAAAAGCTGAGCAAACGCTCAGCTTTACTTTTTTAGGGAAATAAAAACTCACAGAAATATAACGACACCGGCAAAAGCGAGACCACCAATTATGGCAATCGCTGATATGATACGCCTTTTTATTATATTTATGTCAATATATTTGCCATTAAAGCTAACTGTGTCTATAGTTTTACATTTTCCTTTTACATTAAGCTCAGATTTTTCCATCGCCATATTAGCACCTCCCCGTTAGTGCTTAAACCTCTAGTAGCTATTCTTATTTATACTACTACACAATCATTTAGTTTTTCTGATGTATAAATTAAATTATTATAAAATTTACAATAGGGCTATAAAGTTGTATCGCTTTAAAGTGGTATAGCTTCCGGTTATCGCGTCCAATAAGCTTAATGTATTAGTCAAGGTCAAGGTTTGGGAGTATGATTTCTGTAATTACAAGGAACGGAGGAGTTAAAAACATGAGTGATTACAGATTTGAAACATTACAGTTACACGTTGGACAGGAACAGCCGGATCCGGCTACAGATGCGAGAGCCGTTCCTATTTATCAGACCACATCCTATGTGTTCAGAAACAGCCAGCACGCGGCAGACAGATTTGGACTTGCAGATGCAGGAAATATTTATGGAAGACTTACAAATTCCACTCAGGATGTTTTGGAAAAGAGAATTGCAGCACTTGAAGGTGGAAGCGCAGCGCTGGCAGTTGCATCAGGCGCTGCAGCTATAACATATACAATTCAGGCGCTTGCTGCTAATGGCGGACATATCGTTGCACAGAAGACAATTTACGGCGGAAGCTATAATCTTCTTGCTCATACACTTCCGCAGTACGGAGTGACAACAACATTCGTTGATGCTCATAACTTAAGCGAAGTTGAGAGCGCAATTCAGGATAATACAAGAGCAATATATCTTGAGACTCTTGGCAATCCTAACAGTGATATTCCAGACATTGATGCAATCGCAGAGATAGCACATAAACATGGTCTTCCACTTGTTATCGACAATACTTTCGGAACACCATATCTTATTAGACCAATTGAACATGGTGCTGACATTGTGGTACATTCAGCTACAAAGTTTATCGGTGGACATGGAACAACGCTTGGAGGAATAATTGTAGAATCCGGCAAATTTAACTGGAAAGCAAGTGGCAAATACCCTAATATTGCAGATCCTAACCCAAGCTACCATGGTGTATCTTTCTATGATGCCGTAGGACCAGCTGCATTTGTTACATTTATCAGAGCAATTCTCCTTAGAGACACAGGAGCTACAATATCTCCATTCAATGCATTTTTACTTCTTCAGGGTGTTGAGACACTGTCTCTTCGTCTTGACAGACACGCTGAGAATACAAAGAAGGTAGTTGAATTCCTTAAAAATCATCCAAAGGTAGAGAAGGTTAACCATCCATCACTTGCAGATCACCCTGATCATGCACTTTATGAGAAGTACTTCCCTAACGGAGGAGCTTCAATCTTCACATTTGAGATAAAAGGCGGAAAAGAAGCAGCATGGAAGTTCATCGACAATCTTGAGATTTTCTCACTTCTTGCAAATGTAGCGGATGTAAAGAGCCTTGTTATTCATCCTGCAACAACAACACACTCTCAGCTGTCAGATGAAGAGCTTAAGGATCAGGGCATAAGCCAGAGCACAATCAGACTTTCAATTGGAACTGAGCACATAGATGACATTATAGCTGACCTTGAAAAGGGCTTTGCAGCTATCTGATAACCAGTAAATAGCATATAAGTTATATAACACATATAAAAAGACCACTTCGTTATGGAAGTGGTCTTTTTGAGTAGGTGCGCATGTAGCGTACGTTTCTTATGTTCGAAAGAATCAAATATCAATATCAGGAGCCTTAGTGCAAAGACTTACTATAACATTGACAACAAGAGCAATAAGGAATGCAGGAAGAAGCTCATAGATTGCAAAGCCTCCTCCGAGCTTGGCAATGGCATATTTCCAGATGAAAACAAATGCACCACCTGCAATCATTCCTGAAAGTGCTCCCTGAAGGGTTGAACGTTTCCAGAAAAGTGAGAGAAGAACAACCGGTCCAAATGCTGCTCCAAAGCCGGCCCAGGCAAAAGAAACAATCTGAAATACTGATGAATCAGGGTCTCTTGCTATGATGATCGCAATAATAGATATTAATACAACGGTTATTTTAGCTACTTTAACCTGTGTTTCATCATCAAGTTTCTTTTTACCAAAGGCCTGAATAAGGTCTGATGAAATAGCTGAAGCAGAAGCAAGTAGCTGAGAATCAGCAGTAGACATGGTAGCTGCAAGAATACCTGAAAGGATAATACCTCCAATTATTGCAGGGAATATGCCAAAAGAGCTCATAAGATTAGTGATGTAGATTATTACTCTCTCAGCGTTTCCACTTCCCTCAAGTACAGGAATTTTACCGTTTGCGCTCATAGCAAGACCGATAACGCCGATGGCAAGAGCGATAAACATGGCAATTACAACCCATATACTTGCTACTCTTCTTGATAACGAGATTTTTTTCTCATCCTCTATTGCCATAAATCTTACAAGAATATGTGGCATTCCAAAATAGCCAAGGCCCCAGGCTAGCATAGAGCATGCTGTAAGGGCACTATAAGGTGTTGCTGTCTTGGTGACAGGGTCATAGACCTGAGAAATACTAAAATATCCCGGAAGAGATTTAGCATTATCAATGACAGCTCCAAGGCCACCCGCCTGATTTATTCCAAAGAAAATGACTATGATAAGGGACAGCGTCATAGCTATGCTTTGAACAAGGTCCGTCATGCATACAGCCTTGAATCCACCGAGTGAGCAGTAAAGAGCTATGATAATAGCGCTGACGATCATGGCAAAGGCGTAATCAATACCAAATAGAGTATTAAAAAGCTTGCCGCAGGCAGCAAATCCGGAAGCTACATAGGGGATAAAGAAGATAACAATTATGATGGCTGATATAAGCGTTATAGTCTTATTTTTATCCTTGAATCTTGCAGAAAAGTACTCGGGAATAGTTATAGCACCAAGCTTTTCAGTGGTTTTTCTGAGTTTTGCTGCTACAAAAAGCCAATTGAGATAAGTTCCTATAGCGAGACCAATAATGGTCCATGTTGCGTCTGCCATACCTGAAAGGTATGCAAGGCCCGGTATACCAAGAAGCAGCCAACTGCTCATGTCAGAGGCTTCGGCACTCATAGCCGCAACTAACGGGCCCAATTTTCTACCGCCAAGATAAAAATCTCCGGCATCATCGTTCCCTTTTGAAAAGACAACACCTATGAGAATCATCATAGCTAGATACAAAACAATCACAATACCAATAACAATTTGTGTTTCCATACGCTCTCCTTATATATACTGTTTTTAAAACGTTACCACAGCACAGTGATAAAATCAACAGATTAATAATGTGTATAAAGTAATTATTAAATAATAAACAAGCATAGAGACTTGGCAGATGCAGTGTAGTAAAATGTAAACAAATATACATAAAACAGCACATAAACAAACGTGAAAAAGTTCGATTTTGGGTCGGCAGGAGGATCATTTTGAGAAAAATCCTTAGTTATATATTATTGATGTTTACATTAGTGCTAATGCCTATGCATATCGTTTATGCGTATGATACCGGTCTTATTACATCAAAGGATCAGCTCAAGAGCCCGGGGGTAAAAATAGGAGTTGGCGTAGGATCTTCATCAATGCTGCTTGTTGAGAAGGAGTTTCCGAATGCAGAGCTGGTATATATCGAATTAAATGAAGCTTTACCGGCGCTTGCGCAGGGAAAGATAGATGCCTTTGTTTATGACTATAGGCAGCTACAGATCGCTCTTGCTACAGGGGTCGAAGGAGTAAAGCTTCTTGATGAGACAATGGATGAAGAGGTCCATATTGCTGTAGGTTTATCGCCTGTCACAGAAATCGACGGGCTAAAAGAAAAGATTGATACATTTATTGACGTGATTCGTGCGGATGGAACTCTTGATGATATGTACGACCGATGGGTTATCAAAAATGACTTTGAAATTCCTGATTTCCCTGAGATAAAAAATCCCAAAATGAAGCTGATAGTGGGCACTTCAGGAATAGCCACTCCTTATACTTTCTATCAGGGCGCTGAACTGTGCGGATATGACATAGAGCTGGCCGAGAGATTTGCGCAATATCTTGATGCAGACCTGGAATTTAAAGTCTATGACTATGGTGCCATAATAAACGCGGCAGCATCCGGTGATGTGGACTGCATAATGGCAAACCTTAATGTAACTCCGGAACGTGCTCAGGCACTGCCTTTTTCGCAGGATCTTTATACTGAAAAAGCAGGAATTGTCGTGAGAAGTGGAGTAAGTGACTCTTCAATAGGAGCCTTTTTTAGCAGAGTTGTGACAAGCTTTGAAAAGACATTTATACGAGAAAACAGATGGACTCTTTTTGTGAGGGGTGTAATTACAACTATTATAATCACGGTTTCATCGGTTATTTTAGGAACAGTAAGTGGCTTTTTTGTTTATCTCCTCTGCAGAAAAGGGAACAAGGTCGCGAATAACATCACAAATGGAGCTATGAGATTAATCCAGGGAATGCCGGTTGTAGTTCTTTTGATGATACTGTACTACATTATTTTTGCTGGTCTGCATATTAATGGAATTATTGTTTCAGTCATTGGTTTTACGCTTACTTTCGCTGCTGCTGTAATAGGGCTTTTAAGGATAGGTGTTGGTGCAGTTGATAATGGACAATATGAGGCAGCGTATTCTCTGGGCTATTCAGATCATAAGATCTTTTTCAAGATCATTTTACCTCAGGCCCTTCCCCACGTTATTGGCGCATACAAAGGCGAAATAGTAGGGCTTATTAAAGCTACTGCAGTAGTAGGATACATAGCGGTTCAAGATCTGACAAAGATAGGAGATATCATAAGGAGCCGCACTTACGATGCCTTTTTCCCGTTGATAGCTATTGCGATCATATATTTCGGACTTGAGGCCTTGCTCGGAGATGTGATAGATAAGATGGAAATAAATATTGATTTCAAGAAGAAGGGACAGTCAGGCTATTTGAAGGGGGTAAAACTAAATGATAAGGATTGAGAATCTTAGAAAAGAATACCCAAACGTGGTTCCCCTTAAGAATGTCAATGCCACAATAAATGATGGAGACGTCATAGCTGTTATAGGACCTTCGGGAACAGGCAAGAGCACACTTATACGATGCATAAATCTGCTTGAGAAGCCAACTTCCGGAAAAGTGTGGCTTGATGAAACGGAGATCACAGGTCCAGGCTGCAAGATTGAAGAAGTACATAAAAAGATGGGAATGGTGTTTCAGTCATTTAATCTGTTTGGGCATATGACTGTAGTTGAAAATGTTATGGCGCCTACCATGGACCTTTTGGGTAAACCGGCGCAGGAAGCCTACGATAATGCCATGGATCGTCTTCGTGAAGTAGGCCTGTCAGATAAGGCATTGTCCTGGCCTGATGAATTATCCGGTGGTCAAAAGCAGAGGGTTGCCATAGCAAGGACACTTGCCATGAATCCGGATGTAATACTACTGGATGAACCTACAAGTGCCCTTGATCCCACTATGGTTGGCGAGGTTAAGGCAGTAATAAAAGAGCTGGCTGAAAGCGGAAAAACCATGATGATCGTCACTCACGAAATGTCTTTTGCCAAGGCCATCAGTAACAGAGTCTTCTATATGGATGAGGGCGAAATTTATGAGGAAGGAACACCGGAAGAGGTTTTCGATAATCCTAAAAGGGAGAAAACCCGCCGCTTTGTAAGGCGCCTGAAAGTGCTGGAAATAGATATAAGCAGAAATGATTATGATTACCTTGGAACTCACAGACTGATCGAAGATTATGCTCAGAAAAACCAAATACCTGTTGCGCTTACAAAGAAGATACACCGTGCATATGAAGAAGCTATTCATCAGTGCATAGTGTGTACAAAGGATAAGCCGGATGTCCATTTATCTATCGAGTATTCACAGGAAAAAGATGAGGTAGAATTTGTTGCTGATTATTCGGGAGAAGCGATGAATATTTTCACTGATGGTGATTCTATCTCAGTCGCAATTCTAAGGAGCGTAGTGTTGGGCGAGAAGTATACATGGGATGATACAAAAGAGCGGGGAAACAGAGTAGAATTCTGCATAAAATGACACGTTGAAATACAATCAAAAAGCCTGTAGTGGGAGACCACTACAGGCTTAAATATTTATCAGATCAAACTACTGAAAGAAGCTTGTTCTTTATACAGATCTTAGCAGAAAGGATCTTTTCTACTGAATCATCAAATTCTACAGTAATCTTTCCGTTTAATACAGATTTAACCAATCCATGACCGTAGGTGTTATGTGTAACTTCACAGCCCTCGGCAAAGATGTCTTTTATCTCATCGTCAGTAAGCTCAGGTTCTACAGGCTTTACAAACTTAACTACAGGTGTAGCTACCTTTGGCTTGGGTTTATAACTGTCATTCTCACAAAGGCATTCAAGTATAAGATCGAGATTTTCATTTGTGAAGAATACTATTTCGTGAGCCAGAGATTTATCTGTTTCATTTAACTGTAAAACTCGGTTTCCATTTTTGATAAAGAGGATAGCCTTGCTTTCAATTTCCTCATAGCCGGTTATTACATCCTCTACTTCATCCTTTTCTGTTTCTCTTATAACAATGGCAAGACCTTCTGATTCAGCCATTCTCTTGATTGAGTTATAGTCTTTTTCGTTAGCGTGTATCTGGTAACGGTTGAATAAAAGAGTATTAACATTCAGGATTGATCCGTGGTTACCAAACTGGCAGAGTTTATTAAGATCCTCATCGCGCATCATAGTCATTATCATACCTTTATCCTGAATAAGACTACAAACTTCTTCATAAGAGTATAATTGATTTTCCATTTAAGTAATTCCTTTTTTCCTTTTGTAAAAAATTGCACAAGAATGTATATTACATCATTAGGTTTTCCCTTTCAATGGAAAATTGTGAAATAAATATGATAAAAAAATTAAAAATCTAAATCTTATTTGCCCTGCGCAGAAGCACGGTCATCTGAAGCATAGATTGCCTTCATGATGATAGGTGTAAGGATTGAACTCAATATAATGAGCAGGATTACTGCTGTGAAGTATCTGCTATCAACAATCTCAGCTTTAAGACCACGCTGTGCTACGATAAGGGCAACTTCACCTCTTGTCATCATACCAACACCGATCTTCAATGCATCTGAAGTGTTATATTTGAGGCATTTAGCGACAATTCCACAACCTATAACTTTGCCAAGAAGTCCGACAATAACAAAGGCAAGTGAAAATGCAAGAATTGTCATGTCTACAGTTCTTAAATTAGTCTGAAGTCCTACACTGGCGAAGAATACAGGACCAAAGATCATGTAAGAATTGATATCCATCTTTCTGTCGATGTAATCTGATGTTTTCAAAGAGCTCAATATGATACCGGCAACATAAGCGCCTGTGATATCGGCTACACCAAAGTACTTATCAGCAACATAGGCCATTGCAAAGGCAAGAGCAAGGCCAAGGATCGGGATTCTTCTATTATGAGGCCATCTCTGCTCCATTTTCTTCATGATCTTGAAGATCACAATTCCAATCACTACAGAAAGAGCAAAGAAAGCTACTGTCTTGATACATACGGCAGCGAGGTTTGCATTAGGGTCTTTAAGACCAAGAACAGCTGTAAGTACGACGATTCCTATTACATCATCGATGATCGCTGCACTCATGATTGTTGTTCCCACGTCAGTGGAGATCTTTCCAAGTTCTTTTAACACCTGAACTGTTATACTAACGGAAGTAGCTGTAAGGATAGTTCCTATGAAAAGAGCTTTTGTAAATTCAGTAGATCCGGGAGCGGCAAATCCGTAAAATGCCATGTACAAAATAGTACCGAAGGCAAGAGGAACAACAACACCTGTGCATGCAAGGATTGTTGCCTTTACACCTGATTTTTTGAGCTTGTCTATGTCTGTTTCAAGACCTGCGCTGAACATAAGCAGTATTACACCAATCTCAGCCATTCCTGAGAGGAAGTCCCCGGCTTCCACAAGGTTAAAAAGTGTAGGTCCTATAAGGAGACCTGCTATGATCTCACCGGCAACCTGCGGTGCGTGAAGCTTTCTTGCAATAAGTCCAAAGAACTTTGCACTTACTATTATGATCACAAGATCTCTAAGTATCTGAATCGTATCCATTTGTTTATTATCCTCCTTTTATAAACGCTAATTGCAGATTATACGCCATTTTTTTTTTTAGAGTCAAGGTTTGATTTCTTATGGACTTTAGGTTTGAGATTCAGTAATATGAGGTGTATCTTATAGAATTAGTAAAAGAAACAGAGGCTTTTTTATGAACATTTTAAATGTTGAAAACATATCAAAAACATACATGTCAAAACCGGTTCTTAGCGGTATTTCTGTTGGAATAAATGACACTGACAAGATTGGCGTGGTAGGAACTAACGGAACAGGTAAATCAACGCTCCTGGCGATCGTGGCAGGGAAAGTGGAACCGGATAGCGGACAGGTTGTAGTTAATAACGGTCTTAGGATCTCATATCTTCCGCAGAATCCTGTATTTGATATGAACAAGACTCTTTTGGAGAATATAACTGATACGATCTATGATGGTGGAGATCATTGGGATAAAATGGGTGAGATAAAGGCTAATCTTGCCAAGTTTGGCATAGATGATCCGGAGTGTGATCCTTCTATATTATCGGGTGGTCAGAAAAAAAGAGCTGCACTAGTAGCGGCTATCATGACGCCGTCAGATCTTTTGATACTGGATGAGCCTACAAACCATCTTGATTCTGATATGATAGAGTGGCTCGAAGAGTATCTTCAGCATTTTCGCGGTGCGCTTCTTATGATCACCCATGACAGGTATTTTCTTGATGAAGTTACAAACCAGATCCTTGAGATAGATAAAGGAAGTGCCTATAGGTATGAGGCCAATTATTCAGGCTTTTTGGAGCTTAAACAGCAGAGGCTTGACTATGAGCAGGCTGCTGAGCGAAAAGCTCAGGCTCTTTATCGGAAAGATCTTGCCTGGATGCTGAGAGGCGCAAGAGCACGATCTACCAAGCAGAAGGCTCATATTCAGCGCTTTGAGGAACTTCGGGACAGACAGCGCCCTGAGGAGGAGAGACAGGTTGAACTTAGCTCACTTCCAAGCAGAATGGGAAATAAGACAATAATAATTGACAATATTTCAAAGTCCTATGAAGGAAAAACTCTTTTCAGGGATTTTTCCTATACCTTCAATAAGCTCGACAGAATCGGGATCATAGGACCAAATGGATGCGGAAAGTCGACTCTTTTAAAGACTATTGTTGGAACTGTGACGCCTGACAGTGGCACAGTAGAAATCGGTCAGACCATAAAGATTGGATATTTTGGCCAGGAAAATGAGGCTTTGGACGAGAGCAAAAGAGTAATTGATTACATAAAAGATACTGCTGAATTTATCAGAACAGCAGAGGGACTGGTTTCTGCATCTGTTATGTGCGAGAGATTTCTTTTTAGCCCGGATATGCAATATGCTCCAATATCCAAGCTTTCAGGCGGTGAAAAGAGAAGACTTTACCTTTTGAGAGTACTGATGGAGCAGCCCAATGTGATCATTTTGGATGAGCCTACTAATGACCTCGATATACAGACTCTTAGAATATTGGAAGATTATCTTGACGGATTTGCCGGGATAATCATTACTGTCAGCCATGACAGGTACTTTTTGGATCGTGTTGTCACAAGGATTTTTGCATTTGAAGCAGATGGAAGCCTCTATCAGAGCGAGGGCGGTTATTCAGATTATCTGGTGCACAAGAAGCAGACAGAAGTTTCTACCAGTGAGAAATCTGTTTCTCAGGCTGAACTAAAAGCCTCTAAAGCCCAGTATCGTGCGCCGCGTGAGAAAACCAAGCTCTCCTATAACGAGCAGAAAGAGTACGATAGTATAGAATCAGAAATTGAAAAGCTCGAGGAAAAGAGTGCTGACCTGGAAGCACAGATAGTAGCTGCTGCTACGGACTATCCAAAACTTGTTGCTTTGACAAGGGAAAAAGAGGAAGTTGATGCTGAAATAGAACGCAAAATGGACAGATATGTTGAGCTTCAGGAAATGGTTGACAGCTTTTCCCGATGCAACTAATGCCAATGTATATTTCCAACTGATCGTATTTAAGAAATATTTAATTAATTAAACATAAGTAATCCCTTTCTAAAAGTCGATAATATTTTTGATGGGTATGTGCTATTGATTTTGTATGAAAGGGATTGCTTATGAAGAAAAAAACAGCTGCAAAAATGACTATGGCGGTGGCAGTGTCCTGGGGAATGTTCATAGGAGCTTCTGTTGTCGGATATGCCAATGATGTGGATGAAGATAATAATGAAGATAACATAGGTGATGTGGATGAGGACAACGGCCCATCTGATGATGAAGAAAAGCAGGATGATTCTGCCGATGAACAGGATGAAAATGTAAGTAATATTGAGAATATCATTCCAGCTGAGCAAAATGATACTCTGCCTGAAAATAAAGATGCAGGTTCAGATGATAAGTCTGTTGAAGAGAATAAAGCTGAAGAGATAAAGGATGAAGATACAGACAATAAGGCGTCCGAAGAAATAAAGGACGAAGAGACAGGTGAAAAGAAGTCCGAAGAAATAGAGTCTGAAGAAACAAGCGAAACTGCGCCTGAAGAAGTAAAGAGCGAAGAGAAGACAGACATTCAGGAAGTAGTGGAAAAAGATACAGTTGAGCTGGATGTAAGTGAAGTCCAGCCTGGCCTAGAGAATGTAGCTACCGATGAAGCAGGTGAAGGCGATACACCTGTAACTACTATGATGCTCAGAAGTGCGGCCCCAAGGATGATGACGCTAGGAACGGCTGCTACTCCTGATACTACCACTGAAACAGAGACACCAGAAACACCAGAAACTACAACGACTGAAGCAGCTACGTCAGATTCTAGTGGTGGCGAGACTGCTCAGCCTCAGCAGCTTGTAAAAGCAGGTCCTTCTGAGGAACTGGATAATGGTCAGCCTGCAACACAGCATATTTCAATTGCAATCCTGTCTGATACCCATTATGTTTCTAATGATCAGAAGCAGGGCAATGGTATTCAGAACATGGATACAACAGCCGTAACTGAAATGAGAATGCTGGAAGAAATTGACAGCATCATCAATGTCTCACTGGATCAGGTTACTGAATTTGATCCGGATTGTCTTTTGATCTGCGGCGATCTTACAAGTAATGGTGAATACTCGGGAGCTCAGGCTCTTGCAGATAAACTGAATGCGTTAAAGAGCAAAGAGGGCATGGAGGATGTTGGCATCTATGTTGTCAACGGAAACCATGACATCAATAATTCTTATGCTGCTGATTTGACGCCAGAGGAGATTGCCAAGGCTCAGCGAATTGGACCGGAAGACTTCAAAACAGTATTTGCGGGACTTGGATACGGAGAAAATGATCACTGTGAGGGTGGAACAAGAACAGTCTATAATCCTCAGGGTGATGATCCATCTATTGCACAAAATCACGGCGGACTTTCCTATGCTACGGAAATAGCGGACGGAGTTACGCTTGTAGTCATGGATACAGGCATCTACAGCTATGAGGATCTAGTTAACTCAAGATATGGAAACGCACAGAAAACTGCGGGATTCGTTTCTGATGGTCTTTTGAAGTGGGTGGTTGAGCAGACTCAGGCGGCTAAAGAGAAAGGAAATCTTGTTCTCGGAATGTGCCATCATTCAATAATTCCGCACTGCTCTATAGATACTAAGGTTACTCAAGCGTACATGTCAGAATATATCATAGGTAACCATGAGCAGGTTTCAGCTGCCCTGGCTGATGCCGGTATGTCTGCAGTCCTTACAGGACATTCTCACGCAAATGATATTGCAAAGTACGTATCTGAAAGCGGAAATGTTCTCTACGACATTCAGACAGCAGCTCTTTGTGCTTACCCGGTTGCCTGGAGGCAGGTAAATATTGATATAACAGGTAGCGGAAAAGATGCGGTGTACAATTTCTCAATCGATACGTCATTCATAGACAAGGATTTTGGGGATGTGGACACCGCCAACTGGAGTGTTTCAACAGGTGGTACTGTAAAAAAATTTGACGATGATTATCAGGGTAGTATGCAGGATTACAGCTATGATAAGTCTGGAATCAGGCAGGAAAGCATAGGATCGTTTATTGATTATTTCGCAAGAGAGATAGCTTACTCTATAACAGAGACTCCGGGAGGAACTGAGGCGTACCTTAAGAATATGATAAAGTACACCGAGGATTCACTGGGGGATTATGCCCTTGATCAGAGCATCGAGCTAGCCAGAAAGAATTATAAGTTTGCTACTGATTTTACTTTATTTGAGATTCCTATTTCGATTACTGCAAATAGAACAAGTGACGGCAGTGAAGACAGCATTATAAAGTATGATATTTCTATAAAAGACAGCACTGCTGAAGAGAGAGGTACTCTTAAGGTAAATCTTACTGCCCTTTCCGGTGGTGTTAATAAGATGGTTACAGCCATTAACAATTATCTTAATGTTGATGGATGGAAGGAAAGTAATTACAAGAGTTCACCAATTCAAAAGGAAGTAGTTACTCTTTTATCCAATGCACTTGTAAATGCGCTATCAAAACCTATTGATGAAAAAGATCCAACATCAACCGGAATGAATATTGCCATTGATGCCCAGCAGGCATTTGCAAGAGGCGACGAAGGGGCTGTTCAGACAGAAAAGCGAGCAAAATATCAGGAACTGCTGAAGAGCAGTATATTTGAGAACTACCTCAATGACGCTTTATGGGGAGCCATTGTAGAAGCGAGCAATCAGAATTCCTGGAAATATCCTATTCTATCGAGGATTCTTGCAACTCCTATAGTTGCTGAGGGCCAGAAAACAATAGCAAGTATTACAGATGTTACATCCGCTACATCCCTGTACATTATGGGGTTTAATGGAATTACTGGAACGATGAATTCCCCTGCAGCCATTTTGGATGTTATAAATACTCTTCCGGGCTTTAATAAGAGCTCAATTATGAGTTTTGCTTCTAAGCAACTTATAAGCGCTTTTGCTGAAGTGCAGCTATCAATGACCCAGGACAACAATATTCCAAATGATTCAAAGTGGCAGTTCCATACAATTAATCTCTACATGGGAGACGATTATGAAATTGTCAGAAATACTCTTACAGTTGAGCAGTTTAAGGCAGGAAAACTTATAACACCGTCTATGGAAGACTATGAATTTGCAGGATGGTATACTGCTCCTGACGGAGGAACATTAGTCACAGCAGATTCAGATTTCACAGGCATCTATAAGCTTTATGCCCGTTGGAATTATGTCGGTGATGATGACGATGAGGATTATGACGACGACTGGTATGAGGACTATGAAGATGACGATGATTTCTGGGATGAGATTGATGAGCCTATTGAAGATGACGGAACTACTGTAAGGGACTATGTTGAAACCGAGAAGGAAGTAAAAGAAGACCTGGATGATGCTCTGGAACTTTTAGACAAGATAAATGCTGATACATTAAAGAAGATCAATAAAGACAGCACATCAGGGAATGCTACTCCTGGCGCCATTTCTTTATTACAAAAGGACAATCTGAGTGGAGATATAAAGATTGGCAGATATATCAGCGATTCCATCGTTGATGGACAGGGCAATCAGATCACAGACAAGGTATTTGTTACTGATACAGGAAGAATTGGTATAAATCTTGGAAAACTTGATTATCTTACACCAAGCCTTTTAAAGACATTAAATGGTGTGGATGCTGACATTGAATTATACTTTATGTATAAGGGAAAGCTCACAAGGCTGATCATACCAAAGGGAACAGATCTTTCAAAATACGTTGATAAGAACGGATTTATAGGTCTGCTGTACTTAAAGCAGCTTATTGAAATAGGTCAGTTAATCTAATAAAACAGAGGAACACTGCCCCCTGGCTCTAAAAATACAATTAGAGTCAGGGGACTTATTTATATATAATAATGTCTTTCTCTTATATTTCAATCACGGTATATGTATTTCGAACCTTTTTAGATTCATAGAGTGCCTTATCTGCAGCTTTGATCAGGTTGCCTACAAGCTCAGTTCCGAAGGCACCCCCGAAACTCATGGTTATACGGATTTCTGGATTATTATCGATAGTAACATCTTTTAAAGCCTCTTTTAATTGTAAAAGCTTATTTTCCAGGTCCTGTTTAGTGATATCAAAGAAGACCATCATAAATTCATCGCCGCCATAACGGATGACTACGTCATCTTTTCGTACGGAATGCTCCATAATATTTGCGACTTTTGCGATGGCTTCATCACCGCTCTGATGACCGGCAGTGTCATTGACTTCTTTAAATAAATCGATATCACCCATGACCACGGCTTTACAGGGTTTAAAGATGAGTTTATCATCCAAAAACTTTCTGTTTCGAACCTTGGATAGAGAATCTATATATATTTCTGACTCGAATTCTGATATTATTTTCTGCTGTTCCAGATTTTGCAGCTTGGCATCTGTTGTATCCACGCAACCATAGACAATGTGTGATATGCTGCCATCTTCATTTCGATCACCTATCATGAAAACGCCATTGAACCAGCGATGAGCACTTTCGCTGTAAAACTCCATTGTTGTAGATTCATGCTCATTGATAGCGGCAAGGATGTTATCCTTATCAAGCCAGTCATACAGACTTTGGTGGAAACTCTCTGCAACTGAGGAGGCAACATTTGCTTTTAAAAATTTGAAAGCGTCCGGATCTTTTGGAACCTTCTCAACATATTCATTGGTGCTGATCATATGATAACTCATATCGCTGACATCAATATATAAAGAAAAGTTGAAGATACTGCCCAAGGCCTCTATTATTTTTACATGTTCTTTGAGTGCTTTGTGGGCAGTAATATCGCGATAGCATCCCATATAGATTTCCAAAGAGCCATCATCGGGGCGTCTTATGAATCTTCCGGCACCGGTAACCCAGATGATGCTGCCATCTTTCTTTTGCATGCGATAGGTTGCGTGAGTAATATCAGGAAGATCGCGGTGAATGCGGATTGAATCCCAGAATAATTTAACGATGTCATCGCGCTCCTGCGGAACAAGAGTTTTGACCCAACTGTCGAACTCATTGGGAAGATCTTCGATTCCATCGTAGCCCAACATTTGCCTGGTCTCATCGTTGAATTCAAAACTCAGCAGGTTTTCGTTGCGATCAAAGGTACAGAAGTACATACCGGCTTTTAATCCCTTGGCAAATATATCCTCTTTATATCTGGCTATACGGTATTTGCTGTTAGCCTCTTCAATTCGTCTGTTGCACTCAATTAAGAGTTCATGCTGATCCTCAGGATATGCAGATATGTCAAATAAAGGAGAAGCATCGTCTACTACGACACTGGCTTCAGCGTTAAATTGTCCTATACCCTTGGTAATGCTATTGACTGCATCGTTGGTATTCATCCATGCTCCTTTAATCGTTTACAAGTCAAAATGATAACTATATTACATACATTAATAATACTACTTTTTGGGACCTTTTGGCATGCTAAAAGAGAATTTAGCAAGTGGTAGCTCTTTTATTACATTATTTTAGTTTTTTTTTAGCGTTAACATCTCCAATTATAGACTAAATTACGTTAAAATATACATTAGATAATAATGCGTTTTTATGACAGGAGGCATTGGAAGTCCGGATGCTTTACTCTACAGTTGCTGCATTAGCACTGATATTAAATACAATACTGAATTGGGATGCGCTTAGGAATGTTCGCTTCCGGGTTGGAAATCAGGATAAAAGACTGGCCTATTTTAGGTACGGTCATTTTACGCTCGCTGCCAATTTCTATTTTTTGTCGGACATATTATGGGGAATTTTATATGAGTATCGTGGTATTCCAGGAATTTTTCCGTTTTTATATTCAGCCACTGTATTTTATTTCATATTTATGCTGGCAACTATGCTTACATGGGCTCGCTACATAGTTGCATTAAGATCAGGCGGCCGTAAAAAAATCAAATATATGACGGCAGCCATTACAAGTATTGTAATCTGCGTCTTTACCTTCTTGCAGGTTTATTTTACTTACTATCCATATTATGCTATGGGACTTATCGTTGGAATATGTCTTGTTCATACTTTTATTGAAGCCGGTGAAAAAGAAGAAAAAGAAATACATGACCATATTGCCTCAACAATGGCAGAGGATTATGAAGTAATATACTACATCGATATTGAAACCGGAGAATTTTTGGAGTTTGCAAAAAGTCAGAAATTCAAGTCTCTAAATATCCCAGTTGAGGGAAAGGATTTTTTTAGCGAAGTAAAGAAGATGGCTGAAGAACATGTATATGCTGACGACAGAGAGTACGCAGCGGGATTCTACGACATGGAGACAATGCTTAAAAATCTTGAAGGAAGACGTTCATTTTCGTTTAAATATCGAGTGATTTCTTTTGGAGAGCCGAGGTTTACTCTTTTTACGGTAATGCGTACAAGTGATAAGAAGTATCTTATCTTTTTCGTAAAAGATATAGAAGATGAGCTTGATGCGGAGAAAAAGCAGAAGGAGAGCCAAAAGAAAACAGTTACGTTCACACAGATTGCAGAAGGCCTGGCTTCCAACTACGATGATATTTATTATGTAAATATAGCAGATTCATCTTATGTCAGCTATGCAGTAAACAACATATACGGGCAACTTCAGGTCAATCAATCAGGCGATGATTTCTATGCTGAGTCTTTTTCTAATATTCCAAAGATTGTCCATAAGCAGGATCAGGAGATGCTTAAGGAATTTATGGATAAGGACAGCATGCTTTCAGTTCTTGATAGTCATAAAGTCTGTAGTTTAGAATACCGCCTCATAGTATCAGGAAAAACTAAATATGTCAGAATGACTGCGCGCAAAACCAGTGATGGAACTCATTTCATTATTGGTATCGAGAATATTGACGAGGAAATAAAAAGAGAGAAGCAGCATATTAAAGCATTAAAAACTGAAAAAGAACTTGCAAGACGTGATGAGCTTACAGGAATCAAAAATAAGACTGCATACAGAGAGCTTGAAGAATCTGTACAGGTTAACATGGACAATGGATTGGACTATCTTTCTTATGCGTTGATTGTCTGCGACGCCAATAATCTGAAAAAGATAAATGATACCCAGGGTCATGCGGCAGGAGATGAGTATATAAAAGCTTCCGCAAAACTTCTATGCAATATATTTGTTCACAGCCCTGTGTTCCGAATTGGAGGCGATGAATTCGTGGTATTCCTCCGTGGAAGTGATTATTCATCAAAAAATGAATTAATGGAGAAGCTGCGTGGTCAAGCCCTTGATAATCAAAAGACAGGGTCAGGACCAGTTCTGGCATCAGGCATTGCAGAATATGACATGAAAAATGACAACTTCGTTTCCGATGTTTTTGACCGCGCCGATAAAGAGATGTATGAGAATAAGCAAAAGCTAAAAGCGGGGAACGGCAGCTAATTGTAGTTGATAGTAATTTCATCATGCAAAAAAATCCCCTGCACTGGGTAGGTAAGGGTGCAGGGGATTTAATATTAAAGTGAGAGTGCAGCTTTGTAGCCGCCTTCTATTGCATGTCTGATCCTTCCGGCTTTTTCAGCATCACCTATAGTGATGATATCTGAAATAGAAGCTATAGAATCAGGCAACGCGTTAGATCTGGTTCCTAAAGAAATAACGATGTTATCAAATGAAGCTGTTACCTCAGTGTCATGCTCAAGGTCCTTAAACTTAGCTTCATGCTCTGAAACGCTTAGGAGCTGGTGCTTTGCAAAGAATTTGCACCCGCCCGGAGCAAGTCTTCCCATTACGTCGATCAGGTTCTGGAAAAAGAGTCCTGGACCGATATCATCAGCCATCTCATAGAGCTCTATAGTATTTCCTTTTTCCTGAAGGTATTCTGCAGTTTCGATTCCTGTCATACCTGAACCTACTACACAGATCTTTTTACCTGTAAGATCAACCTTTCCGGAAAGAACATCCGGAGGAGTTATGATATAGCTCTGGTCAAGACCAGGGATTGCTTTTGGAAGAACAGGAGATGATCCTATAGCATTTATTACTCTATATGGATTCTCTTTCTCTATCATAGCTGCTGTAGCTTCAGTGTTAAGGCGTACTTCAATGCCATATTTTTTGATCATTGCATCATAATAGTCAATAAGCCATGTGATCTTGTCTTTCTTTGGAGGCTTGTTAGCAAGATTAAGCTGACCACCGATTGCGGGGCCTTTTTCGATAATTACAGGCTTAAATCCACGCTCAGCAGCGACTCTTGTAGCTTCAAGTCCGGCAGGACCGGCACCGAGAACTACTACCTTTCTTCCATTTCCATCTTTTTTGAGAGGAAGATACTGACATTCCTCACCACCTTCGATATTTACTGTACACTGGCAGCGGATGCCGTTTTCTTCACTTGCAGCCATCAGAGATTCCATACAGTTCAGGCATGAGATACATTTTCTGATCTCATTAACATTACCATTTTTTACTTTTTCGCCCCAGAATGGGTCAGCAAAGAACTGTCTTGCAGATCCGACAAAAGAAACACCTTTGTCCAGGAAGTCAACTGCGGCCTGAGGATTTCTGATAACTGAGCAGGCAATAACAGGGATATTAACAGCCTTTGCAATAGCTTCTCCGTTGTGCATTTTCCAGCCTTCATCAAAGCCTGTTGGCTCCCATGCCCAGTTCATGGTCTCATAGTTGCCGGCAGATACGTCAAGAGCGTCAACTCCATAAGATTCAAAGAGCTTTGCCATTTCAATCGCATCATCAAGAACCATTCCGCCTTCTTTACCAATCTCGCGCATGTATTCATCTGCAGAATATCTGATGATAATAGGGTAATCGCCGCATTTTTCTCTTATTCCATCAATGATCTCTTTAATAATTCGAACTCTGTTCTCGATGCTTCCACCGTACTCATCTGTTCGGTGATTTGTGTATGTTGAAATGAATTCACAAAGCAGATATCCGTGAGCTGCGTGAAGAACAACACCATCAACTCCGGCCTTCTGCATGCGCACAGCACCCTCAATAAAGTCATTAACTGTGTCATGGATCTCCTGAACAGTCATCTCGTGGCTTGGCATGTGGATCAGCTCGCTTTCCTGACCACTGGGAGAAGCCATAGAACCTCCGTTTATAGGAGCAACTCCCTGACAACCCGGATGATAAAGCTCTACAAATAAAAGAGAACCATACTTGTGAATCTCGTCAGCCATTTTCTTATAGCCAGGGATGAACTTGTCATCGTCAGTGCAAAGATTTCTGAGGTTTCCTCTTCCAGTCTTGCTGTTGACAGATGCAACTTCTGTCATAACAATTCCGCATCCGCCCTTTGCTCTTTCAGCATAAAAAGCTATATCTCTTTCGGACACGCTTCCGTCGAGTTCTGCATAATAGTTGCCCATAGGCTCAAATACAAGCCTGTTTGGGGCAGTAACAGTACCAATTTTTTTCTCTGTAAATAGTTGTTCGTACATAATCATACCTCCTAACAATTTATATATAATTCTTCGAGTAACTCTAAGTCAATAGTGAAAAAAATATCAATGCAGAAATAATAAACAAGCTTGATTTTACTGCTATATGACGCTATTTTATTATTATCTTAAAACTTAGAGTAGGACGAGGTAAAAATAGATGGTAAATATGGAGGACTGCGTTAATTCTCTTGCAATGGATCATCCACTTGATACTACACCAAAATATTCAGTGACTCAGGTGGCAAAAATAGTGGACATCTCCGAGCATACGCTTCGCTACTATGATGATATGAAACTTTTTCCATTTCTTCAGAAAAATGAGAAAGGTAAGCGACTTTTTTCAGAGGCAGATATGCAATGGGCGAAACTCTTGGAATGTCTCAGTAATTCAGGTTTGTCTATAAAGGAAATGAAGCAGTACGTAGACCTGTGCATTATAGGAGACAGCACAGTAGAAGAGCGATTTGAAATCCTGAGAAAGCAGGAAAAGATAATCAAGGACCAGATAAAAGAAAAGAAAAAACAGCTAAAGCTTCTGCAGTTTAAAATAGACTATTACAAAGAGTGGTGTAAGCGGGTGTAACAGCAATCAATTTTTATAGAGTTGTAATCCTTACATCTTCCTGGTAGATACAAAGGTCTGACCGCTTTTGAGCCACATCACGGCAATAAGTAAGTGTCTGCCGTATTTTTTCTGCCAGATTCTCTACTAATGGGACAAAACGAGGTTCAGTAGGAGATACAATAAGTTCGATATGGTCAGAGCGGACTTCTACTGAACGAATAGATTGGTGAGTGCCAAAAGCATCTATATCTTTCTGGTTAGTAAGGTTGGAAAGGTCAAAGAGAAGTTCCGGATTTCGATTTGATGCGACGTCAATCTCATCTGCAAGGCGTATAACCGTAGCCAAATAAGGCGTGCGGATAACGCCGTTTTCTGTCTGCATATTTGGATATTCCAATTCATCGAGAAGATCTGTTTTTCGGTGCCCTCTTGCAACCTGAATTATTGCAAACATAGTATCTTTGTCAAAAATATCAAAGAGCTTGGAGTATTTTTTAATGATCAGTCCACTTAGCTCATTATGCTGTTCTCTGATAATCTGAGCTTCATTTATTGAATGGCTCTCATTAAGAGTGCCTTTGGGTTCCAGTTCTTTTTCGAAAACCTCAAAATCCTTTCGGGATATTCCCATTCCAACGTCGTGAAGATAACAAGCCATCACAAGAACATAGCACTCCAGCGTATTGAGAGCCCATACCTGGTCACCCAGAATTTGATTAGAATAATCCAGAACATCTAAACTATGCAATAATGAATGATCAGTAAAATCCGGAAACCAGGATAGGAAAGACTCTAGCATAGTATATAGCATAGATACACTATCTGTTACTCGTCTATGTAAATCTGGCGCTTCGTTTTGAAGCCTTTTTTCCAATAGGAAATCATGGGTGTCGTTCATCACAATACTCCTATTTGTAAGTTGTCTCATAAGAATAATATATCAGAAATACGAATACTATTATACTGTAAACAGTATTTGAAATAATAGCCAAATAAATAGTGGAAAGTTTGGTGATTAATAAAGTTGCACGCGGTTAAATCGCACGCTATTATTAATGACAAGTGAGGGGATTCTATTTTATTTAGGAGGCTACTTATGGCATTTGAAAAACTTTTTGAGGAAGGAAAGATTGGCAAACTGGCGATCAAGAATCGTGTAGTTATGCCAGCAATGGGAGTGGGACTAGCTGAACCCGACGGACACACCAATGAACACATCATCCGCTACTATGAGGAAAGAGCTAAAGGCGGCGTTGGTTTGATCATTACAGAGGTTACAAGAGTTGAACCTATGTATGGAACAGCGTGCCCATGCCAGCTTGGAGCATATAAGCTTTCTCATATCACAGGACTCGAGAGACTGGCAGACAGAGTTCACAGATATGGCTCCAAGATCTTTTTACAGCTTCATCATCCAGGAAGAGAGAATCATTCAATTCAGATTGAAGGAAGACAGATTGTGGCTCCTTCTGAGGTTATGTGCAAGGTTTGTCAGGAGATGCCAAGAGCTCTTTCTACTGAAGAGGTAGAAGATCTTGTTAAGGCATTTATCAGAGGTGCAGTAATCGCAAAGACAGCCGGAATTGATGGAGTAGAGCTACACGGTGCGCATGGATATCTCCTCAACGAGTTTATGTCACCTTATACAAATAAGCGTGAGGATAAATATGGTGGTTCTTTTGACAAGAGACTTACTATCATGGAGGAGATAATTGCAGGCATCCGTCAGCAGTGCGGGCCTGACTATCCAATTTCTGTTCGTATCAGTGCAGATGAGTTTGTTGAAGGCGGACTTAAGCTTGAAGATACGATTGAGATTGCAAAGCGTCTTGAGAAATGTGGAATCAACGTTATCAATGTTTCAAGCGGAATCTATGAATCATCTACAACTATTGTTGAGCCAGCTTCTTTTGCACAGGGCTGGAAAAAGCATCTTGCTACTGCAATCAGGAAAGAAGTAAGCATTCCTGTTATTGCTGTAAACAATATAAAAGAGCCTTCAGTTGCAGAGGCACTTCTTGAGGAAGGCGTATGTGACTTTATTGGTATCGCAAGAGGAAACCTTGCTGATCCTGCTTGGGCTAAAAAAGCTGAGTGCGGAAAAGAGGCAGAGATCAACCGTTGTATCGGATGCCTTAACTGCTTTGGTGCAATTGGAGCAAATGGTCACATTAAATGTACTGTAAATCCTCGCTGCGGTAGAGAAGTAGAGTTTGGCACAGTTAATAAGAATGGCGAAGGAAGAACCGTTGCAGTTATCGGAGCTGGACCTGCAGGTATGGAAGCTGCACTTACTCTCAGGGATAGAGGATTTAAGCCTGTTATCTTTGAAAAAGAAAATGTACTCGGCGGACAGCTTAATCTTGCGGATAAGCCTGTTCTTAAGGATAAGCTTGGAGCATATAAGAATGGTCTTATTGCAAGAGTAGAAAACTCAGGTATTGAAGTAAAGCTTGGAACAAAGGCTGATAAAGAAAACGTAAAGGCGATCAATCCAGTTGGGGTATTCCTTACAACAGGAGGAAATCCTATCGTACCTAAGATTCCTGGAGTTGAGGGAAGTAACGTTATTACAGCAGAGCAGTTCCTTAGCGGAGCTAAGAAAGTTGGAGAAGGATCAGTTGTTGTTATCGGAGGCGGTAACACCGGTATGGAAGTTGCTGAGACTCTTTGCTATGAAGGAAGAGAAGTTACTGTTGTAGAGATGATGGATCAGATAGGAAGAGGCCTCTACCCATCAGTGCTTGTAGACTACATCACAAGAGTAACTCAGAAAGGTGAAAAGATCCTTACAGGACAGAAGGTTCTTTCTATCGATGAAAAGGGAGTAACAGTTGAAAACACCAAAGATCAGAGCAAGTCACGTATCGATGCAGACAACGTTATCCTTGCGCTTGGCGTATCTTCAGAAAATTCTTTGAAAGATGCTATGAAAGAGCTTGGAGTACCTGTTTTACTTGCAGGTGATGCTTCTCATCCAGGAAGGATCATGGAAGCAACAATGGATGCAGTTAACCTTGCTTATGGATTTTTGGAGTAATACTAATCTGAACATTATAAGATAATAAAAAGCAGGCATTGTAGCGCGACAATATGCGGCTGCAATGTCTGTTTTTTCTTTTTCTTGTTCTCTTTTTTGTGAAAGTGTATATTAGGTATGTGTACGATGTCTTTGGGGGAAGGCTCTGTATATGATAAGTTCTTGTTGTTGGGAGTAAGAAGTGTATGAAAAGTAATTATGGGGATCATGGCCGCCATCGCAGGAAAAGAAATCCTGATGGAATGACCGTAAAAATCATTATTGCAGCGGTAGTAATCTGTATCTGTGCTGCAATTTTCCTGGTTAGATCATTTGTGAAAAGAAATGCTGATAATGAAGCATCTGAGCAAGTCTCTGTTTTGGAGCTGGAAGAAATAGAGGAGCCCATAGCAGAGGAGGAGCCTGTGGTTGCAGCATCTATTGAAGCCTCAGTAAATGAAGAGCAGCCGGAAGAAGCTGCTGTTGAAGCTTCGTCTGAAGAAGAGGAATTAGATATTCAGATGGGAGCCGGGGCAGAGACCGGAGAAGATATTGATGTAGCAGATCTGGTGAGTGCCAGCAATGTTGGAGAGAATTCATCTGTCACATATGGCATCGATGTATCAAGATTTCAAGGTACCATCGACTGGGCACAGGTCGCAGCCACTGGTATTGATTTTGCAATGATAAGAGTCGGATACAGGGATTCTTCTACAGGTGAGATCAAGGCAGATTCCAATGCCAGATTTAACATGCAGGAAGCAGAAAAAAATGGTATCAAGATTGGAGCATACTTTTTTTCCACAGCAGTAAATAAAGATGAGGCGGTGGCTGAGGCGAACTGGGTAAAAGACTACATTGCACAGTATCCGATCACCTACCCGGTAGGATATAACTGTGAAGGCTTTGACAAGGAAAGTAGCAGGCAGTACAGCCTTACTAAAGATGAAAGAAGCAGTATTGCTGAAGCATTTCTTGATCAGATCTATAAAGCTGGATATACGCCTATTTTTTACGCATCAATGGGAGAGCTGGCCGGAGATGCGCAGTGGAACACTTCACAGATAGAGAAGTCATACAAAATATGGATGGCATGGTATAACCAAAATACTTCGAATATTGTGAATGGGCCTGCTTATGATGGACAGTGCGCTATGTGGCAGTACACTAATCAGGGAACTGTTGCGGGTATAAGTAAAAAAGTCGATGTAGACGTGGCATATTTTGGATATAACGGTACGGAAACAGCCAAAGATACTTCAGAAAGGGCAACTGCAACAGCAGATGTGGAAGCACTTATGAGTTTTGACACTGTTGATGAGACAGTTACTGCAAAAAACAGCACGAATCTTAGGGATAAGCCAAGTCAGGGCGATGATAGCAAGGTGGTTGTAACATTGCAAAATGGACAGACAGCTCAAAGAACGGGTATCAGCTCCAGTGGCTGGTCCAGAGTGGTGTTTGAAGGAAGCACTTATTATGCAGTATCAAGCTTTTTGACTACTGATCTTACTGCTCCTAAGCAGGAGACAGAACAGCCTGCCACTACTTCCGGCTTCAAGACTCAATTTGCTGATTGCAATGAAACAGTAACAGCCAAGGATATTGTGAACCTAAGATCAAAGCCAAGTGTCACTGATGAGGACTCGGCGGTAGTTGCAACACTATCTTCTGGAGACACTGCAACCAGAACAGGGATAAATAATGATTACGGCTGGTCCAGGGTGGAATACAATGGCCAGACATTATATTGCGTAAGTAGTTACTTAAGAGTTGTTGAGTAATGGGGATGCCCGAACCGTTTTCATGGCACCAATGTATTTTATTTAATTGAAAAAATGACTATAATTAGTATATAGACTGTTTGTAAATGTTTTTCAGCGGATATATCAGGAGATTTTTATGAGATCAGAAGCAGATATCATGAAAAGGCTAAATGATGAGATAGACAGTTATCTTACATGTCCCAAATTTACTGTGGAAGAGCATGCTCACAATGTCACAATGCTGGCGTGGGTCCTTGATATATCTGATGTACAGTTGAGTGAGATGATAAAAGAGGCAGAGGCATCTTTTGGTGGAATCATGGAAAATCCTATGGATTGATTTCATTAGGAATGCACTGCCGGAAGGGAATAAATTCGAAAGTGAGGGGTTTATATGACAAAAAGGATAAAAAAGATTCTTATTAAGAGGAAAATGCAGAGGATTCTTAGGAGAGTCAAGAAGCATGCGGGAGTTTTCCTGCTGTTCATTTTGCCTTTTATAGCTCTCGTTATTATTCATCATCTCAAGAAAAAAGCAAAAAAGAAGATAAAGAAAGCAGTTAAGGCTAAAATCCGAGAGGACTTTGATAATAGATTCCACAAGGATGAGCCTGAAGAGTAAAGGTTTAAATATATGTATCTTGAGGAGTCAGTGATCCAGCAGCTTGAAATGACTCTTTCTATATTCGATCATCCCTTCATCCTTCATATGAGAGAGCTTTTCCTTCCAGGGAGAGCTCTTTTTGCTCTTGTAGTAGGCGTTCAGAGTCATAATCCAAATAAATTATCAAAATGTGGTTTAAACAACATACTTGTTAATAATAGTATATTATACTGACAACATCAAAACAAGGATTGAAGAGAGGATAAAAGATGGTCAGAAAGATAATAAAGATTGATGAAGAAAAGTGTAATGGCTGCGGAATATGTGCAAGTGCCTGCCATGAAGGCGCTATTGATATTGTAGATGGAAAGGCAAAGCTTGTAAGAGAGAATTTCTGTGATGGATTCGGCGATTGCCTGCCGGGCTGCCCTATGGGAGCAATTTCTTTTGAAGAAAGGGAAGCACCTGCCTACGATGAAGCGGCAGTAAAGGCAATGCAGGAGAAGAAAGGATTGGCAAAAGATATGAATGAAATGCAGCATGCTGAGGGACATGGATGCCCAGGCTCAAGGTTTATGCAGCTTAAAAGCAGTGTTCATGTGGATGAGGATCCTGGAATGGACATGGTTTCAAGAATGAGCTCGCATCCATCAAGGCTGATGCAGTGGCCTTGCCAGATAAAGCTTTTGCCAACACAGGCAGATTTTTATAATGGCGTCAAGCTTCTCATAGCTGCGGATTGCACAGCATACGCCTATGCAAACATGCATGAGGAATTTATGAAGGGTAAGGTTACAATGATCGGCTGTCCAAAGCTTGATGAAGGCGATTACACCGAGAAACTCACAGAAATTATCGCTAATAATGATATTGCAGGCGTGACAATAGTGAGAATGGAAGTTCCATGTTGCGGGGGACTTCAGAGAGCTGCTGAGAATGCCATAAGAAACAGCGGAAAATTCCTTCCCTGGCAGGTTATTACAATTTCAAGAAATGGCGAGGTTATTGAGTAAATTACTCAATAAGCAGATAATTTCTAGGAGTTTGAAAATAGAACGTTTATACTGAAATAAAGAGAAAAATAAAAGGAGGCACATTATGGCAGCACTTAATGAAAGAAAAGTAGCAGTAGTAGGTTGTGGATTTGTCGGCTCAGCATCAGCTTTCGCTCTTATGGAGAGCGGGCTTTTTTCCGAAATGGTGCTGATTGATGTGAACAAAGAAAAAGCAGAAGGCGAAGCTCTTGATATCAGTCACGGACTTCCTTTTGCGAAACCTATGCAGATATATTCCGGCGATTACAAGGACGCTGAAGATGCGGCAGTTATGGTTGTTACAGCAGGAGCGGGACAAAAACCCGGTGAAACAAGGCTGGATCTTGTGAAAAAGAACGTAGGTATCTTCAAATCTATAATTCCTGAGATTGCAAAGTATAATAAAGAGGGAATACTTCTGATTGTGGCTAATCCTGTAGATATACTTACCTATGCTGCAGCGAAACTCAGTGGTTTTCCTGAAAACAGAGTGTTTGGCTCAGGAACTGTTCTTGACACAGCCAGGTTTAAATATCTTCTCGGCGAACACCTGAGTGTAGACAGCCGTTCAGTACATGCTTTTATAATTGGCGAGCATGGAGACAGTGAGATTGCAGCATGGAGCAGTGCAAACGTTTCTGGAATTCCAATCCATGACTTCTGCGAGATGAGAGGACATTTTGAACATGAGAAGTCTATGAAAGAGATTGCAGAAAACGTAAAGAACAGTGCTTATGAGATCATAGAGAAGAAGGGTGCAACATACTATGGAATCGCCATGAGCGTACGACGTATCTGCGAAGCAATCATCCGAGATGAGAAATCTATACTTCCTATCTCCAGCATACAGCATGGTGAAAACGGCATTGATGGTGTCGCCCTCAGCATGCCTGCCATAGTTGGAAGAAGAGGCGTTGAAGGTTCTGTGCCTATCAGACTAAACGAACAGGAAAAAGAGGCACTTCTTAAGTCTGCGGAGACGTTGAAAGCTGTAATTGAGGAATCAATTTAATCCTTGAAACACAGGACAATAGTATGTTAAATTAAAATAAGAATCGATGAAGAAAGGGGCACATGAATGACCTGGAAAACAATAAACATTCATATGATGAAAGGTGATGTTTTAGCTGTTTACGGGGATAGTGCGCTCTTTTTTAGGTAAACAGCTGCGATTATATCGTTGAAGTTATATTAAAGAGACATTATCTCCTTATTCTTTTTAAACACTAAAGATTAAGGAGATTTTTTTATTATGGAAAAGAAAATTGCTAGAAATCAGATTAAAAAGATACTTAGTATAGATGCTGTTTCAGGATTTGCCATAGGAGGAGCAGCGTGGGTGGCTCTATTGGCTGCAAGGGGCTTTAATACAGTAGAGATTGGGCTATTAGAGAGTATATTTCATATTACAAGCATGACTTTTGAGATCCCATCAGGAGTTATCGCAGATGTGTTTGGGCGCCGCAAGACGATGATTGCCAGCAGAGTTATGGTGATAATATCATCTCTACTGATGATCATTTCCCGTAATTTCTTTACAGTTGCTATAGCTATTTCGGCAAGTGCTCTTAGCTATAACCTGGCATCAGGAACGAGAGAAGCACTTGCCTATGATACGCTCAAAGAGGCAGAGCTTGAAAAAGAATATGACAGGTTTGCTTCAAATGATCTTATGATCTATCAGATATTCAGCTCAGTAGGAACATTGCTGGCGGGAGTGGCGCTAGTGCTTGGCTACAGGAAAGCTAATGCTGTTGACGCAGTAATCGGGGCTATTACCGTGATGATTGCCTTTACACTTACAGAAGTGCACACTAAGCTTCACGATGTCACTTCTGTTTTGGAGCGATTTAAAGAAACGATCCAGAGCAGCACGTCTTTTATAAAGGAGAGCAGGAAGGCCAGGCTTATTATTCTGTTTAATGGCTTGGTTGGTGCGGTTGATGTACTTGTATTGTTCTTTTTGCAGGCTAAACTTCCGGCTGTTGGACTAAATAAACTGTGGCTTGGACCAGCTCTTTTTGCTATGGGAATAGGCGCAGCTGCAGGAGCCAAGGCAACGGAGTATTTTAATCAAAAGAACTACCGCAGGATCGGCGTTTTGTGCGCGGTAGGAGTATCATTGTCTTTCGCATCAGTGTTTACGGGGAACTATTACCTGATGATATTGGGAGGCTTTATCGGTGCGTTTTCAGATAATTTCCTTCAGGTCAGGACCGATGTTTTTCTGAACAGCATGATACCTTCAGAACAAAGAGCAACTCTTATGTCAGTCAATTCTTTTGCATTTTCGATAATTATGATCATATTATCCCCAATATTTGGGCTGATGTTTGCATAAGTTCCAGGCTGAGCTTGATCTGGTACAGGGAAGTCACATTTTTTTTAAATACCTTATATAAGGTATAATGTGATTAATAGTAAAAAAAGGGGGAATGTCGTCATGAACACTTTAATAGCTCCAGATAATAATTGGGCACTTTTATCAATACTTTTTTTGTCCAGTTTTCTAGCAATTTACCTTGAGCAAACGTACAAATGGGCTGCCAAACTTACAGGTGCCATAATAACTTTGGTGATAGCTGTACTATTAACGAATTTTAGGGTAATACCAACCAGTGCTCCTGTTTTTGACGATATTGTATGGGGGTATGCAGTACCTTTAGCGATTCCATTGCTTCTTTTAGATGCCAATGTCATGAAAATATGGCGAGAGACGGGGAAGCTTTTGTTGGTATTCCTTATTGGTGCGGCAGGGACATTTGTCGGTGCTCTTGTTGGAACAGCGCTTTTGTCAGATCTGGTGGAAGGACTTCCTGGAGTTGCGGCAATGATGACTGGGTCCTATATTGGTGGAGGCGTGAATTTTACTGCCATCGCTGATGCTTTTCACGTCAGTGGAGGTCTTATTTCGGCGACTACCGTGGCAGATAACCTGAATATGGCGGTTTACCTGATGATTCTTCTTGGCATTGCTTCCAGCTCTTTTTTTAAAAAGCATTACACCCATCCTCACATCGATAGAGTGGAAAATGCAGGAGTTGATAAGGCAGGTGAAACCCTTGCTGCAAGCTACTGGGAGCGTCACGATATCTCATTAAAAGACATAGCGGCTGCTATGGCATACACTGCAGTAGTTGTCACTGTATCAAAGCTTATTGCAGCTTTTTTTGCCGGAGTTATTCCGGATAACAATGGGCTATTAAAGATGCTGAATACTTTTTTCGGAAGTCAGTATGTTTGGATAACGAACGTTTCAATGGTGTTTGCTTCACTCTTCGAGGATAAGGCAAAAGAGATGCACGGTGCCAAGGAGGTTGGGACCTGGCTTATCTATTTGTTCTACTTTGTTATAGGTGTACCTGCTTCTATTATCATGATCATTCAGAATGCACCGCTTCTTTTTGTTTTCTGCTTCATTTTGGTAGTATTTAACATGCTTTTCTGCTTTGTTTTTGGCAAGCTTTTGCGGATAGATCTGGAGGACATCATCCTGGCTTCAAACGCTAATATCGGTGGACCTACCACTGCAGCGGGAATGGCAATTTCTCTTGGCTGGACAAGGCTTGTTGGTCCTTGTATGCTTGTTGGAACTTTCGGCTATGTGATAGGTACATGGCTTGGTATAATCATTGGTTCAATTCTGGGAGCATAATATGAAAAAACAAAAGAATTGTATAGGCACTATGGATTCGTCGGGATTTGTGGAAATTGCAGATGTAGTTCCAGATGTGATATTGGAACTACGGTACTATTCAACCTTCAATTTTATAGGAGACAGAATAGACGGATACCTTAAGCCAATAGCTCTTTTGACAAAAGAAGCTGCTGCGGCCCTTAAGCGTGCAAGCGACGAATTTGTCAAACAAGGATATCGCCTTAAGATTTATGATGCATATAGACCACAGATGGCAGTGGATCATTTCGTAAGATGGGCAAAAAACATAGAAGATCAGCGGATGAAAAAGGTCTTTTATCCGGAAGTTTCAAAGGACAAGCTCTTCGACCTTGGCTTTATCGCAGAGCACTCCGGCCACAGCAGAGGGAGCACGGTTGATCTGACTCTATTTGATATGGCTCGTGGATGTGATGTGGATATGGGGGGACCCTTTGACTATTTTGGTAATATCAGCCATTTTGAGAACGCCGACCTTACAGACAAACAGCGTGCCAATCGATGCCTATTGCGTGATGTAATGACATACGCAGGTTTTAGTCCCTACGAAAAAGAGTGGTGGCACTTTACTTTAGCGGATGAGCCCTATCCAGATACATATTTCGCCTTTCCGGTAGAATAGGAGAATCAAAACTTGAAATTATTGGAGTTATGGTGTATTATAAATTGTATACAATTGAATTGCGAATAGGAGGTAGTCATGAGCGTAGCAGTTAGATATTATTCCAGATCAGGAAAAACACAGAAGGTAGCAGAGTATATTGCAGAAGCAGCGGGAGTAGATGCAGTTTCAGTAGATGCTGAAGGAGCAGGACTCTCAGAAAAAGCAGATGTTCTTTTCATAGGTGGAGCACTTTATGCTTACGGTATTGATGATAATCTCAAGCAGTTTTTAAAAACTCTTTCAAGCGATAAGGTTGGAAAAGCAGTTGTATTTTCAACATCATGGCTCTCAAAGCATGCTCTTGATCTCATTAAAAATGAGTTGACGGATAAGGGAATCCAGGTTGAGAGTGACACCCTGTATTTCAAGAGCAAGGCCGTTGACGGCTGCAGAGATGAAGTTGTTAGATTTACTCAGAAATATATCTGATGAATTTTCATAAAAGGATGTTTATGAATAAAAAAAGAAGAATCGGAATGCTTTCGATAATCTTGGTGTCTGCGTTTGTTTTATTATGCGCAGGCATAAGCGGATGTGGAAACAGCGGCAGTGAAGAAACAGCGGAGAATGTATTAACAACTCTTTCAAGGGATGGCTATTCTCTAGAACAAGTGGTGGTTCTTAGCAGACACAATATTTGTGCGCCGCTTTCCGGAGAAGGGTCTGCACTGGATACAATAACTCCAAACAAGTGGTTTGAGTGGTCGGCCCCAGCCAGTCAGCTCTCTGTAAGGGGAGGAATTCTTGAGACTGAGATGGGACAGTATTTTAGAAAATGGCTCGAGTCAGAAGGCCTCTTTGAATTAAACTATCATCCAAAAGACGGGGCAGTTCGCATATACGCCAATTCAAAGCAAAGAACTATAGCTACAGCACAGTTCTTTTCCGCGGGACTTCTTCCTGTTGCTAATGCAGAGGTTGAGTACAATGCAGAATATGACACCATGGACCCTGTATTTAATCCGGTATTCACCTATATGTCTGACGACTACTCTGCGGATATCGAGGAAGAGATAAATAAGATCTATGGCACAGCTATAGCTAATCTTGGTGATAACTATGATCTGATTTCAGAAGTGATTGATGTCCAGAAATCAGATGATTACAAGAATGGCGTTTTTACAGGGTTTGACGTGGGAGACTCAGAGTTCTCTTTTGAAGAGGGAAAAGAGCCTTCGGTGAAAGGTTCACTCAAGACTGCATGTCAGATATCTGATGCGCTTGTGCTTCAGTACTTTGAAGAGTCAGATCCTGTTAAGGCAGCCTTTGGTCATAATATTACCGAAGCAGAATGGGAGGCAATCTCTGAGGTTAAGGATGTTTATTGTGATGTTCTCTTTTCAGCTCCATCTGTTTCAGTTAATGTGGCTCATCCACTTCTTGAAGAAATTGAAAAGGAGCTGACTACAGATGGCAGGCAGTTCACATTTTTGTGCGGACATGACTCAAACCTGGCAAGCGTGCTCTCAGCTCTTGAAATCCAGGACTACAACCTTCCAGAAACACTGGAAAAGACACCAATTGGAGGGAAACTTGTAGTCAGTAAGTGGAAAGACAAGGCTGGTCAGGAATTTATAAGCCTTGATATAGTTTATCAAAAAACCGGGCAGCTTCAGGAGATGTCTCTTTTAAATGACGAGAATCCCCCTGGAATCTACAATCTGAAGCTTAAGGGATTAAACGCCGATCCAAATGGATTGTACAAGGCAGAGGATGTAATGGATCGTTTTGGCAAGGCGATTGGAGCCTATGACAGCCTGATAGAAGAATACGAGGCAAAAGATGCGGCTTAAGAATTCTCTCCATATAAATCTACATCAGCAGCCTGCCTTTTGTGTTCTTCATCGATAGCAGCATAATGAGCTGCAGTTGTGTTAATGTCTGAATGACCAAGAACATCTGCAACCATATAAATATCACCTGTTTTGTTATAAAGCGCGGTGCCAAAGGTTCTGCGGAGCTTGTGAGGTGAGAGAGTAGTATTAAGACCTGAGCTCTTCCCGTACTTTTCGACCATCCTTTGTATGCTGCGGACAGACATACGGTTATGCTTTAGCGAGATAAAAAGGGCGCTTTCACTGTCAGTTTCAACGAGAGTGGGGCGCTCATTTATTATGTAATCACGCAAAGTATTGCGAATAGGCTCATTGATCATGAGTTTGGACTCGTTTCCGCCTTTTCTCACAATTTTCAAAGTGTTATCTTTAAAGTCCACGTCGTCAATATCAAGTCCGGCGCATTCTGACACACGCATTCCTGTATGCAAAAGAAGCGTAATAATAGCCAGATCGCGTTTAGCGGTGGCTTCAGCGTAGATTTTGGCATGCTCGGTAGCCACTTGGGAATTTTCCACAGCATTCACCAGGGATTTTACGTCATGTTGATCGAGCCTGGTAATTGTTTTCTTTGTTATTCTCTTATTTTTGGCAGCTTTCAAAGTAATATCTTCATCAAGGAATCCCTGCCTTGTTTCATAAGCAAAATAATTTCGAATAGCGGCCATTTTCCTAGCTGTTGATCGCTCATTCAGCTGTCTTGAAGTGATCAGGTGCGTTTGGTAAGCATCAATATCGCGGCTGTTTAATTTTTCAATTATTTCATGAGGAATTGCATTCAGTTTAATTTTTGCAATTATTGGATTGCATACATGGAGATATTCGTAGAAATCAAGCAGATCTCTGGCATATCCAAGAGCTGTTCCGATCTGATAGCTCAAAACACAGTTATCAATGAACGAATGTGTATGAACCGGTAACTGATCTTTGATTTCTTTGATGTATTCTGATTTTGTCTTTGTTAATTGTTTGTAGTATGCGGAGTCTTTACCCATATTGTTCTCCAATGCGTAAATTAAGCCAAAACAGCCAGTTTTTATTAATAGCTATCTGCATGACATAAAACTAGAATTTAACGACGTGTTACAAATATATTACCATGTAAAGTTATCTTCTGCAATGTGTTTCCCGTAAAAAAAGCAGCAGACCGTTTTTGATCTACTGCGTCGAAAGTCATAAGGCTACTAAAAGCTTTTAGTTAAAGAATGCGTTCATGCGGCTCTTGATGATCCGGTGTCAATACTGTCTTTGAATACGACAAATCTATCATAGATATATTCAGTGCTCAGATTAAGAATCATATTAAGTCCTGTAACAAGATAATCGTTCCAGTGCAGGTATTCTACCAGATAATTTCCACCTATCGTAGTTATAGGAGTAAAAAATGCATAGTACAGTGCCACTTTTAACATCGCTATTGGGACATTGCTGGCACTTTGAAAGGTAAACTTCCGATTCAGCGTAAAGTTCCAAAGAACTGATAAAACCAGTGCTGTCAGATAACATGGCCAATATGGAAGCGTCGACAGCTCTGTAAGCAGTGAAAAACTCACAATTTCAATTATTCCTGCAGAAATTGAAAAGAAAACAAACTTAGTTATCCTCACAATTTCTTTTTTCTTTTCCTCACTCATGACCTATTCTTCTCCAATGATTACGTAGACGATCGTAAAATTCGCTTTATTAATACCATTTTATCTTTCTCCAGTCAATAAAAAGCCCTGTATTGCGTTTTTGCTATAAGAAAAGCATACAATTCCACTCTGAAAGCAAAAATCTTTGATTTGAGAAGGGTGCCACAGTATCTGGTGAAATCTTCCATCATCTACTGTGACACCCTTATTTTGATTTTTATGAGATTCTCCTAGGTTTAGATGAAGCAAAAGCCATCATTACTGGAATATCTCAGTCTTGTGAGCTCGTCTTTCGTAAAGCTTACGCTACGTAAACTGCTCTATCCCTCATAAGAAATCGTTGGTTAAAAGACCCTGGCGTTGATGAACTGTAAGCATCTTTGCTGTAACTTTTATAATTCCGCTCATAACTTTTAGCTATTCTTTGGTGAAGCCTTCGCCACCTCAAATGCATCAGTTATTTTTGATTTCTGATTATTTATACGAGCGAAAAAAATTTGTGGCAAAAATTATCTGATTTTTTTCTCAAGAGCACCTTCA
>NZ_SVFW01000029.1 GCF_015056685.1 Butyrivibrio sp. | reverse complement strand
AAGGTGTCAAATGTAAAAATAAAATGATGCAAATGTAAAATAATTATGTTGACACCATATTTTGCTTATGTTATATTTTACATACGCAAAAGAAAATGTTACATTTGTAAAATGTTTAAGGAGGGGCGTTATGAATGCAAAAGCAAAGGATAACAGCTTACATAATACATTCATATACATTAAGCAGCATTGGCAGCTGTACGTATTCTTTTTAGGACCTGCACTGATTCTTACTATCGTATTCAGATATATTCCGATGGGTGGAATTTTGATCGCATTCCAAAAATATAATCCTTTTAAGGGAATACTTGGAAGCGAGTGGGTAGGGTTTAAGTACTTCCAGCAGTTCCTATCATCACCTGATTTTTTCCAATATCTTGTAAATACTTTAAAACTCAGTATATTCGGCCTTTTATGGGGATTCCCGATGCCAATCATCCTTGCTCTTTTGCTAAACAGAGTGACAAGCAGTAAACTCAAGCAGAAAATCCAGCTGGTTCTTTACATGCCAAACTTTATTTCAGTCATCGTTCTCTGTGGTATGGTCAGAATACTTCTTTCAGTAACAGGACCTCTTAATCTGCTACTTGGAACAAGCATAAACTTCCTTACAATCCCGGCAGCTTTCAGACCGATCTACATCATAAGCGGAATCTGGCAGGGAGCAGGTTGGGCATCGATCATGTACACAGCGGCTTTATCCAATGCCAGCAAGGAACTTAAAGAGGCAGCTCAGATCGATGGAGCGAATATCTGGCAGCAGATAAAGACAGTTGAGTGGCCTGCTATAAAGGACATGGTTGTTATCCAGTTCATACTTCAGGCCGGAAACATCATGAGCATAGGCTTTGAGAAAGCTTATGCATTACAGTCAGATATGAACCTTTCAGCATCAGAGATTATTGCAACCTACGTTTACAAAAAAGGTCTTTTGAATGGTGATTACAGTTATTCAACTGCGGTAGGTCTTTTCAATACTATTGTAAATGTCATACTTCTCATTACAGTAAATAAGGTAGTAGAGAAGCTCAATGACGGACAGGGCTTATAAGGAGATTACGAAATGGAAAAATCACTTTCAATCAAGAAAAAAAGCGAGTTCGCAAGGGCATCTCTTGGAGATAAGACATTTCTTCTTGTTGGATATATTATTCTTGCAGCATTTGTACTGGCTATTATAGGACCCATGATCTATATCATAATTGCTTCATTCATGGATCCCATAACACTTCAGAATAAAGGAATAGTCTTTGATCTTAGCAAGTGGACACTCACGGCTTACGAGCGAGTAATGACAAACCCTCAGATCTGGACAGGATTCTTCAACGCAGTACTTTATTCAGTATTGTTCGCATTCATATCAGTTTTCGTTACACTGCTGTGTGCGTATCCAATGTCACGAGATGATTTTAAGGGCAAAAAATTATTCAACACAATTTTTATCATAACGATGTTTTTTGGAGGCGGACTTATTCCTACATACCTTCTTGTCAGCAACTTAGGTCTTCTTGACAGTATGTGGGCAGTAATCCTTCCGGGATCATTTAGTGTTTGGAACATGATAATTGCAAGAACCTATTACAAAGGAATTCCAAGTGAACTCAGAGAGGCAGCAGACGTTGACGGAGCCAATGAGCTTGTATTCTTCTTCAGAATACTTCTTCCTGTCTGCACACCACTTATTGCAGTGCTTATCCTTTGGCAGTTCGTTGGAATGTGGAACAGCTACTTTGACGCAATGATCTATCTTAATTCTGCAAACAAGCAGCCGCTTCAGCTGGTACTTAGAGCAATCCTTATCCAGAATGAACCTGATCCGGGAATGATCGCAGATATGCAGAGTACAGCCCAGAGAGCACAGCTTGCAGAACTTTTAAAATATGCAACCATCATAGTTTCAAGCTTACCACTTATAGTTATGTACCCATTCTTCCAGAAATACTTTGACTCAGGAATTATGGTTGGTTCGGTAAAAGGCTGAGAGAACTTGGCGAGGTTTTTTCGAGCCTAGTTCGAACGTGTTCTGGCGAGCGTAGCGAGAGCAGAACTTCCTTATGAGATCAGAACTTCCTTACAAAAAGAAGTTTTAAATAATGTAATGTTAGAGGGAAAAGGAGAGGAAAAATGAAAAAGAAAGCATCAAAATTTTTAAGTGCTGCACTTGTACTTGCACTGACTGCAGGCATAGCTACAGGTTGTGGCAACGGGGCATCAGGCAGCGGAACAGCCAGCGTTTCAGCAGATGATCTTAGCTTCCCGCTTGAGAACAAAGTTACGATCACAGGTATGATCAGCTATCCATCAGGAACTGAGTCAGAACCTAACAACAGAACAATCTTCAAAAGACTTGAAGAAGAAACAAATGTGCATGTTGACTGGACGGCTATTTCAAGCGATCAGTGGGGCGATAAGATTCAGCTCAACATGGCAAACAAGAACACTCTTACAGATTTCGTTTTCAACGCAGGATTCAGCAACTCAGACCTTATCAGATATGCAGATCAGGGCGTTATCATTCCTGTAGAAGAGTACATCGATAACTATATGCCTAATCTTAAGGCTGTATTTGATAAGTATCCTGAATACCGCACAATGTGTGAGGATTCAGAGGGACATATCTGGGCACTTCCTTGGATCGAGCAGCTTGGTTCAAACAAGACAGCTATCCAGACAGTAGGTAATAACTTCACATACATCAACAAGAAATGGCTTGATTTCCTTGGACTTCAGACACCTACAACAGTTGATGAGTTTGAAGAAGTACTTAAGGCATTTAAGGATCACGCAGCAGACCTTCAGAAAGAATTTGGTATCGAAGGCGATATCATTCCTATGTCATGCATCATGAACGATCAGGATCCAAGCCTTCTTATCAACGGTTTTGGCGAAGGCTACGGCGATAACGACATAGGACAGCACATTGCAGTTACTGATGACAAGAAGGTCATCTGCACAGCTACTCAGGAAGGCTTTAAGTCTGGTATGCAGTGGCTCCATAAGCTCTATGAAGAGGGCCTTATCGATCCTGAGTGCTTTACACAGGACTGGTCTACATATGTAGCAAAAGGAAAATCTCACAGATACGGCGTATGCTTCACATGGGATGTTGCCAACATCGATAACCTTGAAGACTTCGTTCCACTTGCAGCTCTTAAGGCAGATACCAAGAACGTAACACCTTTAAATGCTTCATTCACATCAGGTTTTGACCGCGGCAGATGCGTTGTAACATCAAAGTGCGCTAATCCTGCATTCGTATGTGCTTGGCTTGATCTTATGTATGATCCATTCCAGTCACCACAGAACAACTGGGGAACATACGGCGAGGATGATGAATTCGATATCTTCGAGCTTTCAACAAATGCAAATGGTGAAAAGATGCTTAAGCACGCACCTCTTGGAGATGCATCACCTGTAGAAGTTCGTGAAGCTGAGTGCGTAGGCGGACCTCTTGCAATCCTTGATGAGTACTATGGCGTATACGTAACATGTCCTGATGATGCACAGTATCGTCTTGACTGGATAAAAGAGTACTACACAGATGACATGCACTGCAAGTATGTATATCCTAACGTATTCATGACAGCAGATGACACAGAAAAGCTTACAACTATCCAGACAGATCTTATCAGCTACATCAACTCAAGCAGAAGTAACTTCGTAATGAACGGCCTTACAGATGCTGACTGGGATGAGTACCTCAAGCAGGTCAACGCATATGGTCTTGATGAGTACCTTTCAATCTATCAGAAGTATTTTGATGAGTTCTACAAGTAATTAAGAATGTTTTTTACATTATGAAAGGCGAGGGGGAGGAGAGATAATTTATCCTCCCTCTTTTATGGAAAAAAACTGTCGACCAGATCTTTCATCAGCCGGAAAAAGAAATACAGGATTTATTTAAGTGAGGAATAAAGAATGAGTGATAAATTAAACAAAGCCAGAGAATATGAAGCAAAGAAGGAAAAGATGATCCCGGAGGAGCAAAGGCCTCTTTTCCATCTTACTCCCAGATGTGGCTGGATGAATGATCCAAACGGTTTTAGCTTTTATAAAGGGGAGTACCATCTCTTTTACCAGTATTATCCATATGATACAGTATGGGGACCTATGCACTGGGGACATGCAAAGAGTGCTGACCTTATAACGTGGCAGTACCTTCCTTGTGCAATGGCACCGGATGAGCAGCATGATAAAGATGGATGCTTTTCAGGAAGTGCTATTGAGATGGAAGATGGCAAGCAACTCCTTGTCTATACAGGTGTTGAAAAGAAAGAAGATGAAGAGGGCAATATCAGAGAAGTTCAGACTCAGTGCATTGCTCTTGGTGATGGAACAGACTACAAAAAGTATGAAAACAACCCTGTTATTGACAGCACCACCTTGCCTGAGGGTGCAGGAAAGTATGATTTCAGAGATCCTAAGGTTTGGAGAGAAAATGGTAAGTACTACCTTGTAGTAGGTAATAAGACAGAAGATAAAGATGGACAGATCCTCAAGTATGTGAGTGAGGATGGAATCCATTGGGAATATGACAAACTTGTCATAAAGAACAACCGCAGATTCGGTGTAATGTGGGAATGCCCTGACTATTTTGAACTTGATGGCAAACAACTTCTTATGACAAGCCCACAGGATATGCTTCCTGAGGAACTTGAATTCCACAATGGTAATGGGACTTTGTGCGTAATTGGCCATTTGGATGATGATGGCGATTACTGCGAAGAAAATTTTCAGGCAATAGACTATGGAATTGATTTTTATGCACCACAGACAATTCTTGCTGCTGATGGCAGAAGGATCATGATCGGCTGGATGCAGAACTGGGATACATGCGGTATCAGACGCGATGATTTCCCATGGTTTGGACAGATGAGCTTCCCAAGGGAAATCTGGCTTGAGAACAACAAACTTATGCAGAAGCCTGCTAGAGAAATAGAGAATTACTACGGAAAAAGAATAAGCAGACAGAATGTTCTTATATCTGACAGCGCATCACTTTCAAGCATTGAGGGAAGATGCATAGATATGACAGTAAAGGTCAGACCAACAGGAGATGATCTTTCATATAAAAAGTTTGAGATAAGATTTGCAGATAATGGCAAAGCTTTTTCAACCATTGAATACGATCCGGAGATGAACATTGTTAAGATCGACAGAAAACATTCCGGCAGCAGAAGAGCTATAGTTCATCAGAGAAGATGTAAAGTGGCTAATAATAAGGGACAGATCACACTGCGCCTTGTCCTTGACAGATACAGCATGGAACTGTTCATAAATGACGGTGAGCAGGCTATGTCAATGGTCATTCTTACTGATGTGAAGGCTGAAGGGATCAGTTTCAAAGCTCAGGGAGAGCTTTTGATGGACGTTATAATGCATGAACTTGTGAGGGGAAAAGATGAATAAAAAAATAGATGTTGTTGCTCTTGGAGAACTTTTGATAGATTTTACAGGCAGTGGAGAGAGCGGTCAGGGAAATCCTTTATTTGAGGCCAACCCTGGCGGAGCGCCATGCAATGTCCTTTCAATGCTTCAGAACCTTGGAAACAGTACTGCTTTTATAGGAAAAGTTGGAGATGACTTCTTTGGAAGACTTCTTGCTGAAAGAATCAGTAAACAGGGCATAAGCACAAAGGGACTCACCTTTGATAAGGAAATACACACTACACTTGCCTTTGTAAATAAGCTTCCAAATGGTGACAGAGATTTTTCTTTTTACAGAAAACCAGGTGCAGACATGATGCTGAGTATTGATGATGTCCTGGCAAACAGAGCGCTTATTGAGAGCGCAGATGTATTCCATTTTGGAACTCTTTCAATGACAGATGAGACTGTTAGAAAGGCAACAGAGCTTGCTGTTGATATAGCAAAAAAAGCGGGATGCCTCATTTCTTTTGACCCAAATTACAGAGCACCCCTGTGGGAGTCGGAAGAAAAGGCTCTTGAAGCCATTGAATACGGACTAAGTAACTGCGATATCCTTAAAATATCAGATAATGAAGTGGAACTTGTAACGGGAATATCTGATATTCAGGCTGGTGCTGAGAAGATAAAAAGAGATTTTGGCATTTCTCTTGTCTTTGCAACTCTTGGGCCCAATGGCAGTATGGCTCTGTATAAAGATATGGTTGTTAAAAAAGAAGGATATCTGAATCCTGACACAATAGAAACTACAGGTGCCGGTGATACCTTCTGTGCCTGTGCAATTGACTATGTACACAAAAAGGGTATAAACAGTCTTACTAAAGAGGATCTTTTTGAGTGCCTTGATTTTGCAAATGCTGCAGCTTCAATAATCACAACACGTAAAGGTGCACTTTCAGTAATGCCTTCAAAAGAGGAGGTTGAAACCTTCTTGTGTCGGTGAGCTAGGTGGACGGGGGTTCATTTTGGCAAAATATAAAGCCCCTCACGCAGGATCTTGCCTACGCAAAGGGCTTATTGGCTAAATTATATTACTCGTTAATTGTAAACTGTCCAATGAGATTATTAAGTGATTCAGACTGCTCCGAAAGCTCCTGGGAAACAGCACTTGATTCCTCGGCAGTAGCGGAGTTGTTCTGAACTACATTGGATATCATCTCGATTCCCTTATCTATCTCATCCATGCTCTGAGCCTGCTGTTCAGCAAGGTCGCCGGTCTGGATGATCATCTCTGTGATCTCTTCTACGCTGTTCTGCATAGCGTCAAGAGCTTCTGTTGTTTCAGCAACTACTGAGTTACCATTGTTGATCTCATCCATAGTATCAGCAATAAGCTGGTGAGTGTTCTTGGCAGCTTCACTTGACTGATCTGCAAGCTTTCCAATCTGATCGGCTACGACTGCAAAGCCTTTTCCTGTTTCACCTGCTCTTGCAGCTTCGATAGAAGCGTTGAGGGCAAGGAGCGATGTCTGTTTTGCAATGGCTTCGATGGAGTTCGTTACCTGCTCAATTTCAGCGGAAGCCTCTGTGATCCTTGTCATGGCGTCTGTAACAAGATGCATCTTTCTGGCACTTGCTTCAGCGTTATCTCTGACTTCTGTAGCCATTTCTTTACTCTTTTCAGCAACTTCTGCAAGCTGCTTGGTCTGCTCGTTAATGGAATTAACTGAAGCTGTGAGCTCCTCAACTGCAGCTGCCTGATCTGTAGAACCTTCTGCAAGGTCGTTAGCGCCCTGTGACATGTTAACAGCGCCCTGTGAAACCTGCTGTGAAGAGTTTTTAACTTCAGAAAGAGTACTTGAAAGGTTGTCGGAAATATCAGCAAAAGCTCTTCTGATTGCTTCATAGTCGCCTATATAAAGCTTTTCGTTCTGTGAACCTGAAGAGAAATCACCTGCTGACATTCTCTTAAGAGTTTCATCAATATCTCTAACAATATTCTCAATAACGTCTGTGGCTTCTGTGATATCATCAGCAAGTCTTCCCAGTTCATCTTCTGAATCTGTTTCAACTTTGATCTCAATTTCACCTTTGGCCATTTTGCCAGCAGCTTCTGTAATGGCATTTATAGGATCAAGTATGCTCTTTGTAAGAGCTTTCCTTGCTTTTGATGAGTACATAATCGCATAAATAACAACTATGAGAGAGATTAAAGTCATTACAAGTACGCTGACAAGAGCGAGGATGTATGCGGAAGATGCCTGAGCTTTTGCTGAGATTCCAATTTCCTTAAAGTCTTTTACAACGACTTTTATGGCCTCATTTACAGTGCCTACATAGTAGTCATACAGATCCTGGTCTGATGCACCGTCTGAGAACATCTGAATAAGGGTATCATCGGCCTTGTCTATATCACTTATATGCTGATAAGCAGTGGACAGATCACCTTTATATACTTTACTAAGTGTATCAAGACCATCATTCAGCTCCTGAATCTTTTCCTGAGCACCTTCAATCTGTGTCTGGATGTCATCAGCATCCTTAGCAGCAAGTGCCCACAGATAATATTTCGCCAGAGCCTGAATAGTTATTCGTACTTCACCCTGTTGAGTGTTCTGCTCGTAGTAAACCGCATATATGTTATGCAGGTTAAACAGAGCAACAACATCGATCAGAATGATAACTACGAATATTACGATAAGATTAGTCTGGAATTTATTAAAAACCTTTTTGAATTTGTCAGCTACGGGAAGCTTCTTAAATGAGCCAGACGTAAATTCATTGTTAACTGCTGCTTTCTTAGCCATGATAACCTCCTATCATTTTCCATACCTAAAAAGGCACAAACCTTATTCTGAATGTTTTATCGACAAGATATATATAATATTTTAGTATTTAGACGCAAAAAAATACATATATATACGTGAATTTATATTTTTTTCAGATATAAGCGTGGCTTATGACAACCATAAAAAATATCGATTTTACTTATATTTGTTACAAGAGTACTATGAATATGCATTGAAAATGCTATTAAGAAAAAAGTGAGGGTTAAAAAATGGTTAAAGCAGTAGTAGGCGCAAACTGGGGAGACGAAGGAAAAGGCAAGATCACAGATACTCTTGCAGATAATGCCGATGTTGTTATTCGCTTTCAGGGAGGCGCTAACGCAGGCCACACTATTGTTAATGATTATGGCAAGTTTGCACTTCACACTATGCCATCAGGTGTTTTTCATTCACATATAATGAACATCATCGGAAATGGTGTTGCTTTTGATATAACAAAGTTCATGAAAGAACTGGGTGAGATCACTTCAAAGGGTGTTCCAATGCCACAGATAATGATCTCAGACAGAGTTCAGGTAATGATGCCTTATCATGTGCTTTTCGATACTCTTGAGGAAGCTCGTCTTGCAGGAAAGAGCTTTGGCTCAACAAAGTCAGGTATTGCTCCTTTCTATTCAGATAAGTTTGCCAAGATTGGCTGGCAGATCAACGAGTTTTACCAGGATGATGAGGTTATTAAGGAAAAGATCGCCAGAATAGCTGAGATAAAAGACGTGATCTTAAAAAATCTTTATCACACAGATCCAATCGATCAGGAAGCGCTCTTTGAGCAGATCGTAAGCTGGAGAGAGCAGGTTAAGCCATATATTGGAAATGTAGCTCTTTATCTTGATCAGGCAATTAAGGAAGAAAAGACAATTCTCTTAGAGGGACAGCTTGGAACCATGAAGGATCCTGATCATGGTATATATCCTATGGTTACATCTTCATCGCCTCTTGCTGCTTACGGTGCTATCGGAGCAGGTATTCCTCCATATGAGATCAAGCAGATCGTTACAGTATCCAAAGCTTACTCATCAGCAGTAGGAGCAGGTGCATTTGTTTCAGAGCTCTTTGGAGATGAAGCAGAAGAACTCAGAAGACGCGGCGGTGACGGCGGCGAGTACGGCGCTACTACAGGAAGACCTAGAAGAGTTGGCTGGTATGACTGCGTAGCAAGTAAATATGGCTGCAGACTTCAGGGTACAACTGATGTTGCATTCACAGTACTTGATGTGTTAGGATACCTTGATGAAATACCTGTTTGCGTAGGATATGACATTGATGGTGAAGTGACAACGGAGTTCCCTGTTACACACCTTCTTGAAAAGGCTAAGCCTGTATACGAGGTACTTCCTGGCTGGAAGTGCGATATCAGAGGAATAAAGAACTACGAAGACCTTCCTGAGAACTGCAGAAAATACATTGAGTTTATCGAGGAGCACATCGGATATCCGATCACTATGGTCAGCAACGGTCCTGCAAGAACAGATATAATATATCGTAAAAAAGGATGATATTTATTATGGAAAAAACTCCTAAGTTTAAGAGAGTTCTTGCACTTGCAGCACTTGTTCTGATTGCTGTTTTGATAGTGGCATTTTTACTTGTGGCTTTGTTTGGCGGTCCTGAGTCAAAAGATCTTTTTATGGGCCTTGCCGGAGCTGTAGTAGCGGTGCCGATTTTGACCTGGCTTTTGATATGGTCGATCGGAGCTATCACAGGTAGACATACAATTGCTTCACTTGATGCTATGAGCAGCAATAAAAAGCACGACAAATACGGAAATGTTATTCCTGACGGCGAAATTGACACAGTAGTATTTGATATAGGAAATGTCCTTACAGATTTTGCTTGGGATAAGTTCCTTGTATTCAAAGGCTATGATGACAAAATGGTAGAGCGTATTGCCAAGGCAACTGTTTACAGTGATGACTGGGTGGAATACGACAAGGGAAACCTTACTAACGAAGAGATAATCGCAAGATTTGTGGAAAATGATCCTGAGATCAGGTCAGAAATAGAGGATTCTTTCAAGAACATCGACGGAATCATCTTAAAGCGTGAAAAGACAATTCCATGGATAAGAGCCTTAAAGGCAGCAGGGTACAAGGTTTTGTATCTTTCAAACTTCTCAAAACAGGCTCTTGAAGGATGTCCTGATGCAATGGCCTTCTTAGATGAAACAGACGGCGGAATCTTAAGCTTTCGTGAGCATGTAGTAAAGCCTGACCCGGCAATCTACAACCTCCTTGTAAGCCGCTACAATCTGACTCCATCAAAAACAGTATTTATCGACGATACACCGGTCAACATCGAGGCAGCCCGTAACCTCGGATGGAAAGGAATAATCTACCGTGATTACAATCAGGTAGTTGATGAACTTGCAACTCTTGGTGTGAAGTTCTGATAAAAAGTCACAGGGACGGTTCTTTTGACTTATTGTGAACAACAAGTCAAAAGAACCGTCCCTTTGTGACTTATATGCTCAGTTAATGCCGTTCTTTATCAGGTCCAGAAGCTTAGTTGAGGCAATGGACAGTGAGCGTGAAGTGTCGGTGACGACGCAGATCTGGCGCTTGGGAATCATTTTGTTAAAACGAAGTTCAAAGAGGACGCCGCTGTCCAAATACTCTTTTGCAAAGTCTCTTACAACGCAGCCAACACCAAGGCTTCTAAGGGCGAACTGGACAATCATATCGCTGGTTGCGAGCTCGAATTCAGGATGAAGAGTGGTGTTGTTCTTTTCAAGGAAGGAGTGGATATAGTCCGTTGTGCTGGTTTTTCCTTCAAGGAAGATCAGGGGCATTGATTGTAGGTCTGAAAAATCAAGCATCCTGTTCTTATAGGGGATAAACTTTCTTCCCGCCACAAAGGTGTCCTGAATGTCTGCGACAGGGAAAAAAGACAGATTGCTATCTTCTGTAAATGGGCTTGAAACCACGCCAAAATCAATTCGATCATCTCTTAAGTAAGAGAGCGTCTCAGGGGTCGGGCCATTTGTTACAGTTACTTTGATACCTGGGTAGAGCTCATGGAATTTTTCAAGATAGGGCAAAAGAAAGAATCTGAGGGTCATGTCACTGGCGCCGATTCTTACCTCTCCTGCATCAAGATGAAGGAGCTGCTTTAATCTTTGTTCTCCAAGGTCAATCTGTTCATAACCTTTTTCTACATATCTATATAGAAGACTTCCCTCAGAGGTGAGTTTCATTCCCTTTGAAGTCCTTTGGAACAGCGTACATCCAAGGATGGATTCCAGCTGATGTATGGACTGACTCACGGCAGGTTGCGATATTGACAGCTCTTTTGCCGCAGCGGTTATACCATTATATTTGCCTACATAGTAAAAGACTTTGTAGTATTCGAGATTACTTATCATGGTATGCTCCTTCATAAGTATTGCTTATATCACGAGATATTATATCATCTTTTATTTTCATAATAAATTCTCATAAAATATTCTGTACTTTTTATGACAGCCTTGCTATAATTTATCAAGGAATTTGGTAAAAGATTATTGAGTCTAGGCAGAGGGATGACCTTCAAAGCCTTTAAAGGAGCGCCTTTCAATGAGTATTCAAAATGACGGAAGTGTCAATGAGAACAGTGTTGAGGACATCGTTTCCAGATATCGTCCAGAAGTGGATAAGTTATTACCATATGTCAGATGGCTGCAGGACAATGCTAAGTCAGAGGTTGCCCAGAGCTATTCTAATAGCGACCTTAAATCTATGCCATTTCCAGTTTACGATTCAAATTTGCTTATGTTTGTAAAAGCGGCTCAGAGTACTAATCTTCTTGACCGCAATTATGTCTATGTTTATTCCAGGAATCATTTAAATAGTGCTAAAGATGAGCTTATGTTTATCAGGGAAGCTCAGATAATGGATATGGATGACCTTGCAGGTATTCTTTCCAAGTACATTCTTACTGGAATGACAAAAGGAACAGTGTGGGCAGAGGGAGTCTACAACGGAGTACTGTTCCAGGTAGTCAGCAAAATGGACGAGCTTTTGAATTATTGGTCTTCCAAGGCCTGATAGCTGAACTACTTTATTAAATGTTGGTAGGAGTGGAGAATGGGAGAGAAGTCTGCCAAGAAGAAACAGTATATTCTTGACAAAGCCAGAGTGGTTTTTTCTGAAAAAGGTTTTAAGAATGTAACTATGAAAGACATTGTAGATGCCTGTGACATAAGTCGTGGGGGTCTTTATCTCTATTTTTCCAGTACCGAAGATATTTTTCTTGAAGTTCTTTCAACTGAGTCCGATGAGGACGATGACGAGGCTATTGGTGCAGCGTTATCGGGTGATGCATCTGCAGGTGATATGCTTGCTCTTTTCCTCAAGGAACAGAAAAAAGACATCCTTAGAAAAAAGAACAATCTGACTGTCGCTACATATGAGTATTTTTCCGTTAAGAAACAGTCGGCAAAAGATAATCCTTTGAAAGTTAAGTTTGATACATCTGTAAGAATTGTTGAAAAGCTCATTGAAAATGGCGTTGAAAATGGTGAATTTGTTTGTGAGAACCCTTTAGGCTGTGCTCGCAATCTTATGTACGTGGTGGAAGGTCTTAAGATTTCTTCCAAGACTATTGGTATTTCCGAAGAAGCCATTGATAGAGAATTAATGTACGTTCTTGAGGGATTAGTGTCTGATGAATTAAATAGTTAGTTTTAAATAAAGAGTGCTTTCCTTAGCACTCTTTATTTTTAAACAATAAACAATATTTTTTTGAACGAGGAGATATTATGAGCAGTGTAAGACGAATCTATGTTGAGAAAAAGCAGCCCTTTGCTGGAAAAGCAAGAGAACTCAGGCATGAGATTAAGAGTTATCTTGGAATTGAAAGCGTATCAGATGTAAGAATCTTCATCCGCTATGATGTAGAGAATATTTCTGATGAGGTTTTTGAGAAGGCCTGCAGAACTGTTTTCTCAGAGCCTCCTGTAGATATTTTATACAGAGAGAATATTGAAGTGCCAAGTGGAGCTGTAGTATTCAGCATCGAAGCACTTCCGGGACAGTTTGATCAGAGAGCTGATTCCGCAGAACAGTGCGTTCGTTTTATAAAAGGTGATGAAGAGCCTGTTATCAAGACAGCAGTTACCTATATGCTCATTGGAAATATGACTTCTGAGGAAGTTTCAAAGATCAAGGAATACACAATGAACCCTGTGGATTCAAGGATCGCAGATGAGACCAAGCCTGAGACTTTGGTAACAAATTATGATGAGCCAGAAGATGTGGCAGTTCTCGATAACTTCTGCACAATGTCAGAAGAGGACTTTGAAAACCTTTACAAGTCACTTGGTCTTGCTATGACACTTAATGATTTCAAGTGGATCAGACAGTACTTTAATGATGACGAGCATAGAAATCCTACAATGACTGAGATCAGAGTTCTTGATACATACTGGTCAGACCACTGCCGTCATACAACATTCGGAACAGAGCTCAAGAACGTTGAGTTTGGCGAGGGCGACTACAGAGCACCTATCGAGAATGCTTATAAAGACTACCTTGCTGCGAGAGATTCACTTTATCAGACAGAAGATAAAAAGAAAGAGAAATTCATTTCCCTCATGGATATCGCTCTTATGGGAATGAAAAAGCTTAAAAAAGACGGAAAACTCACAGATATGGAGGAGTCAGAGGAGAACAATGCCTGCACAGTTGTAGTTCCTATCGATGTGGACTATGGCGAGGGCGTAAAGAGAGAGAACTGGCTTGTGTTCTTCAAGAATGAGACTCACAACCATCCTACAGAGATCGAGCCATTCGGTGGCGCTGCAACATGTCTTGGCGGTGCTATCAGAGATCCTCTATCAGGAAGAGGCTACGTTTACCAGGCTATGCGTGTAACAGGTGCCGCAGATCCTACAGTTCCTGTAGCTGAGACAATGAAGGGCAAGCTTTCACAGAAAAAGCTCGTAAGAGGAGCTGCTTCAGGATATTCATCATACGGTAACCAGATCGGACTTGCTACAGGTTATGTAAAAGAAATCTATCATCCGGGCTATGTGGCTAAGAGAATGGAAATTGGTGCGGTTATGGGAGCTGCTCCTCAGGAGCATGTTATCCGTGAGAGCGCTGATCCCGGAGACATCATTGTGCTTCTTGGCGGAAGAACAGGAAGAGACGGCTGCGGCGGAGCAACAGGTTCATCCAAGGCTCATGATTCAAAATCTCTTACAAGCTGCGGAGCAGAAGTTCAGAAGGGTAATGCACCTACAGAGAGAAAGCTTCAGAGACTCTTTAGACGTCCTGAAGTCAGTGAACTTATAAAGAAATGTAACGACTTTGGAGCAGGCGGAGTTTCAGTTGCTATCGGTGAGCTTGCACCTGGTCTTGATATCAATCTTGACCTTGTACCTAAAAAGTATGCAGGTCTTGATGGAACAGAGCTTGCCATCTCAGAGTCACAGGAGAGAATGGCAGTAGTTGTAGCTCCTAAGGATGTGGACAAGTTCCTTGAGTATGCAGGAGAAGAAAATCTTGAGGCTGTTAAGGTTGCAGTAGTTACTGAGGAGCCGAGACTTGTACTTAACTGGAGAGGCAAGAAAATCGTAAATCTTAAGAGAGCATTCCTTGATACCAATGGAGCTCACCAGGAGACAAACGTTAAGGTTGAGATCCCTTCAAAGGCTGATAACTATCTTGACCAGACAGCTTCAGAGGGCGTAAAAGAAGCTCTTTCAAAGGGAGATGTAAAGAAAGCATGGCTTTCAGTATTAAATGACCTCAATGTATGTTCTCAGAAGGGCCTTGTTGAGATGTTCGACTCATCAATCGGTGCCGGCTCAGTACTTATGCCTTATGGTGGTAAAAAACAGCTCTCTGAGACACAGACTATGATCGCTAAGCTTCCTGTTTTATCAGGAAAAACAGATACAGTAACAATGATGAGCTATGGCTTTGATCCATATCTTTCAAGCTGGAGTCCATACCACGGTGCTGCCTTTGCTGTTACAGAGTCTGTATCAAGGATTGTTGCAAGCGGCGGAGATTACAAAAAGCTCCACTTCACATTCCAGGAGTACTTTAAGAGAATGACAGAAGATGCTAGCCGTTGGAGCCAGCCTTTCACAGCTCTTTTGGGCGCTTTTGAAGCTCAGATGAAGTTTGGCCTTGCTTCTATCGGTGGAAAAGACTCTATGTCAGGTTCATTTAACGAGATAAACGTACCACCTACACTTGTTTCTTTTGCAGTAGATGTTGCACAGCTTTCAGATGTAGTAACACCTGAACTTAAGAAGGCAGGAAATAAGCTTGTTCAGTTCAAGCTTCCAAGAGATGGCTACGATCTTCCTGATTATGAAAAGATCATGGCTCTTTATGAGAAGATTAATGCTCTTATGAAGAAGAAAGCAATCGTTTCAGCATATGCTGAGGACGCATACGGAATCGCTGCTTCAGTTTCCAAGATGGCCTTTGGTAATGGTCTTGGAGTTAAGATTGATGACAGCATCAGTGCAAAAGAGCTCTTTACAAACGATATTGCAGATATCATCGCAGAAGTTCCTACAGAGTTTGTTTCAGATGCAGTAAATGCAGGAGCAAGAGTTATCGGTGAAGTTACAGATGATAGCACATTCACAGCTTGCAGCGTAAGCTTCTCAGAAGAAGAGGCCCTTGAGAGCTGGAAGGATAAACTTGAGAAGGTATTCCACTCAACAGTTAACGAGGAGAAAAAAGCTGTAGACACAGGTCTTTTCAAGGCTGAGAGCGTATATGTATGCAAGAATAAGGTAGCAAAGCCTACAGTATTTATTCCTGTATTCCCAGGAACAAACTGCGAGTATGACAGCGCTCAGGCTTTCGAAAGAGCCGGTGCAAATACTAACATCAAGATATTCAGAAACAGAGATGCTCAGGATATCAAAGAATCTGTTGAAGAGTTCAGAAAAGCTATCGAGCAGGCTCAGATCATCATGTTCCCTGGCGGATTCTCAGCCGGTGACGAACCTGACGGAAGTGCTAAGTTCTTTGCTACAGCCTTCCAGAATGAGGAGATCAAGGCAGCAGTAGAGGACCTCTTACAGAACAGAGACGGACTTGCACTTGGTATTTGTAACGGTTTCCAGGCCATGATCAAGCTTGGCCTTGTACCAAACGGCAGAATTACAGGACAGGATGAAAACGCACCTACACTGACATTTAACACAATTGGAAGACACATTTCCAAGATGGCTACAATAAAGGTTGTTTCCAACAATTCACCTTGGCTTAAAAATGCAAAGCTTGGCGGAGTATACACAAACCCTGCTTCACACGGTGAAGGAAGATTTGTTGCACCTGAAGATGTACTTGATAAGCTCTTTGCAAACGGTCAGATTGCAACACAGTACTGCGACCTTGATGGAAACATCACAATGGATGACGAGTGGAACATCAACGGCTCCTACAGGGCAGTTGAAGGTATCCTTTCACCTGATGGAAGATGCCTTGGTAAGATGGCTCACTCAGAGAGACGTGGCGACGGCGTAGCAATCAACATCTACGGCGAGCAGGATCTTAAGATTTTTGAAAGCGGGGTAGAATACTTCAGATGAAAGCTTTTTTGATATTGGAAGACGGAACCGTCTTTGAAGGAAAGCATATTGGTGCTGATAAAGATGTAGTAAGCGAGATCGTTTTTAACACATCAATGGCAGGATATACAGAAGTATTTACAGACCCATCCTACGCAGGACAGTCTGTTTGTATGACATATCCTCTTATAGGAAATTATGGCGTGTGCCTGGATGACATGGAATCGGATAAAATCTGGGTTGACGCAGTTATAGTAAGAGAGCTTTCTCATATTCCTTCTAATTTCAGATGTGATATGTCAATTCAGGAATTTCTTGAAAAGTACGACATTCCAGGAATTGAAGGTATAGATACCAGAAAGCTTGTAAGGATCCTTAGAGAAAAAGGAACCATGAACGGCTTTATTACAACCAACGAAAGTCTCAAGTATGAGGATGTAAAAGATAAGCTCCACGCCTATACAACAGGAGATGTGGTAAGCAAAGTATCCTGCAAGGAAAAGAAGTTCCTTAAGGGAGTGACAGATATTTCTGAGAACGGACCTCTTTCAGGCAGTGCTTCTTTTAACGAGGATGATTACAAGGAGAGCCTTAAAGGTGACCTTTCAAAGAGAGAAAAGAAGCCTGCAATTGTAAAAGAGCTTAATGGAAAAGGCCTTAAGATCGCCCTTCTTGACTTTGGTGCAAAAAGAAATATTGCAGCATCACTTGCCTCCAGAGGGTGCGATGTCACAATCTATCCTTCAGATACAACAGCAGAAGAAATTCTTAAGGATGCGCCGGATGGAATCATGCTTTCCAACGGCCCCGGAGATCCAAAAGAGTGCACACAGATCATTAAAGAGATCAAAAAACTCTATGATTCAGAGTTGCCTATTTTTGCCATCTGTCTTGGACATCAGCTCATGGCACTTGCAACAGGAGCTGATACCTTCAAGATGAAGTATGGACACAGAGGTGGTAACCACCCGGTAAAAGACCTGTCAAATAACAGGGTTTATATCTCATCACAGAACCATGGATATGTGGTTGATATGGATAAGCTCGATCCAAATGTGGCAAAGCCTGCATTTATAAATGTTAACGATGGAACAAACGAGGGACTTGCCTATGTTGGAAAGAATATCTTTACAGTTCAGTTCCATCCCGAAGCATGCCCTGGACCACAGGACAGCAGCTATCTGTTTGACAGATTCATTTCAATGATAAGGGAAGGAGGCAGAGACTAATGCCAAAGAATAAAGATGTAAAAAAGGTACTGGTCATCGGCTCCGGTCCTATAGTAATTGGTCAGGCTGCAGAGTTTGACTATGCCGGAACTCAGGCCTGCCGCTCACTTAAAGAAGAGGGAATTGAGGTTGTACTTGTAAACTCAAACCCTGCTACGATCATGACTGATAAGGACATTGCTGATGAGGTTTATATTGAGCCTCTTACAGTGAAGACTCTTGAGCAGATCATTGAAAAAGAAAAGCCGGATTCAATCCTTCCAACTCTTGGTGGACAGGCCGGACTTAATCTTGGAATGGAGCTTGATGAATCAGGATTTTTAAAATCTAACAATGTAAAGCTTCTCGGAACTACAGCAGAGACAATCAGAAAAGCTGAGGACCGCCAGGAATTCAAGGACACAATGGAAAAGCTCGGACAGCCTGTTGCTGCTTCACTTGTTGTTCATAACGTAAAAGACGGTGTTGAATTCGCGAGTAAGATCGGATATCCTGTAGTACTTCGTCCGGCTTATACTCTGGGAGGTTCAGGCGGCGGAATAGCCTACAACCAGGTACAGTGCGAAGAAATCCTCGAGAACGGACTCAGACTTTCAAGAGCCAGCGAGGTTTTGGTTGAAAGATGTATCGCCGGTTGGAAAGAAATCGAGTACGAAGTAATGCGTGACAGTGCAGGAAACTGCATCACAGTCTGCAACATGGAAAACATCGACCCTGTTGGTGTTCACACTGGTGACTCAATAGTTGTGGCTCCATCACAGACTCTTTCTGATAAAGAATACCAGATGCTCAGAAGCGCAGCCCTTAGCATTATTGATGAGCTTCAAATCACAGGTGGCTGTAACGTACAGTTCGCCCTTCATCCAACAAGCTTTGAGTACTGCGTAATTGAGGTTAACCCACGTGTAAGCCGTTCTTCTGCGCTTGCATCAAAGGCTACAGGATATCCTATAGCAAAAGTTGCAGCAAAGATTGCCCTTGGATATACCCTCGACGAGATAAAGAATGCAATCACAGGAAAGACCTATGCAAGCTTTGAGCCTACTTTGGACTATTGCGTAGTTAAGTTCCCAAGGCTTCCATTTGATAAATTCATCACAGCCAAGAGAACACTTACAACACAAATGAAGGCCACCGGCGAAGTTATGAGCATCTGCACTAACTTTGAAGGCGCAATGATGAAGGCTATCAGATCTCTTGAACAGCACGTTGATTGCCTTACAAGCTACGATTTTTCAGAGCTTGATGACGATGAGCTTTTAGAGAGACTCAAAGTAGTAGATGACCAGAGAATATGGGTAATTGCTGAGGCTCTTCGCCGCGGCATAAGCCATGATCAGATCCATGACATCACAAAGATCGATCTTTGGTTTATAGATAAGCTCCACACCCTTGTAAAGATGGAACTTAAGCTTCTTAGAATAGGTGAAAAGAATACAGAAGGTAAGCAGGGAACAGTAGAAGATGCTAAAAAGATCATTTCTTTTGACACACTCCTTGAAGCTAAGCGCCTTGAGTATCCTGACACAGTTATCAGCAGACTTACAAGATTCTCAGTTGATGTTTTAAAACAGCTCCGTGAAGAACTTGGCATCAAGGCCACATTTAAGATTGTTGATACCTGCGCCGCTGAGTTTGAAGCTGCAACACCATATTACTACTCGGTTTACAACGGCCCTGACTCTGAGGATGAAGCTGCAATAAGCGCACAGATGAAGTCATGCTCTCGCGATGCTCGCCATGACACGTTCAGTCCAGACTCGAAAGAACCTCGTCAGGACTTCTCAGCAAAGAAAATTCTTGTACTTGGTTCCGGTCCTATCAGGATCGGTCAGGGTATCGAGTTCGACTACTGCTCAGTTCATGCTACATGGGCGTTTAAGAAAGCCGGATTTGAGACAATCATCATAAATAACAACCCTGAGACAGTAAGTACTGACTTTGATATTGCTGATAAGCTCTATTTTGAGCCACTTACTCCTGAAGACGTTGAGAACATCGTTAAGCTCGAAAAGCCTGATGGAGCAGTAGTTCAGTTTGGTGGACAGACTGCCATCAAGCTCACTCAGGATCTGATGAAGATGGGTGTTAAGATTTACGGAACAGATGCTAAGGATGTAGACGCTGCAGAGGATAGAGAGATCTTTGATCAGATCCTTGAAGAGACCCAGATTAAGCGTGCTCAGGGAGCAACAGTTTATACAGCAGAAGAGGCAAAAGAGGTTGCTAACCGTCTCGGATATCCTGTACTTGTTCGTCCTTCTTACGTTCTCGGCGGACAGGGCATGCAGATAGCTCTTTCTGACCAGGAAATCGAGGAGTTCATGAACATCATCAACAGATATGCTCAGGACCACCCGATCCTTGTTGATAAGTATCTTCAGGGAATTGAGACAGAAGTTGATGCTGTATGTGACGGCGATGACATTGTAATCCCCGGAATCATGGAGCACATTGAGAGATCAGGTATCCATTCAGGAGACTCAATCTCCGTTTATCCTTCACAGTCTCTTTCTGATAAGGTAAAAGAGACAATTGCTGAATATACAAAGAGGCTTGCAAAGGCCCTTCATGTAATAGGCCTTATCAATGTTCAGTTTATCGCTGTAGGTGATGAGGTTTACATCATCGAGGCCAACCCAAGATCTTCAAGAACTGTTCCTTACATCAGTAAGGTTACAGGTATTCCTATTGTTGATCTTGCAGCTAAGGTCATGATGGGACATAAGCTAAAAGACCTTGGATATACACCGGGACTTCAGCCTGAGGCGGGCTACGTTGCTATCAAGATGCCGGTATTCTCTTTTGAAAAGATCAGAGGAGCTGAGATCAGCCTTGGACCTGAAATGAAGAGTACAGGCGAGTGCCTTGGAATCAGCAAGAGCTTCAATGAAGCACTTTACAAGGCCTTCCTTGGAGCAGGTGTAAACCTTCCTAAGTACAAGCAGATGATCATTACTGTTAAGGATTCAGATAAGGGAGAAGTTATTGAGATAGCACGCCGCTATGAGAAACTTGGATACATTATCTATGCAACACGTTCAACAGCCGATACGCTCAATGAGAACGGCGTTAGGGCCAGAAAGATAAATCGTATCAACCAGGAATCTCCTACAGTTATCGACCTTATCCTTGGTCACAAGATTGACCTTGTAATCGATACTCCTACACAGGGAAGAGATAAATCAAGAGACGGATTCCTTATCCGCAGAACTGCCATAGAGACAGGTGTTAATGTCATTACAGCACTTGATACAGCAAGAGCGCTTGTAACAAGTCTTGAGACAAAGGCAACTGAAGAGAATCTTGAACTTGTAGATATTGCAAAACTGTAAAAGGCAAAGAACTAAGGGACGGGGTTGACCTACAACCCCGTCCCTTAGTCTATTTTTTTCAAAGCCATGTTACCCGAAGATTTCTGTATTCTGCGACCATAGGAGCCAATTGCCTGAAACCTATGTGTCCGCCTGTCAATAGGTCGCCATATGTGTGACCGTCATCAACAAATTCAAATATCTGTAAGTCGTTAACATGGAAAGTGACTTTGTTCTTATTCTTTATAACCTTTATTTTGTACCATTCAGATTCCGGTGATGCATCAGGAATAGGATCTGCCCCCTGAGTTACAAGGTGGAAGCCGTAGCTTTTTCTTAGATTGCAGGTGTGGAAGGCCCTTTCATCGGGCTCTTTTCTTCTGAAATAAGAAACATGAAAAGCATTGATGTCGCCACTGTGATACTGCTTATATTCACCGGTTCTTTTGCTTAAACTCTCATCAAATATACTTCCGCCACTTCTGGCTTTCGCAGCAAAGAACATAATGGCCAGGCCCGGCTCTTTTAACGGACGAAATTCCCATTCAATCTTCACATCAGAAGGAAACGCTTCAGGACACCATAAAACGTAGTTCGCTTTTTGCCCTTCACTGGCAGACAAGGCATTCTCAAGCCTCATAGCCCCATTTGGAAAACTGATCCTGGCACTGCCTTCAAGAATGAACTTTGAAATGTCCTCCTCACATGCAAGCGGATTTTCATAAATTAACTTGCTCATTTTGTAACCCCCAAAAAATAATGTTTAATACACTACATTGCCTATTATAGCAGATGGGTAGGTGGTTTGGACCTTAGTTTTTTTAAATCATAGCTTCCTATGATTTAAAAAATCGCTCCGCTAAGGAAGCGCACTCGCGCGATTGGAAGATGTTGCATAAATGCAACCGCGCTCGGCGCGAGAATGTCGCAAGCGACATTCTTTTTTATCTGAATATGATTTTCATCAGGGAAAAGAAATAGTGAAAAACATATTCTAAAAACCATTAATTTTATAATGTTTTAATGGTTTGCCGAGTTTGGTTTATGCTAACATGACTTCGTTGTGAATTATGAATTATATATGTTTTGGAGGACATAGTGTTATGTACAAGAAGCTTTTAGCTAAGGTTACTGCTACGGCAATGGTTATTACAATGGTTGCAACTTTTGGTTTTACATCTTTTGCAGCTGAAGAAGTGCTCAAAGGTGATCAGACAACTCCAGTCGGTGCAAGCAGCGACATGGATAAAGTTGTTAATGGCGATGTTACAGTAGATGAGGGAACAGCTGTATATGCAGAAAATGGAGAAGTAACAGTAAATGGAGACGTTACAGGAAATGTCAATGCTTATTGGGGTGGAGATATTACCGTAAAAGGTGACGTTACATCAAATGAGGATGAATATCTTTTATCACCTGAGAAAAGCGGAAATGGTATAGGAGTGGTTACAGCCAGTGGTGAGGGCACCTCAGTTACAGTAGAGGGTGATGTGGATGCATCAAAGCTGATAACAGAAAGGACTGATACTGGGGTAACGCATGAGATGTATCGCCATCCTGACAATGATGGAGAGGCTCCTTCTTCAGTTGTTGAGTATGATACTACAACAGGTACCGGTGGAGCAGATGCCGGAGTATATGTTGAGGATGGAGCGACAGTTACAGTTAAAGGAACTATTACAGCAGGAGAAAATGGTGCTGTTGTAAAAGGAAATAGCACATTAAATGTCGGCGGCAATGTGGTATCTAATGGAAAAGAAATAACTCATTCCGGAACAGAATATGTAAATGGAGAAGGAGCTTCTTTTACAAAGAAAACAGAAATAGTAAATGGTAAAGAGAAGGAATACTATATTGTCGATGAAGGCTCTACAGGAAAGCCTTCAGTTTGGAACGAGTTTAGCAGCAATGGTATTAATACAGACGGTAACGGAACAATTGTTGTAGAAGGCGATGTTACCGGTAAGAAAAATGGTATCCTGATCGACAATGACAGAGACGGAAAGGCCGGATCTATTGTTGTACTTGGAACAATTAAAGGTGAAGAGTATGGAATCAATATTGATGATCAGCTTCAAATGTACAAGTATTATGAGGATCTTGATGTTAAATACAATGAAGAGGGAAATAAGAAAGTCGCTGAAGAAATGTTAAAAGAAATGCCTCAGATAACAGTCTATGCTGTTGAGGGTGCAAAGGCAATAAGTGATGGAAAACTTGGTACCCGCTACGTTGAGGGTATCGGTGAAATACCTTATCGTGTTGAGTGCTATGAAGGCTTTAAAAATGTTTACGATTCAGTAGTAAGTGCTATCAACTACATAATCAAACAGGATGATAAGTCTAACGCAGATTACAGCATTACTGTGGATAAAGATACATCCAAGCAGGAAATTAACGGTAAGGAATACTTTACAACAAAGATCAACCAGGCATTTGCAGTAGCTGCAAAGCTCCCTGAAGGTTACACAATCAGTGGTGGAGAAAATGTAACAGTTGTTGATAACGGAAATGGAACCTTCTCACTTACACTGAATAATGTAAAGGGTGGAATCAACCTTATGGCAGTACTTAGACCTGTTTCAACTGGTGATAATTCTTCATCAGGCGGTAATGACTATGAAGTAGTAGTTGAGGAAGTTACTCAGACTGCTCCTACTCTTACTCAGCCTGGTGCACTAGTTATTACAAGTACATCCGGTCAGGCAAATGCAGCATCTAACCCTGAGCAGGCAGCGCTTGTAGCAGCAATCAGTGGAGAAAAGCCAGCTCAGACAATATCATTCAGCGTTGGAAAGGTTACACCACAGCAGTACAAGGAAGCTGTTATAAATAATGTAGCGTCAGTTCCTGCAAACGGTGCTCTTAACCTTGTTACAGACAAGCCTTCAGTAATTGATTACAAGATGGTAGAAGCTCTTTCAGCCAGAAGTGATATTGATGTAAACGTAGTATTTAATTATGGCGGCAAGAGATACAAAGTTGTTATTCCTGCAGGATATGATATGAAGAGCCTTCTTGATAAAAATGGCTATTGCGGATTCTTAAGACTCCTTGCAGTACTTGGCGGTGAAACAATCTAATAAAATTATATTCAAGTATTTATAAATAAATGCACGCATGTTTGGCTGTTCGCTGAACATGCGTGCTTCTTTTTTGTATAAGAGTATGTAATTGCCTGCGTACAAGGGCCTCTGGCTCTGAATCCGAGAACAGTAGGGATGGCTACTTTCAAGGATGTGTAGAGCTATATGCCCAGATCAACATTTTTATACAATTATATGTTCTGTATCTTTTTGCTGATATCTTTTGGGGAGAAAACATCGAATAAAGATGTATGTATAGAAAATTCCGGTACTTTTGGCGATGTACGGATAAAAATGCTGATAAAGTGCAATCTTATCCGTACAATCTGTCAGTAGATAGTTCATTTTTCGCGTGACATACGGATAAGACAGCATACAACATGCAATCTTATCCGTACAATCTGTCAGTAGACACTTCATTTCCCGCGTGACGTACGGATAAGACAGCATACAACATGCAATCTTATCCGTAAAAGGAAAGATCATTGAGCAAAAAATGACCATATTGTACGGATAAAAATAAAGAATAGTGCTGAAGTTATCCGTACGATGGGATGAAAAGGAGAAAATCTATAAGTAGTAGGTGGACTTCAAAAGATTGATATGTACTATGAAGCCAGTACAATTCTCACAACACATCCTGATATAGGTTATGATGATGGCATCAGCCATATTTTTCTGTACTGTAATGGCAGACCTAATTTTGATGCGCATGATAGCGCTATCAATCTTTCCCATGAACATAGTAAAAAACTTCAGGAAATGCTAAAATACATAGTATCGGGACAGAAACCGTCTGCTCCTAATACTGAGATTGATGCAATCGAAGATATCGTTGCAAAATATAGAACGCTTTAGAGTTTTTTGGGGACAAAGGAATAATGGAAAAAAGGTCTCCATATTGGATTAAAAGGGGAATAGTTATTTTCTTATGCTAAAAAACATTGGCTATAAATATAGGGTTTTAATAGCGATAACACTACTCATGATTGTAGTAGTGTTATCTTTTGGTATTGTATTTTTTAAGGGGCAGCTTGACAGAAATTCTCAGCTAAAAAGCTCTGAGCTTGCAAAAGATACAGAAAATATCATGGCAAGTATAGAAAACAGTCTTATGACTGTACATAAATATTATTTGTCCACAGAATCCAACGATGAAGTAAGATTTCTTGTGGAAAACGATGTGGATTACAGCCAGGTAAGTGCCATTACAAAGGGAACAGAGACTCTTGCCGGGAAAAATATAGTTTCTGATTATGTATCTGCCTATACGCTGGTTAATTTTAAAACAGGAACTGTTTTGGGCAGCAGAGGAAGATACTCTACTACAGAGGTTGTAAATCTGGACGTTCTTACCCAGCTTTACGATACTTACAGAGAAACCTACACCAAAAACCTTTGGGTATATGTTGGCGGAGAGGCGCCTGATAAGAATTCAAGGCAGTACCGAATGACTGTTCCTGTAAGTGGCCTTGATCTTGTGCTTTTTGCACCATTTTCTGAAGTCATTCCATATTCACTTATTATAGTTAATATTAATTTAAATCAAATAACAAATGACCTTAATAATCAGCTCCATGAAAATGAGGATGCACTGCTTTTATCATCGGATGGCGAAATAATCTTTTCAACTGACAGTAGTATCAATGATGCTTTACTTTTTGCTGAACAAGGCGGATATGACCATGTGAAGTCACTTGACGGAAGAAAACTATATGTAAGCAGTAGGAAGTCTGATATTGGAGGACTTAGGCTTATTGTCTCGTATGATGCGGATGCGTCAATTGCCTTTGAATGGACCTATCTTATGATGTTTGTTGTCATAATACTTTTACTTCTTCTGGTAGCTGCATTTGTTTTCAGAAGCATCTATAAACCTATCAAAACGGCAGCTTTGGAAGTTTCGAGGAATAATGATCAGAATCTAAAGCCCGGCGAAGACGAGCTTAAGTATCTGACAAACAGCATAAAGAAGCTGGATAGTAAAAATACTGAGCTTATAAATCAGACATCTGTTTTATTTGCCACAAGGCTTTACAGGGATGAACTTACTGAAAAAGAAATCGATCAATATTTGTACAGACTATCTCTCATGGACAAGGTTCCTGCAAAGTTCAGGGTTCTTACCTATGTTTTAAAATCTCTTGGAGAGGAAACTACAATTTCTTCTGAAGAGGATAAGCGCATATGCAATGAGATAATCGATGAATTCAGGGGATTATTTGTAAATGAAGAAGTTCTTCCTCCTGTTTACTATGCCAAAGGCGTTGTAGCATTCCTTCCCGGTGAGGATAATGAAACAGAGAGGGAAAAAGTCTACAGAATTTACAATACAATGACTCAGTTTGTGTATGAAAAGTATCACATGAACATTGGAGTTGGCATAAGTTCTACATACGAGGACATTCATCTTGTTAACAAGGCATATATGGAGAGTGTTCAGGCCCTTCATTTTGGAAAAATAGATAATGGAAGTTATCTTAGTCACTACAGACAGGACGCTGGGATGGGAGAATTAAAGTACGATGAAGAAAGTGCGAAAGTTCTCCAAAAGAGCCTTAGAAAAGGTGATAAAGAAAAAGCATATGAAATAATAGATGAGTTCTTTAAAAGCCTTATCGAAAAAGACTTAAAAAGAGAAAGCGCAATTCCCGTACTGATGCAGCTTGTAAATGACATTATTTTTGAAGCTCAAGGCTCAGGCGCCGGAACAGGTGTATTCAGGGAAACTCCGGGACAGATATATTCTGCTATAATTGATTACCGAGATCTCAACAGAGTCAGGAAATATATAAAGTTTAATATGATAGATCCTCTTATTCATTATCAGAATGAAGTTATTGACAGTCAGTCCGGTAACATTATGATGGCTATCGAACAGCTTGTGGAGGAAAAAGAGGGCAATATTACACTTAATGAATGCTCTGAAATATTAAGTTACCATACTTCATATATCTGGAGAATCCTAAAAGAAGAAAAGGGAATGACGTTTACTGAGTATATTGAGCAGTATAAGCTTGATATGGCCAAAAAACTTTTAAAAGACACTGATATGACAGTAGGAGCCATAGCGGAGCGGCTAAACTATACCAATGCTCAGAATTTCATCAGGTTTTTTAACAAGATGGAAGGAACTACTCCCGGTAAATACAGACAGGCCATCAAAAATGATCAGTAAATTACTGACTTTAACAGGCATAATCATTTTATTGACACAGCATTATGCACAAAACATACGTGTAAAAACGCCCTATTGTTTGGGCGTTTTTATTATGCAAGAAAATGATTATAGACGTCATTATTTCCGCTTTTATATAATTTGCTCATGCGACAGGAGAAAAATAAAACGAAACCTGTCAAATTTACGAAAACGGGAGGTTGACATGGCTGATAGCACTAAAAAGCGTAAAGGCTATCGCAAGATCGTCACTTCAGAGGGCAAAGTCTTTTATACTAAAGATCCTGGATTTTTAGCATATATGATGAGACATAAGGGATTATACCTTATGCTTCTTCCTGGACTTATCTACTTTATAATGTTTAGATATGTGCCCATGGGAGGACTGGTCATTGCATTTAAAAATTATTCTCCATTCCAGGGAATATGGGGAAGCCCATGGGTGGGACTGGACAATTTCAAGCAGTTCTTTTCCAATCAGGATTTTTTGATACTACTTAGAAATACGTTGGGAATTTCATTACTGCAGTTGGTATTTTATTTCCCGGCACCAATTATATTGGCGCTTTTACTTAATGAAATAAGACACAGCTGGTATAAGAGGACAGTACAGACATTTATCTATATTCCACACTTTGTATCATGGGTTATAGTAGCCAGTCTATCTTATCAGCTTTTCAACACCAACGATGGTCTTATCAATATGTTGATTCAAGCTATTGGAGGCTCTTCAGTTCCTATTCTTACAAGTGGTAAATATTTCTGGGGACTTATAGTAGGACAGGATATCTGGAAAGAGACAGGTTATGGAACTATCATTTATCTTGCAGCGCTTGCAGGCGTAGATCAGGAAATGTATGAAGCTGCAAGGGTTGATGGTGCCGGCAGATGGCAGATGATGTGGAATATCACACTTCCTGCAATCAAGGGAACGGTTATCATCATGCTTATTTTGAGAGTAGGTTCAATTTTAAATACAGGATATGAGCAGATATTCCTTATGAGAAATGACCTTAACGTTGCATTTGCTGAGGTATTTGACACTTTCATTTACACAAGAGGTATTCAGAATGCGCAGTATTCATTCTCTACCGCAGCAGGTATGTTTAAATCCATAGTCGGAATGATAATGGTTCTGGGTGCTAACTGGACAGCTAAAAAAGCCGGCGAATCAGGAATCTATTAAGAAAGGAGGAAGAAATACTAATGGCAGCAAATACTAAAGCGTTAAAAACAGGCTCACACGGTATAAAAATGAGCCTTGGTTACAGAATAACCGACGTTATCATATATACTTTTATGGGACTCGTTGGAGTAATCACACTTCTTCCTTTCCTTTATATTGCGGCTGGTTCATTTGCCACAGACAGAGAGCTTACAGAAAGAGCGTTTTTCATTATTCCAAGAGTTTGGTCTTTGAATGCATATAAGTATGCGATAAACAACGGAAACATTCTTTTGGGACTTAAGAATTCAGTTATACTTACCTTTTTTGGAACAATTGTTAACATGTTTTTGTCCACAACTTTTGCTTATCCTCTTTCTAAAAAGCACTTCAGGGGCAGAAATTTTGTTTTGAACATGGTAATCGTTACAATGCTTTTTTCAGGCGGAATGATACCCACATTCATGGTACTGAGAGCATACGGACTTTATGATTCATATGCAGCACTTATACTTATCGGCGCCATAAGCCCCTTTAACATGATCATCATAAAGAACTTTTTCCAGGAGCTTCCGCTTGAACTTGAGGAAGCGGCTTATATTGACGGAGCCAGTGAGATAAAGACATTTATTACAATAGTACTGCCTCTTTCAAAACCGGTTCTGGCTTCAATATCTCTGTTTTATGCGGTAGGATATTGGAATGATTACTTTAACGCCATGATCTACCTTTCATCGGCAGATAAGTACACAGTTCAGATTATGCTTAGAAATATTGTCCTGAAGGCAAGTGCTATAACAGATGTTATGATGGATTATTATGACTCAAACGGTGCACCGCCTGATAAGGCAGTAAAGATGGCTACTACGGTTATCGCCACAGTGCCGATCCTTGTAGTATATCCTTTTGTACAGAAATTCTTTACAAAGGGTGTGATGGTGGGTGCTGTGAAAGGCTGAGAGCGGATATTTTACATAATCATTTTGCGGACGTTTTCGCTCCGTTGCGCTTCGTAGCGGTACTAAGATGACGAAAAACGTCATCAAGTACCGACGAGTGCAAAGGCTCGCAAAATTGCTTATGCAACAATATCCTTTTCAGACATTTAACTTAGCACTTCTGTAAAGAATGAACTCTCATTTAGTGAGATTCAGATAACATTTTCTTTCTTAAGGAGGAACCAAATGAAAAAGAAACTATTAGCAACATTACTTAGTGCAAGCATGGTTTTGGGGATTGCAGCTTGTGGATCCGGTGCATCCACTACAACCGGCACAGACACACAGCAGACAACTACTGACAATGCACAGCAGACAGAAAGTACAGCTACTTCAGCTGCTTCAGAAACAGCAGCTGCTGAGACTCCTGTTGAGTACCCTACAGTAACATTTATGACAATCGATTTTAACTCCGGTGCTTCTAATACAGGTGATTATGCAGAACAGACTATGGAGGCTCTTGAGTCACATACCGGCATAGATGTAGATATCCAGTGGGTACAGAGTGATGTACTCGAAGAAAAGGCTACACTTGCAATGCAGGATCCAAGTTCAATGCCTATGATCATGACATGGAACGGCTCAGTTACAGGTACTGTTGTAACAGCAGCCAAGCAGGGTGCTTTTGTTGATCTTACAGAGTACTTAAAAGATACTGAGAAATATCCAAATCTTTCAAAACAGAATGCAGGAGTGGCAGAGTCACTTACAGTTGACGGCAAGCAGATCGGTATTTACAGAGCTCGTGTACTTGGAAGATATGGCGTATCCTATCGTCAGGACTGGGCAGATGCTCTTGGAATATCTGAGCCAAAGACAATTGATGACATTTACAATATGCTCTATCAGTTCACATATGGCGATCCTGACGGAAACGGCAAGGACGATACAATCGGTCTTGAAATGACATCATACACAGGTCCTTTTGATATCATGCAGACATGGTTTGGCGTAGGTAACGGTTGGGCTGAGGTTGATGGCAAACTCATTCCTGTATGGCAGCAGCCTGAGTACCTTGAGGCTCTTAATTGGTTCAAGAAACTCTATGAAGAAGGACTTATGCCTTCAGACTGGGCTTCCCGTACAACAGACACATGGTCAGACGGATGTAAGAACGGCGAAAACGGTGTTTACATCGACGTTCTTGATGGTGGAAGACGTGTATGGGATTACTTTGTAAACAATGAGATTCCTTCTGTTACAGATGCTTCTCAGTTTGCTTCCATGAACCTTCTTAGCAATATCAATGGCAAGACAATGGCTACATCAGGCTACAACGGATACTTCACACTTTCTGCTTCAACATGTGACACACCTGAAAAGGTAGAAGCAGCCCTTACATTCCTCGACAAGATGTGTGATGAAGAGATGCTTGTTCTTACAAATTTTGGTCTCGAAGGCGTAAACTATGAAATTAACGCAGATGGAAACGTTGTAAGACTTGACAATGGAGATGATGCACTTAAGGCTAACTACAACGGACTTAACCAGCTTGTAGCTTACATTCCTAACCTTGAGTCAGAGCTTTCAGAGGAAAAGACAGAGCGTCAGCTTCTTGAAGCTGAAGTTAAGGCTGATGCAGAGCAGTACGCTGTTCTCAATCCTGCACTTCCTTACCTTATCAACTCAACAACATATGCTTCACAGGGTAAAGACCTTGATGACAAGATTTCACAGGCTCGTACACAGTACATCTGTGGTGAGATTGATGAAGCAGGCCTTAAGGCAGCATGGGATGATGTATTAAATCGTGGATATTCAACAATCATTGATGAAGTTAATGCACAGTACAAATAATTAAGATTGCAAAGGCGGGCCGTCGCATATTTATGCGGCGGCTCAAATTTTAAAGGGGAGTAGCATGGAACTTAAGAGATTAGAGGGACTTGCAAAGTCAGGATATACAAACTTTGGAAGTATGTGGGAAAAGGGAAAAGTATCTTCTGACAAAGCTTTTTTCTCATTAAAAGGTGAAAAGGGGGACGTGCCTGTTCAGTCAAAAGTATTATCCTACTGGCCGGATGGAAGCGTGAAATGGGCTTGCCATACAGCTCTTTCAGATTTAATGGGAGAAAAAGTCTCACTGGATATTGCTTTGAATCAAGGACTTGAAGAAGAAATTCTTATAAGTGAAGATAATGAAAAAATATGCATTGAGGCAGGAAAGTTAAAGTTATGTGTCTGCAAAAAAGGAAATTACCTTTTTAAAGATGTTTATTTAGATGGTAAAAGAGTGCTAAATGAAGCAACCTGCGAGGCTTTGATTGAAAGCAGAATCGACGATCTTAATGTGCATGTGGAAAAGTATATAGGGCTTATTAAAAGTGCCAAAGTGGTTGAAAAGGGAAGTCTTAAAGCTGTAATTAAGATTGAAGGGGTGCATGTTTTAGAAAAGGATCCTGAAGTAACAAAGCTTCCATTTTCAATTTACATGGAAGTTTATAGGGATAGTAGTTCTTTTAAGTTTACACATACTCTTTTCATAGATATTGATGAGGAAAAAGAGGCTATTAAAGGAGTTGGGATTAACTTTGTTTCAGAAACTAAAGGCCCACAATACAACAGGCATGTTAAAGCACTTGTTGATAACGGAGTTTTTCATGAAGCGGGAGCTATGCTGCTTTGCTGGCATCCAAGAGTTGCACCGCAGATATACCATGACCAGATTTTGGGAAAAGAGCTGAAGTTTGATGACGGATCCCAGGAAGGGCGCGATGCCTTAAAAGCTTCAATGGAAATGCCTGTATGGGATGAGTGGCGCCTTTTTCAGGATAGCAGTGAACACTTTTTGATATGCAAAAAAACAGGAAAGGAAAATGTCTGTTATATTGACGGACTTCATGGTCACAGAGCAAAAGGAGTGTTGGCTTACGGAAGTGAATCGGGTTCCATAACACTTGCTCTTAAAGATTTCTGGCAAAAGTATCCGTCTACACTGGCTGTAAAGGGACTTTCAAAGGAAAAAACAACCGGTACGATCTGGCTGATTCCGCCGGATGCAAAGGCAATGGATTTTAGGCACTATGACACAAGGGGCTATTCCCAGACTTACTATGAGGGATTTGATGTATTTGGAGCAAGTGCCATTGGGATAGCCAATACTTGTGAATATAGCATAGGATTTTCAGATGAAATTATTCCTGACGATGAAGCCTTGGATAAGGCATACAATGAAGCTCAGTACAGGGCGCTTTATATGGCTGATCCTGAATATTACCATGAGCTTAGAGCCTTTGGATTCTGGAGCCTTAGGTCAAGAAATACCGAGGCTGAAAATTGGCTGGAGAATCAGCTGGATGCAGCTTTTGAGTTTTACAAAAATGAGGTTGAAGTCAGGAAGTGGTACGGAATGTTCAACTACGGGGATTTTATGCATACCTATGATAGCGAAAGGCATTCATGGCGCTATGATATGGGCGGCTATGCGTGGCAGAATACCGAACTTGTGCCAACATTCTGGCTGTGGTTTTATTTTTTAAGAACACAGAGAGTAGACGCATTTATTCTGTGCGAAGCCATGACAAGGCACTGTTCTGAAGTTGATGTATATCACTTTGGCAAATATAAGGGACTTGGTTCGAGACACAATGTAAGACATTGGGGATGCCCTTGTAAGGAGCCCAGAATAGCCATGGCAGGCCATGACAGGATGTATTATTATCTCACAGGTGATCCAAGGATACTTGATATTTTTGAAGAGGTTAAGGACGCGGATTTTGCAACTATTGAGACGGATCCCCTTAGATTTTTCTTTGACAAAAAAGATATGGTTTACCCAACCCATGCCCGTACAGGTCCGGATTGGAGCAGCTTTTGCTCGAACTGGCTTACCTGGTGGGAGGTTAGCAGGGATGAAAAATATCGTGAAAAGATTTGCACAGGTATAGAAGATCTTAAAAAGACAAAGTTAAAGCTTTTGTCAGGAACTGATTTTGAGTATGATCCAAAAAGCAGCCACCTTCGCTACATCGGAGACAGGGCTACCGGCGGAAGCCATCTTTCAATATGTCAGGGATCCGAGCAGACATGGCTTGAAATGACACTTCTTTTGGATGATCCTGATTGGGATAAAATGCTTGCGGATTATGGATGCTTTTATCCGCTAAGTAATGAGGAGCAAAACAGGATAACTGGTGGACTTATCGGAAGCAGGCAGTTTTCATATCCCTTTATGGCAGCAGGAGTAATTGCCTATGGTGCTCATTACTACAAGGATGAAAGACTTGGAAAAAAGGTGTGGGAAATCATTAAAGATAGCCTTGATACAGAGCTGGGACAAAACTGTATAGAGACCATCGAGGTTAAAAATGCGGGAAATCAGGCTGTTTTAAATGAAATCCCCAAAGTTTCAACCAATGTTTTTGCACAGTGGTGTCTCAATGTTATAGTGGCACTTGAATTTGCAAAAGAGTACTTACCTGAGAGCTTTTAAATGATAAGTGCGCAATAAATTTTTATAAAAAGGAAATAAGAATGAAAAAGACAACAATTTTTCTGGCTGGTGATTCTACAGTTCAAACCTATAAAACAAAGGATTTTCCCCAGTGCGGCTGGGGCGCCATGCTCTGGAAGTATTTTAGTGATAAGGATGTAGTAGTAGCTCATCCTGGGGACACGGAATTTGATAATGTCACAAGGTATGAAATGGCTGATCTGGTAATTGATAACAGGGCAATGGCAGGAAGAAGCTGCAGAAGCTTTTTTGACGAGGGCAGATGGGCTGATCTGTTAAAAAATGTGAGTGAAGGAGACTATGTTTTGTATCAGTTTGCTCACAATGATGCCAACAAGGAAAAGGAAGAGAGGTACATTACCCCGGATGCCTACAAGGATAAACTTATAAATGATTACATAAATCCTGTTTTGGAGAAAAAGGCACATCCCGTGCTTGTTACAGCCATAGCCATGAAAGATTTTGATGATAAGGGCAGGTGCAGGATTTCTTTTCCTGAGTATAGAGAAAAGTGTCTTGAAATCGGAAGTGAACTTGGAACAGGTGTAATAGATTTGGGTAAAAAAACCGCAGATTATAATACAGCAATCGGGGAAGATGCCTGCAGAGAGATTTATATGAATCTACGCCCTTTGATGTATCCTGCAAGTTCTGAAGGAAAAGGGGATAACGCTCATCTTCGGGCAGAGGGAGCTTTTATTTATGCCGGTTTTGTTTATGAAGAACTAAAAAAGCTTTTGTGATTTGGAGATAAAAATATGGGAAAGAGTGAAGATTTAAAGCGCGGCCTTGTGGCAGTTAAGACTAATACCGGGATTTTTTTATCATGGAGATTGTTTAAGTCTGAGGTAAACGGTTATACCAAAACCGGCCTTAGCGGCGCTGACTTTAAGGTATACAGAGACGGAGAGCTTATAGCTACGGTAAAAGACTCCTCAAACTATCTTGATACCAAGGGTGATGAAAACAGCAGATATTATGTGGAAAGCTACTATGAGGATGAAAGCCTTGAGGAAAAAGTAAAAGCTTTAAATACCAGAGCTTATGGAAAATCTGAAGAAGTATCTGCTTTTAAAAGCGGGGAAAATTATATTGATATCCCTGTTATGAGACCCCAAGGGGGTGTTACACCTGCAGGCGAAAAGTTTGAATATACTTTAAATGATATGAGTGTAGGAGATGTGGACGGTGATGGAGAGTATGAGTACATCGTTAAGTGGGATCCGACCAACTCACATGACGTATCAATAAAAGGTTATACCGGAAGATGTATTTTGGATTGCTACAGGCTTGACGGAGAGCTTCTCTGGAGACTTGATATGGGACCCAATATCAGAGCGGGCGCTCATTACACCCAGTTTATGGTTTTTGACTTTGATGGGGACGGAAAGGCCGAGATGGCTGTCAAAACCGCTCCGGGAACGAAGATGACAAGATACAGCGGGGGAAAAGAGATTTCTTCGTCTTACATTACGCTTCCTGATAAAGATGTGAAAAAAGGCGTCACAAATCAGGACAATTATGTGGCATCTGCATCAGATTACAGAGAGCATCTGGTAAAAATGTTTATGGGTTGGAAAGAGCATACGGAAGTAAAAAAAGGAAACTGGCCCGGAACATTGGAAGAATGCTTTGATATTCCCGTAAAGTATGAGTACCCTCTTTCTAAAGATGATGCCGCAGAACTTGTAGACTTTTTTATCAATGATTATGCAAGGAAGAGAAGTCAAAAGAACGAGCTTGATAAGTTTGAAGGCTTCATTTATGAGGGACCTGAGTATCTTACCATGTTTTCAGGAGATGGAAGAGAACTTTCCACAATTGATTACCCTTTTAAAAGAGGTGATGACGGACTTATGTGGGGAGACTACTGTATGCCAAGGATTGAACCCTGCAACCGTGTAGACCGCTTTTTGGCAGGAGTTGCCTTCCTTGACGGGAAGCGCCCGAGCCTTGTTATGTGCAGGGGATATTACACCAGAACAACACTTGCGGCATACAACTTTGATGGCAGGAATTTTATTCCTTTATGGCAGATTGATTCGGGACACGTTCCTATGAAGAATCCATTTAATGACAATCCTCATGCGGGAGTCGGAACAGATCCTGTCTACGGAGTATTGGCAGGACAGGGAAATCATTCCCTTGCTGTTGCGGATGTGGATGGTGATGGCAGGCAGGAGATTATCTACGGTGCGGCCTGCATTGATGATGACGGAAGTGTACTGTACTCAAGCTATGATTATCTTCCCGATGGAACCTATGCCAAGATGGGGCATGGAGACTCTATGCATGTAGCCCACATTGATCCCGACAGAGAGGGATTCCAGATATTTAACGTGTTTGAGGGGGCAGAGGTCGCTCCTTATGGATATGCCCTCAGAGATGCTGCTACAGGTGAAGTTATACGAGGTGTAGACGCAGATGGTAATGACACAGGTAAGTTTGGGGTTTTTGCAACAACTGACCTTGGAAGATGCATGATAGGTGACATTGATCCGAATGTAAGGGGACTTCAGTGCTGGGTAAATGATGTCTATTCCTGCAAAGGACAAAAGCTTTCCCACAAGGCACCATCTACCAATCAGGCCATCAGATGGGCAGCAGATCTTTCTACTCAGGTTATTGACGGAGCTGATTACCTTAAAGGTGTGCACAGAGGCGTTATTAATGATATTACCCATGGGGTGATGCTTGAGCCCAAAGGAACACTTACAAACAACGGAACCAAAGGTAATCCCTGTCTTGTGGCGGACCTGTTTGGGGATTTTAGAGAAGAAATAGTACTTAGGCTTGAAGATAATAGTGCCCTTAGAATATATACAAATGCTGAGATAACAGAACATAAGCTTTATACACCTATGGATGATCCAATGTACAGAACAGGTATAGCATGGCAGAATAACTGCTATAATCAGACCTGCTATACCAGCTATTATTATGCCTCTGACATGGACTTTTCCAAGGTTCCCCTTGAATAAATACTTTTCCCATATCAATGCTTTTTTGAATTGAATTAATTGTTATACCATAAAAAAGCGGCTATACTAATAAGTGAAAAACAAGTTACTTGCAATGAAATGGAGGTTGTAATATGTTTTCAGTACGTGGACCTAAGCTTAAATATTTTGCCGCTATACTAGCTGTAATTTGCCTGTTTGGAGGAGTGTATTTTACGTTTTTTCAGTCCAGGGGATTTGAAAAGACCTCGGCAACAATCGTGGATCTTGAGGCAGATCAGACCGGTGAGGATGTCACCTACTATCCTATCGTGGATTACACAGTAGATGGCGTATCTTACACAGGCAGGGTGGATCAGGGAAGTGGCTCATACTCTGTCGGAGATACAATCACAATTTATTATAACCCGGAAAATCCAGAGATAATTCATGGTGGCAAGGGAATTGGCATTTATTTCATGATTGCAAGTGTGGTTATTCTGGCTATCGTTATAGTTTCCAGTGTAAGAGAGCATAGGGGGTTAAAAGAGACCAAAGAAACTATCAGGGAAAGTGGCAATACCAAATATGCTCCCCATATGGAGGGAGAGGAAAGAGAGCTTTATTTCCTGACAGACCTGGGAACCTTGAAGGCTGGACACCGTATCGAGGATGCCAATAGGAAGGTTCTCTATGAGGCAAAAATGACTGAGCTAACAATGTTTGGCGCATATAAGTTCGATTTTATAGACCATGAGCATGGCACTACCATACCTCATATGGTTGGGCATGCAGAGGAAACTCAGTGGGGATCAATTTTGCTGGATGACCATCTTACCTTCGAGTTTGATGGCGTGGACGTATGGAAGCATTTAAAGGAAAACGGAATCAGCGTTGAAACAAATTATACGGCTGGTGAATCTACTTTGGTTGGGATGAAGTACCACATATTTAGGGATGGTGCAGAAGTTGCAGTTGCTGAGATGACAAGTCAGTATCCCCATGAAGATGATGCTGCTGAGCACAAATTGGCCAGTGCAGTTCCTATTGAAGGATTTTTCCGCATTTGGACAAAAGAGCAGAATCTTGACCTTTTGTTTTTGACGATTATGGCATTTGCTCGAAGCAAGTCCAGCGACGATAAGGGAGGCACTATAGGAGCGAAGATTGGAACAATTAAAAAACTGACAAAGTGAAAGGAATAGGAAAACGACAAGACGAGATTAAAATGGCACATGTGCTCCTGTGAAGGAGACTACTGCAATCAGTTTGTCGAGGTCATCTGTCACAGTGACTTCGAAGAAGCTGTTTCTTTTGCCATCTTTTAAGAGTCTGGCTTCTGCGTACAGCTTCGTGCCTTTAGATGCAGACATGAAGCTTGCCTGACCTACAAGGCTAACTGTTGCGCACTCTTTTCCATAATTGGATGCTACTGCGAAGGCAAAATCAGCCAAAGTATAGATGGCGCCGCCCATAATTCCGCCGTAGGCGTTTTTGTGCTTTGGAGTAAGAGCCATGCTGCATTTGGCGTAGTTGTCACCAATTTCATCTATTACTGCACCGGAAAGTTCTGTGGCATATAAATCTTTTGAAAAAACTTCTCTTGCATCTTCAAGTGTTCCCATGTTTAATCCCCAATTAGTATTATTTTGAAAGAGTTTCTTTTATATAATCCATGGCTTCAAGGTATCCGTTAAGCCCATGGCCATAAATCTGTTTATCGCAGGCCGGAGCAGTTACAGAAATCTTGCGGAATTCTTCTCTGGACTGGATATCTGAAATATGTACTTCTACCTTTATGATCTGTTCAACGCTTTTTAATGCATCGTGGATAGCGTAGCTGTAATGAGTGTAAGCTCCTGGGTTTATTACAATTCCCTGAGTGCCATCGCTATAGGCTTCCTGTATTCTGTCAATGATTGCGCCTTCATGATTTGACTGGAATAATGTGACTTCATCCCCGTCTGCAGCAGCTTTTTCTTTTATCATATTGCAGAGATATGCATAATCCTGATTTCCATATATGGCTTTTTCTCTTATTCCAAGAAAATTGAGATTTGGTCCGTTGATCACAAGAATTTTCATGTTTTTTCTGCTCCTGTTTCCAAATTTATCATGTTAAAAAAGATTATAAATAATGAGAAGGCAGAATAAAAGGAAAAAATAATGTTTATCAGAAAAAACAAAATTCCCCTTGCACCTGCTATTGAATTGGTGTATAAAGAGAAAGGAAAATTTAACAGACGGGAGCTTGTATTACAGGCTGAGAGGAAGGTGTGACCTTCGACCGAGAACCTGATTTGGATAATGCCAACGTAGGGATGCCTGATACTAGGAGAATATTCGCGGAAGCAACCAAACAAGGTTACTTCCGCTTCGTGCGTTTATGGGAAAAACGCAGAGCGGATAGGAACCTTGTGAATATTATGAGCAAAACCGTCTGAGAAAAGGAGAAAAGGTATGAAAAAAAGTAACTGGTTATTAAGGATGGTAATGCTTGCAATGTTCGTTGCGCTGGGGGTGGTAATATCACCAATTTTGAGGATTGAGGGAATGTGCCCAATGGCGCATCTTATCAACATCACCTGTGCTGTGTTTATGGGACCTGCCTATGCATTTTTGTGCGCTGTTCTGATCGGAGTTATCAGAATGATGATTATGGGCATCCCTCCGCTTGCTCTTACAGGAGCTGTGTTTGGGGCAGCACTTTCCGGTATTTTCTACAAACTTTCCAAAGGAAAGATCATCGCAGCTGTTCTTGGGGAAATCATTGGAACAGGAATCATAGGCGCAATCGTTTCTTACCCGGTAATGACATATATCTGGGGAAAACAGGGACTTACATGGTTCTTTTATGTACCATCATTTATCTGCGGAACCCTCATTGGAGGAAGCATAGCATTTTTGCTTCTTAACAGATTGGAGGCGGCAGGTGCTCTTTCAAAGATCCAGAACAGTTTAAAAGACATTGAAACAAAGGAAAAGGCGGCATAATGGCTGATTTGATCCATTGTATTACAAATCCAATATCTATGATGCAGTGTGCCAATGCGGTTTTGGCTCTCGGTGATAAGCCCATAATGGCTGAGCATCCATTGGAGGTAAAAGAAATAACAGATGATGCATCAGCGCTTTTATTAAATCTTGGTAATATATCTGATTCCAGGATGGAAGCCATGAAAATATCATTTGAGGCAGCTCTTTTTAAAGAGCTGCCTATTGTGCTTGATGCGGTTGGTGTTGCGTGTTCAGAGCTTAGAAGGAAATTTGCTTTGGAACTTATAAAAGAAAGAGAAACTCTAATGCGCGATGAGAGCAGGGACTTCAAAGGATTCTTTTTGATAAAGGGCAACAATTCAGAGATAAAGGCACTTCTCGATGAAAAATACAGGGGAATAGGCGTTGATGCTGATGCAGCTTTGGAAGCAGATGAGACTTTGAGTGCAGCAAAGAAGCTCGCAGCAAGTCTTAATGCAACTGTTTTGTGCAGTGGCGAGACGGATGTGATAACTGATGGAAAAGAGACATTCCTTCTATCGAACGGAGTCTCGGAAATGGGGAAAATAACCGGAACAGGCTGCATGCTTGGAGCGATATGCGCAAGCTTTTTGGCCCATGATAAAAGTCTTGATCAGGTTGTAAAAGCCTGCGCGTTTTTTGGAATTGCAGGCGAGCTGGCAAGGGAAGAACTATTAAAGAATCAGAAGGATATGAATGAAGGGCGCAGCCCAATAGGCTGCGGAAGCTTCCTTATAAAACTGTTGGATGAACTATCAGTTGTAAACGAAGATATCATTGAAAAACGGATTAAACTCCAAAAAATATAAAAAAGTGAAAGAAGCAGGAAAAGTTAAATGAGCAGAATAGACAGAGCGCAAATGAAGCTGTATCTGGTGACAGATAGTACTAACCTGCCTGAAGAGATTTTTTTAAAGAAGGTAGAAGATGCCTTGCGAGGCGGAGTGACCATGCTTCAGATAAGGGAAAAAGACAAGACTACAAGAGATTACATTGAACTTGCCGCAAAAACTCATGAAATAGCTAAAAAATACAATGTTCCGCTTATTATCGATGACAGAGTGGATGTTGCCATGGCTGTAGATGCCGAGGGCGTGCACCTTGGACAGAGCGATATGCAGGTGGATAAAGCAAGGAAAATCCTTGGTGAAAAGAAAATAATAGGTGCCACCACAAAGACAGTTCCACAGGCCCTTGAGGCATACAAAAGCGGCGCGGATTATCTGGGAGTTGGAGCTATTTATCCCACAACAACCCATGTTAAGACAGTTATAACTTCTGTTGATACGTTAAAAGAAATCTGCAGAAGCGTTCCAATCCCGGTAAATGCCATAGGAGGTCTTAATAAAGATAACATAAGTGTCCTTAAAAATGCTCCAATATCCGGTATATGCGTTGTTTCAGCCATTATGAAGTCAGAAAATCCATATATGGCGGCAAAAGAATTGTTTGAAGCCTATACAGCCCTGAAAACGGAGTAGTGTTATGAACGGTGGATCAAAAAAAATAAAGACAGTACTTACAATAGCGGGAAGCGACTGTTCAGGCGGAGCCGGGATCCAGGCAGATCTTAAAACGATTGAAGCTCATGGATTGTATGGCATGAGCGTTATCACGGCTTTGACTGCACAAAACACACTTGGAATAAGCGGAATCATGGTGGTGGGAGCTGAATTTGTAAAAATGCAGCTTGAGGCAATATTTGATGACATAAGGCCAGATGCAGTGAAAATAGGTATGCTTCCCGATGCAGATGTTATGAAGGTTGTACGGGATGTGCTTGTTGCAAACAAGGCATCAAATATCGTACTTGACCCGGTACTTGGATCAACATCAGGGACAGAGCTCTCCAAAAAGGAAGCGAGAGAGTTCCTTAAAAACGAGCTCTTTTGCCTGTGTGATCTGGTAACCCCTAATATTCCGGAAGCTGAAATACTCAGCGAGAGAAAAATAGACTCAAAGAAAGATATGGAAGATGTTGCCAGATCTTTGTCGGAAGAATATGGCTGCAGCTTTTTAGTAAAAGGCGGACACAGCTCTTTTGACAGTGAGAATGAAGCTTGTGACTGTCTGTATCATAGAAATTCTATCTTTATAGAAGGAAAGCGGATAAATAATCCTAACACACATGGTACGGGATGCACGTTATCAAGTGCTATTGCCTGCAATCTGGCTTGCGGCCTTACCATGGAAGAGTCAGTAAAAAGAGCTAAAGAATACATTGGAAAGTGCATATCAGCGGGACTTGATATCGGTAGAGGCAGGGGACCTCTTTTACATAATTTGAGGTGACTGTTCAGAGCTAGGACTCGGAAACATAAATGTTTTCGCTTGACTCTGAATATTTACAAAATAAAAACTTGAGGAGAAAAGGTATGACAAATTACACAACACAGATGGATGCTGCAAGAAAGGGGATCATAACACCTCAGATGGAGGCTGTTGCAAAGGACGAGTACAGATCAGCAGAAGAAATAAGAGATCTTGTAGCAAGGGGACAGGTAGCAATCTGTGCTAACAAGAACCATAAGTGCCTAAAACCTAAGGGAGTAGGCTCTATGCTAAAAACAAAGATAAATGTAAATCTTGGAGTTTCAAGGGACTGCAAGGATTATGATGTTGAGATGGAAAAAGTGATGGCGGCTGTAAACATGGGTGCTGACGCCATTATGGACTTATCTTCTCACGGAAACACACAGCCCTTTAGAAAAAAGCTTGTTGAAGAATGCCCTGTAATGCTGGGAACAGTGCCGGTTTATGACAGTGTTATCCACTATCAGATGGATCTTTCCGAACTGACAGCCAAAGATTTTATCGATGTTATAAGGCTTCATGCTGAGGATGGTGTTGATTTCGTGACACTTCACTGCGGAATAACCAGAAAGACCATTGATCAGATAAAAAGACATAAGAGAAAAATGAATATTGTGTCAAGGGGCGGCTCCCTTGTTTTTGCATGGATGAGCATGACAGGAGAAGAAAATCCCTTCTATGAATACTTTGATGAGATCCTTGAAATATGCAGAGAACATGATGTGACAATCTCCCTGGGAGATGCCTGCAGACCGGGATGCCTTGCGGATGCCAGCGATGTATGCCAGATTGAAGAGCTGGTAAGACTTGGAGAACTGACAAAGAGAGCCTGGGAAAAAGATGTTCAGGTCATGGTTGAAGGACCGGGACATGTGCCAATGGATCAGATCGAGGCAAATATGAAGATGCAGCAGACAATCTGCATGGGAGCTCCTTTCTATGTACTTGGACCACTTGTTACAGATATTGCTCCCGGATATGACCATATCACATCTGCAATCGGTGGTGCTATCGCAGGGGCAGCAGGCGCAGCTTTCCTTTGCTATGTGACACCGGCAGAACACCTTGCACTTCCAAACGTAGATGATGTTAAACAGGGTATAATCGCTTCTAAGATTGCAGCACATGCTGCTGATATAGCAAAAAAGATCCCGCATGCCATGGACATCGACAATGAAATGGCTGATGCCAGAAAGAATTTTGACTGGGATAAACAGTGGGAGTGTGCCATCGACCCTGAAACTGCGAAGGCTATAAGAGCCGACAGAGCACCTGAATTTGATGATACCTGCTCTATGTGCGGTAAATTCTGCGCTGTCAGGAGCATGAACAAAGCACTTGCTGGAGAACATATTGACATATTATAATTAGATAGACTATCCCGTAAAAAAATAGTTGAAAAAAACAAGTCTATAGTTTAAACTATACTAGTTGTTTGATGTAAAAATTTATATTGTTACTTTCTTAAACGCAGATAGTGACGTTTTTTAGGAGGATTTTTTATGATTTCTGCAAGTGATTTCAGAAATGGTATGACCATCGAAATCGATGGCAACGTATGTCAGATTATTGAATTCCAGCACGTTAAGCCTGGTAAGGGCGCTGCTTTCGTAAGAACAAAGCTTAAGGATATCATCAATGGCGGTGTTAAAGAGACAACATTCCGTCCTACTGAGAAGTTCCCAGCAGCTCGTATCGACAGAAAAGATATGCAGTATCTCTATCAGGATGGCGATATCTACAACTTCATGGATTCAGAGACTTATGAGCAGATCGGACTTACATCTGAGCAGGTTGGAGATTCTCTTAAGTTCGTTAAAGAGAATGAAGTATGCAAGATCAATTCTTACAATGGAAGCGTATTCGCAGTTGAGCCTCCAATGTTCGTAGAGCTTGCAATCTCTGAGACAGAGCCTGGATTCAAGGGCGACACAGCTACAGGTGCTACAAAACCTGCTAAGGTTGAGACTGGTGCTACAGTTTATGTTCCTCTCTTTGTTAACGAAGGAGATGTTATCAAGATTGATACTAGAACAGGTGAGTACCTTTCAAGAGTTTAATCTGTATACAACCGTATCTGATTCATTTAGATCATAATTTTATAGAAACGAATGTAAGACAATAGTTTATTTGAGCTATTGTCTTATTTTTTTACTTTTATCAAAAAATTGAAATGGAGAGGATATGAAAATGAATATATTAGAATTTGGAAAGATAATGACAGAGGAAGTAAAGGATGCGCTTGGAAATGCTGTAGATGTGGAATTTAAGGAGATTACCAAGAATAATGGTATAGTCAATCACGCACTTATTATCAGAAAACAGGCAGAAAATGTAGCTCCTACAATCTACATCGATGATCTCTATGATAAATTTAAGGATGGGAAGGTGATCATGAGTATTGTGAATGAGATTGTAGAGCTGTATAACCAGTATGCCCCGGGGGAGAGCGTTGATGTGTCATTTTTTACCGACTTTTCGAAAGTGGCAGGTCTTTTAGCGTTTAAGGTCATAAATTTCTACAAAAATGAAGAAATCCTTAGAGATATCCCGCATAAGAGATTTGCAGATCTTGCCCTGGTTCCGTTTTGCCTTGTTCATGATGAAAGGCTTGGAAGGGGGATCATTACTATAAAAAATGAGCACTTGAAGGAGTGGGAGGTATCATTTGACGAGCTATGGGAGAATGTCTATGAGAATGCACCCAAAATTCTGCCACTTACTTTCGGTAATATGGCAGAGTATGTGCCTGCTCTGAAAGAAATGCCCCTTGATGGAGTCCTTCCTGAAATGTTTGTCTTCTCAAACAGTTCAAAGATCAACGGAGCAGGAGTCTTTTTGTATCCGGGGGTAATGGAGGCAACTTCAAAAGCTCTGCAAAGCAGTTTGATCGTGATCCCCTCATCTGTACATGAGGTGATAGTTATTCCTTCTGAAAAAATGGCAGTAGATCCAGGCTATCTTTACAAGATGGTAAAAGAAGTAAATTGTACTGTTGTGGAGGATGGAGAAGTGCTAAGTGACAACGTTTATTTTTATGACAAAAACACTGGCAAAATGGGGGTTTTGCAAGAGGAAATGGCTATTTAAATTGGACTTTAGAGTGCGCATATGATATTATATTCGGGTATGTATGCACCCGTAGTCTAATGGATAAAACGTAGGCCTCCGACGCCTTTGTTGCTGGTTCGAGTCCAGTCGGGTGCATGTTTACTAGTATAGTGGGGACTATTACTTATTCAGAGGTTTTATAATGAAAAAGAAAAATGACTTTAATTCATGGAGAAATGAAAAAAAGGATATATTTGCAATTCTAGGCGACAATAAAAAGATTCTCATGCCTGTTATCTTGGTGCTTGCTGTTGCTATTACTGTTGGCATTGCTATCAGTGCAAACCGCAGGGCTGCGATGCTTGCTGAAGCTCCGGCCGATTCTGACGTGGCAGCGACTTTTGAGATTCAGAATGTAACTATGGAAGAGAATGCATATCCTGATGTGAATGCTCTTGTTGATACTTATTACACTGCAATGGCTGAGGGTGATTCAGAGACTATCAAGTCTATCTACAAGGGACTTGATGAGACAGAAGCTCTTAAGGCAGTTGCAGCTGCAGATTATATAGAGGATTTCGAGAACATTGTCGTATATACAAAACCCGGTCCTTTGACCGGAAGCTATGTGGCTTACGTATATAACGAGGTTAAGCTCTATGAGTATGAAAAAGCCATTCCCGGACTTGAGACTATGTATATCTGTACTGATGAGGATGGTAATCTTTATATCAATGGAGACATTGCTGATGCCAACGAGATCGAATATATAAAGAACGTGAATGTACAGGCTGATGTTATTGACTTAAACAACAAGGTAGCATCAAGCTATAATGAGATGGTCAATTCTGATGAAGCGCTTGCAGAGCTTTTGACCAAGATGAGATCAGGTATCCAGGTATCAGTAGGAGAGGCTCTTGCATCTTCTGAGGCGAGCTCATCAACTGCAGATGATGCAGAGGCAAGTGATGAGAGCTCAGAAGAAGTCAGCGAGGCAGCACAGGAGACAGAGCCTGAGACAACGACGGTTCGCACTATCAAGGCAACAGATGTCATAAACATCAGAAAGTCTGATAGTGAAACAGCGGATGTTCTTGCCAAGACTTCAAAGGGACAGGAGTTTAAGGAACTTGAAGCTCTTGCAAACGGATGGAGCAAGATAGAATATAATGGCGGAGTAGCTTATGTAAAGACCGAGTTTTTTGAGGTTGTAAGTGAAGAAACAGTTGCAGCTGATAATACTGAGACTGAAACAGAAACTGAGGAGACAACCTCCACAAAGGATACTTCTGCCAAAACTGGTAAGATGACTGTTAAGGAATCAGTAAGGCTTCGTAAGTCTGAGAGCACTGAGGCTGATATCTTAGCGATGATCTATTCCGGTTCAACTGTCAACGTAGTGGAACAATACGCTAATGGCTGGGCAAAAGTAGAGTATAATGGAAATACAGGATATATCAAATCTGAGTTTTTGGAGTAATTAGACCCGAATAAGGAGGCAAGCTATATGTTTGGACGAACAAGAGTTGCTATCATGGGTACTGGCAAAATTGCAGAGATCATGGCCAAAACCCTTAAGAATGCCAAGGGAGTTACCTGTTATGCTGTGGGTTCCAGAACTGAAGAAAAGGCGAAAGCATTTGCATCCAAATATGGAATAAAAAGATATTATGGATCATATGAAAGTCTTGTAGCGGATCCGAAGGTTGACCTTGTTTATGTTGCGACTCCACATTCTGAGCATTTTGAGAATGTGAAGCTGGCTCTTTTAAATGGAAAGCATGTATTATGTGAAAAAGCCTTTATGCTGAATGAACAGCAGGCTAAAACCATATTTGATCTGGCTGAAGAGAAAAATCTCCTTGTAGTAGAAGCTATGTGGGTAAGATTTATGCCTATGAGAAATAAGCTCATGGAGGTTCTGGCCGGAGGTGTTATTGGCGAGCCTACGATGCTTACAGCAAATCTTGGATATAACATTGCGCACAAAGAGAGAATTGCCAAACCTGAGCTTGGTGGTGGTGTTCTACTTGATCTTGGAGTATATGTTCTTAATTTTGCGTCAATGGTATTTGGAAATGATGTGACAGATATTGTTTCCATGTGCTCTTTTAACAATTTAGGGATGGACCTTCACGACAGTATTACGCTTAGATACAGAGATGGCAAAATGGCCGTGCTTAATGCGTCAGGTCTTTCTGTAAGTGACAGAAGCGGTGTTATCTATGGAACAAAAGGATATATTGTTGTAGATAATATAAATAATTTTGAGGGAATCACGGTTTACGACTCTGACCACAAAAAGACTGCTTATTATAAACGGCCTAAGCAGAAGACTGGTTATGAGTATGAGGTTGAGGCATGTGTGAGAGCGCTTAATGAGAAGTGGATTGAGTGTCCTGAAATGCCGCATTCTGAGAGCCTTAAGATCCTTAATATGATGGATTTTATCAGAAAGACTAATGGAATAGTATTTCCTATAGAGAAAAATGAAAATTGCCTGGAACAAATGCAGGAAAACGAGACTGGGGATGTTTTGAAGGCTGAAGTTGTTCAGGCAGACGTAGTAAGTACGGAAGAGAATAAAAACGATACTGAAGAAATACAGAATGAAACGGTTAGTGTGTCAGAAGAAAATGAGGGAATTTCTGAAAATGCACAGGATGAGAATGCGGGGCTGTAGAAGAGTAAGACGAGGAGTTTATGCGAAAGAAGTATTTATTGGGAATTTTGCTCATAGCAATAATAGCGGGAAACATTCCATTTGTCAGTTATGCTGATGAATATGATGATACTATTGCTGCAATGCAGCAGCAGGAAGCACAAACTCAGGCGGAAATTTCTGATCTTGAAAAGCAGACTAAGGAAACTAAGGATGCTATCAGCGCTCTTCAGGGACAGAAAGCTCAGACTCAAAGCAACGTAACCAATCTGGAGACCCAGAGCAGTGCGCTGCAGAGTACAATTAATGGATATTCTAATAAACTTAATTCGCTTAACGAAGAGATTTCTGAAGCAGAAGTCGCAATGGCTGAAGTGTCTTCAGAAATCGTTAAGCTAAATTCTGAACTTCAGCAGGCAAAGGCTGAGGAACAGGACAGATATAATCTTTTAAAGAAACGACTTAAGTCCACCTACGAAAAAGGGTCAGGTGCAGGACTTCTTCAAATCCTTTTGGAATCAGGTTCGATTCAGGAATTTCTTACTAAATTTGAATATTTGAATGCCATCATTGAATATGATCAGAGAAAGATCAGTGAGTATCAGGAATTGCAGGCTGATATTGAGAGTAAAAAAGCTGTGGTGGAAGAGAAAGAGGCAGAACTTGATCAGTATCAGATACAGCTCGATGAGAAGCATGATGAACTGGCTGATCTTACAGATACGGTAAGAGGACAGCTTAGCAATACCAAGAGTACTCTTTCTTCTGAAAAGAATAAACTTGCTGATTATGACAAACAGCTTACTGAACTCGATTCCAAGATGAAAGCCCTGGAAGCTAAAACGGCAGCGGCACAGGCAGCTCTTGCTAAACAGATAGCAGAGAGACTTGCTATGACTAAGGAAGATACATCAGGCTCATATGCTGCAAGTGCAGATGAACTTACCTGGCTGGCGGCAACAATACAGGCTGAGGCAGATGGAGAGTCATATACAGGTAAGCTTGCTGTAGGCTCTGTTATCATGAACAGAGTTAAGAGTTCTGCTTTCCCGAGCACAGTTGTGGGCGTAATAACGCAGAATATGCAGTTTGCTTCTTATCGTTCCGGTAAGGTTGAACTTATCATATCAAATGGTCCTAATTCCACTTGTATCCGCGCGGCTCAGGAAGTTTTGGATGGAGCCCGTGTAGGTGACTATCTCTTTTTCATGACCAGATACTGGGCAGATTATTATGGAATTGCTGAATATGAGATGATTGGTAATCATGCATTCTTCTATCGCTGGATAGTAAAAGAGAAAGAAGAGGAAGAAGAGCAGGAAGTCGAGGAAACAGAAAACTCCGATGACAGCTCCGATAATCAAGAAAGCGAATCATCTTCGGAATCTGAAAATGAGGAGAATTCTGATGAATCAGAAGAATCTGAAGAAAACTCAGATGAATCGGAGGAGAATTCAGATGAAAACTCGGAGGAAAACTCAGATGAAAGCTCTGATGAAGGCGGGGAGTAAGGCTGATTGCGACATATATTAGCTAACTGTAATAAAAAAAAATAAAAATGAATTTTGCTCTTGCACTTTAAATCCTGTCTTTGACAGCTTTTTAAAGAAAAAAGTCCTGTATCCCGCTCTGGTAGCGGATTACGGGACTTTTATTAATT
>NZ_SVFW01000028.1 GCF_015056685.1 Butyrivibrio sp. | reverse complement strand
ACTGAAATATCAGTCTTTATGCGGGCTTGAGGGGTATTATGAACTAAGATTTATGAGGCTAGACTGTCAAACTTCCGCGTAAATGCCATGTTTTCCCTCAACTTTAATGATTATTAGAAGATTATAGCATCAATGGGATTAACATCCAATACCACAAGAAAGCAGACAATATGATAAAATAATTAGTGAAAATGTTAAAAAAAATTGAAATAAGAAACGTTTCCGTTGCAGATTTAAATTAATTGCGCTAATATATTGTAGAAAAAATGTCATAAATTTATCAATAATTATTGTGTTAAGGTATTGCATTATAGGAATCGAGGAAATCATATGGCAAAGCAGATAAAAACAATCGGCGTATTAACAAGTGGTGGTGACGCACCTGGAATGAATGCTGCGATCAGAGCAGTTGTTCGTAAGTCTTTAGCTAATGGTCTTAAGGTTAAGGGTATCAAAAAAGGATACATGGGCCTTCTCAATGAAGAAATCATTGATATGGACAGGAGAAGCGTATCCGATATCATCCAGCGCGGTGGTACAATCCTTGGAACAGCACGTTGCATGGAGTTCACAACACCTGAGGGACAGGCTAAGGGAGCTGAGATTTGCCGTAAGCATGGTATAGATGGAGTTATCGTTATCGGTGGTGACGGTTCTTACAGAGGTGCTCAGAAACTTTCACAGCAGGGCATCAATACAGTAGGTATCCCTGGAACGATCGATCTTGATATTTCCTGCACAGATTACACAATCGGATTTGATACAGCTATCAACACAGCTATGGAAGCTATCGACAAGATCCGTGATACATCTTCATCACATGAAAGAGTTAGTATCGTAGAAGTTATGGGACGTCATGCTGGTTACATCGCTCTTTGGTGTTCAATTGCTAACGGTGCTGATGATATCCTTCTTCCAGAGAAATATGATTACAATGAGCAGCGCATCATTGATAACATCATTGATAACCGTAAGAAAGGTAAGACACACCACATCATTGTAAATGCTGAGGGTATCGGACATTCAACATCAATGGCTCGTAGAATTGAGGCTGCAACAGGTCTTGAGACAAGAGCTTCTATCCTTGGTTACATGCAGCGTGGTGGTAGCCCAACATGTAAGGACCGTGTATATGCTTCAATGATGGGATGCTATGCAGCAGATATCCTTGCAGCAGGCAAGACAAACAGAGTAGTAGGATATCGCAATGGCCAGTTCGTTGACTACGATATTGACGAAGCTCTTGCAATGAAAAAGAATATTAACGAGTACATGTACGAAATCGCACGTATTCTTTAATTACATATTTGATGAAAAAATGATTCAACGGCGGATTTTTTTATATCCGCCGTTTTTTTATCCTTTGTTTATTGTGTTATACTATATACACTAATCGGGTATATGTAATAAGAGGAAAGATAATGATAACAAGTACTAATAACGATAGAGTAAAACAGGTGGTAGCCTACGTGCAAAAGAGCAAGGCCCGCAAGGACGGGGATGTCTTTGTCATTGAAGGCATGAAGATGCTAAGAGAAGCGCCTGTTCTTCAGGTAAGAGAAGTCTATGTGACAGGCAGATTTCTTGATAAGGCAACTGAGGAAGATAAAGAGATCCTTTGGCGATACGGTGCAGAGGAAGTTTCAGATGATGTCATGAAAAAAATGGCAGATACCCAGACACCTCAGGGAGTTCTAGCGGTAGTTTCCCAGTATCATTACACAGAAGAGGAAGTTTTGGAAGGCTATAATAAGGACGATGAAGGTGCTAAGCCACTTATTCTTATCCTTGAGAATATTCAGGATCCGGGAAATCTTGGAACAATGCTTCGTTCGGGCGAAGGCGCAGGAGTGACCGGAGTTATCCTCAGCAAAGGCTCAGCAGATATCTATAATCCAAAAGTCATCAGATCCACCATGGGCTCAATTTTCAGAATGCCTTTTATATATGTAGAAAACCTTGCAGAAATGATAAAAAAACTCTCTGCAAATGGCATAAATACTTATGCTGCGCATCTTAAAGGAACCAAAAACTATGATGAGTTCGACTATACAAAGCCCACAGCTTTTTTGGTAGGAAATGAAGGCAATGGCCTTACAAAAGAGACTGCGGATGCAGCAACTGAGTACATTCTGATACCAATGAAGGGTGAAGTTGAATCAATGAATGCTGCAACATCAGCGGCAATACTTACATTTGAAGCATCAAGACAAAGAAGGGGGTAATTAAAATGACAATAGGTTTTATCGGACTTGGAAACATGGCAAAGGCCATGATCGGTGGCATCTTAGCCAAGGGACTTATGGGACCAAATGAGATCATAGGAACAGCGGCAACTGAGACCACAAGAGCAAAGGTTGCAAACAAGTACGGAATTCAGACAAGAAGCTCTAACGAAGCAGTAGCCAAGGATGCAGACATCATCATCCTTGCAGTTAAGCCACAGTATCTTAAGGTTGTTATTGCGGACATCATGGACAGCGTAGATGACAGCAAGATCATTGTCAGCATCGCAGCCGGAAAGACTATTAACTGGCTGGCAAAAGAGTTCGAGAAACCGGTTAAGATCATAAGAGTAATGCCTAACACACCGGCTCTTGTTTTGGAAGGCTGCTCTGCAGTTTGCAGAAATGATCTCGTTACAGATAATGATTTCCATTTCGTTATCGAACTTTTGGAGAGCTTTGGAAAAGCCTACACAGTTCCCGAATCCATGATGGATGTAGTAGTTGGAATCAGCGGTTCATCACCTGCTTATGTATTTCTTTTCATCGAGGCAATGGCAGATGCTGCGGTTGCAGGCGGAATGCCCAGAAAGCAGGCCTATGAGTTTGCAGCACAGTCAGTTCTTGGAAGCGCAAAAATGGTTCTTGAAACAGGCAAACACCCGGGTGAGTTAAAAGACATGGTATGCTCTCCTGCAGGTACAACTATCGAAGCTGTACACGTCCTTGAAAAGGAGAGATTCAGAGGAACAGTAATGGATGCAGTCCAGGCCTGTATTGAAAAAAGCCGCAGTATTTGACAAAAAATCATATGTTTGTTAATATCTCTTTCAGAGTGTTTTCGACTTGGTAACAAGTTGAAATATTTTCGTAACATTTACCCAGGCGATCGCTAGGGTAGCAAAGAGGAAAGCAAAGATATGAAAAAAAAGCTAGAGTTATCCCGTGGGATAATGAGACTTATCATGATTTGCGGTCTCATCTTAGTTCTATTTGATTCCCATGAGATGACGGTACATGCAGGTGGAGGAGCTAACAGCATTTCTGTTTCTGCGGGCATTTCTAACATTGTTAGTCCGATGACACCTTTGGGAATTGATGTGACAGCTACAGAAGTTAAGGTGGCGGCAAGCGTGGAGAAATCTACTGAAGCAAGCTCTGCCTCATCTTCAGAAGAGACTGAATCAACCTTAGTCATGTCCAATGTGGGCAAGGCTATGAATGTAAGAGAAGAACCCTCAGAGGACGCTCAGAAAGTCGGAGTTCTTTATAAGGACTGCGGAGGAAAGATTCTTGAGAGGAAAGACGGTTGGACTAAGCTGCAGTCAGGCGACCTGATCGGATGGGCCAAGGATGAGTATCTTTTATTCGGTGAAGATGCTGAGAAACTTGCGTCTGATGTAGGTAAACAGCTTGTAACAAGCCAGAGCAGTGCTCTAAACGTTAGAAGTGAGGCGTCAGAGGACTCAGAGATTATCGGAGTTCTTGGTGAAAAAGCCTTTGTAGATATGATCGAGGACCTTGGAAATGGTTGGATCAGCGTAGACTACAACGATGAGACAGGATATGTGCAGTCAGAGTACGTTACCACTGAGTTCAAGATTGACCAGGGTGAGACAATAGCAGCGATCAAGATCCGTGAGGAAGAAGAGAAAAAGAAATCCCTCACAAAGAACACAGGCGCTGTAAGCGCAGACGCAGATGAAGTTAAACTTCTTGCAGCACTTATCCAGTGCGAGGCAGGTAACCAGCCATATGAAGGACGAGTTGCGGTAGGTGCGGTAGTTATGAACCGTGTTAAGAGCGGCGCTTATCCTAACAGCATTTACAGTGTAATTTATGCATCAGGTCAGTTCACACCGGCACTTAACGGAACAGTTGCCAAGGTATACAACAGCGGCAAGATTTCTGATACTAACTATCAGGCAGCTCAGGCAGCTATAAATGGCGAAACAACTGTTGGTACAGCCCTTCACTTCAGAAGGATCAACGGAAGAGAAGGAATTATCATCGGAGCGCATGTATTCTGGTAATGCATAAAAATTGAATATTTATTCAAAATCATTCACATAAATGAATATTTATGCTAATATATAAGGGATTGCAGTAGCAATCCCTTATACTATTTCCAGAAGAACGGAGGATGAGATATGAATTTATTCGGACGCGACTTTTTGAAACTGTTGGACTACACACCAGAGGAGATCCTTTATCTTGTTGATCTTGCAGCAGAGTTAAAAGAGAAAAAGAAAAATGGTGTACTTACTGATGTCTTAAAGGGCAAGAACATAGCTCTTATTTTTGAAAAGACCAGTACCCGTACCAGATGTGCTTTTGAAGTAGCTGCTCATGATCTTGGAATGGGTTCGACATATCTAAATCCAAACGATTCTCAGATCGGGAAAAAAGAAAGCATTGCAGATACCGCAAGGGTTTTGGCAGGAATGTTTGATGGAATCGAGTACCGTGGATTTGAGCAGGAAATAGTTGAGACTATAGCCAAATACAGCAAAGTGCCCGTATGGAACGGACTTACCAATGAGTTCCACCCAACACAGATGCTTGCTGATGCACTGACCATAAAAGAGCACTTTGGAAAGCTTTCAGGAATACATCTTGTATATATGGGCGATGCAAGATACAATACAGGTAACTCACTAATGGTTCTGTGTGCAAAACTCGGAATGCATTTCACTGCGGTATCCAATAAGAAGTATTTCCCATCAGAGGAGCTTGTTAAGACTTGCCAGAAAATAGCAGCACAGACAGGCGCAGTAATTGACTTTTCAGAGAATCCATTGGAGGGAACAAAAGGGGCAGATGTTATTTATACAGACATCTGGGTATCTATGGGAGAGCCGGATGAAGTATGGGAAGAGAGAATAAAAGACCTCGAACCCTACCGCGTAACTATGGATATTATGAATAATGCAGGTGAAAATTGTGTATTTATGCATTGTCTTCCATCATTCCATGATCTTAACACAGGCATTGGTAAGGACATAAAGAATAAATATGGCCTCGATGAAATGGAAGTAACTGACGAAGTTTTTGAATCAGACAGATCGATCGTTTTCGAAGAGGCAGAAAATCGTATGCACACTATCAAAGCAGTGATGTATGCTACTTTAAAGGAAGCCTGAAAATGTTAACTAAAGAAAATATTGAAGGGCAGCTCCATACAAAATGGGCTGCCCGTAATCTTGTCTACAAGGATGTAACAGATTCAACAAATAACGATGCCAAAAAACTGGGAGAAGAGGGCGCGCCACATGGAACTCTTGTGGTGGCTGACAAACAGACAGTTGGCAGAGGGTCACGGGGGCGCAACTGGGAGACTCCGAGCGGAACCAATATCGCCATGAGCCTTATGATAAGACCCGATGCGCCACCTGAGAAGATTTCCATGCTGACTCTTATAATGGGGCTTTCAGTGGCTGAGGGCATAGAGAATGCGATCATTCAGGCCAGGGACCAGCAGCTTGGCAAAAGAACTGACGTTGATATTTCAAGACAGCTCCTTTCTGAAGTAAAGGTTTTTCCCCTGATCAAATGGCCAAATGACGTAGTCATCGCAGGTAAAAAGATCTGCGGAATCCTCACTGAGCTTCACATGAAGAGCGACAACACCATAAATGACGTGGTCATAGGCGTTGGAATAAACGTCAATATGAGAGATTTCCCTGATTCCATAAAAGACATAGCCGGGTCCATCCTTTCTGAGACCGGTATCATTACGGATAGAAGCGCGGTTGTTGCCCACTGTATGAAATGTTTTGAAGATAACTACGAAAAATACAATAAGACTTTTGACATGTCTCTTTTAAAAGAGCAATATGAAAAGAGACTTATTAATATAGATAAACACGTCAGAGTGCTCGACCCCAAAGGCGAGTACGAAGCTGTCGCAAGAGGTATTACTAATGAGGGAGCCCTCATCGTTGTTACTAATGATGGTAAGGAGCGCATCATAAACGGCGGCGAAGTCACAGTCAGAGGACTTTACAGCTACGTGTGAGCCCGGAAGATAGCAATTATTCTTTTTATGGTATGATCGAATAAAAAATGAATATTCTTTTTTAGACAATAGGAGAAAGAAATGATTCTTGTAATTGACGTTGGTAATACAAATATTACTTTTGGCGTATATTCAGGAGAGAAGCTTGTTACTTCATTTAGAATGATCTCACAGATCTCTCATACATCTGATGAATATGGACTTAACCTCATATCTCTTTTGAACCTGAACAATATTAAAAAAGAAGATATCGAAGGCGTAATGATCGCAAGTGTTGTGCCGCAGGTTATGCATGCTCTGGTTAATTCAATTCTGAAATACCTGGGCAGAAAGCCATATATAGTTGGCCCCGGCATCAAAACAGGAATCAAAGTTAAGATCGACAATCCAAGAGAAGTCGGTCCGGACCTCATCGTTGACGCTGTTGCCGGATTTGAACTATATGGCGGTCCTGTACTTATCATTGACTTTGGAACCGCAACTACTTATATTATTGTAAATGAAAAAGGCGAGTTTTTTACCGGAGTGGTATCGCCGGGTATCAGAATATCAGCAAAAGCCCTTTGGGAGGACACAGCTAAGCTTCCTGAAGTTGAGATCAAAAAGCCCGAGAGCATCCTGGCAAAAGAGACAATCTCCAGCATGCAGGCGGGACTCATATACGGGCAGATCGGCCAGACCAAGTACATTGTTAATGAGATGAAAAAAGCTTCCGGCTATACTGACATGAAGGTAGTTGCAACGGGAGGCCTTGGCAGGATCATTGCTGCTGAAACAGAAGAGATAGATGTCTACGACCCAACCCTTACACTCAGGGGACTTCAGATTTTATATGAGAAAAACAGAAAGAGCAAACCTCAGCTTCACGAATTTGAAGATGGTGACAGACCGGAATAATTGGAGTTAAAGAATGAGCGCACAGGATTTTGAAAAAGAATACAAAAAAGAATTTGAGGAAAAAGAAGACTTTAAGATAGATGAAATGCAAAAGACCAATAAGGGCAGAGTATTCGAAGAGGCAGCCGGCGGAAGGATAGTTCTTTGCGGAGCCAATGCCTATGAGCAGAAATACTATTTTAACCCCTTGTTCAAAGAGATTCCTGAAAGCATTAAAAAAGAGCTGAATATCATCAGTGTTCTTTTTACTCAGGAAGCAGGTGGAATCTTCACGATCGTATTTGAAGAGGATGGAAGTATCAGCATCGAGACAAACGCCGATGAAGAGGACATCACATACGACGAGATAACAGCAGGTCTTTTGGTAGGAGAAGTAAGAAGAAAGAGACAGGACCTCTTCGAGGCTCTTGGACTCTACTACAGGATCTATGTTCTGCACGAGAATCCGGCTGATATCTTGGATGAAGACTGAGATAGCAGATCCAGGATTTGCGTGAGCGGGGCTTATTCTGGCGAGCAAAGCGAGAGCAGAACTACATTAGATAGGAGAAAGATGAGCGGATACGGCAAGTTACAGATTGGCAACGTAACCCTTGATAATAATATAATACTTGGACCAATGGCAGGTGTATCTGACCTGCCTTTTCGTCTGTTATGCAGAGAAATGGGCGCGGGGCTTGTGTGCATGGAAATGGTAAGCGCCAAGGCCATTACCTATAAAAATAAGAACACCGGAATGCTGATGGATATTCATGAGGATGAACATCCGGTATCCCTTCAGCTCTTTGGCTCCGAACCAGAGGTCATGCAGCAGGCAGTAGAGATGATAAAGGACAGACCTTACGATATCCTGGATGTAAACATGGGCTGTCCTGTTCCCAAAGTTGTTGGCAATGGTGAGGGATCAGCCCTTATGAAAAATCCGGAACTGATACAGAAGATTGTTGCTGCGCTTGTGGAAGTTTCTGACAGACCTGTCACGGTTAAGATAAGAAAAGGCTTTAATGATAAGAGCATCAACGCGGTAGAGTGCGCACTTGCTGCGCAGGAAGGCGGAGCGGCAGCAGTTGCAGTTCACGGAAGAACCAGAGAGCAGTATTACTCAGGGAAGGCCGACTGGTCAATCATCAGACAGGTGAAAGAGGCAGTTAAGATCCCCGTTATCGGAAACGGCGATGTGGTAGACGGAGAGAGCGCAAAGAGAATGTTTGATGAGACAGGGTGCGACGGCGTAATGGTCGCAAGAGCAGCTCAGGGCAATCCATTTATATTCAGAGAGATAAAGAGCTTTTTTGAAACAGGAATGACTTGTCCACGCCCGACCAATAAGGAAGTCTACGATACCGTCATAAGACATGCGGATCTGCAGCTTAAGTACAAGGGCGATTACATCGGAATTAGAGAGATGAGAAAGCATGTTTCCTGGTACACAACAGGAATGGCGGGAAGTGCCAAATTCAGGAATCAGATAAACCAGATGGAAGACATGGATTCCCTAAAAAAAGCCTGTGCAGAAATAATGCTTTAAGGCAATTATTAAATGTTTAGAAAATTGTCTAAAATAGTGTTTATGTTTCATTGACATGAATAGTTATAGACTGTATAATGGCAAAGTTAAAAGTAGCTTGTTTAGCAAATGCTTTTATATAGATTTATTATTCAATCTTTATGAAGGGTAGGGAATATCATAATGGAAGAAAAGAAAAACATATTAACTTATGAAGGACTTAAAAAGTATGAAGATGAGCTTCATGAGTTAAAGGTAGTTAAGCGTAAAGAAGTAGCTGAAAAGATCAAGGAAGCCAGAGAACAGGGCGACCTTTCTGAGAATGCTGAGTACGATGCAGCAAAAGACGAACAGCGTGACATCGAGGCTAGAATCGAAGCTCTCGAGAAAATCCTTAAGAACGCAGAAGTCGTTGTAGAAGAGGATGTAGACCTCAACAAGATCAGCATCGGTTGTAAAGTTAAGATTCGTGACCTTGAGTTCAATGAGGATCTTGAATACAAGATCGTAGGTTCATCAGAGGCAAACAGCCTTAAGGGTAAGATTTCAAACGAGTCACCGGTTGGAAGAGCTCTTATCGGTGCTAAAAAAGGACAGACAGTTTCTGTAGAGACACAGGCTGGTGTTCTTAAGTACAAAGTACTTGGAATTGAGAGATCAGAGAACTGATAAAACTATCGGCCTCTGAGTATTGCAGAGATGTAATTTATGAGCCAGCGGTCAGAAGACTTGCTGGCTCTTTATATCGTACCCAATCACTAATCAAGAATATAGCATATACATGCTCATAAGGAGGAAGTAAAGTGGCAGATAATAATCAGCAGAACAACAATGCACCACAGGAAGACGTTGGACGTCTTCGACAGGTTAGAAGAGATAAGCTTTCTGAGCTTCAGGCAGCAGGAAGAGATCCTTTCCAGATCGTAAAATACGACCAGACACATCATACAAAGGAGATCAGAGACAACTTTGATTCATTAGAGTTTGTTCCTCCTGTAGACGAAGAGGGTAAGGCAGTAGTAGTTCCTCTTTCTGATATACCTTCAGAGAAGCTTGTTTCACTTGCAGGCCGTATGATGAGCAAGCGTGTAATGGGTAAGGCTTCTTTTGCTAATCTTCAGGACAGAGATGGCCGCATGCAGCTCTACGTTTCAAGAAACGATCTTGGAGACGAGGCTTATGCTGATTTCAAGAAAATGGATATCGGTGACATTATCGGTGTTAAGGGCTTTGCTTTCAGAACAAAGACAGGTGAGATCTCAGTTCATGTTAAGGAGCTGGTTCTTTTATCCAAGTCTCTTATGCCACTTCCTGAGAAGTTCCATGGACTTACTGATACAGAAATACGTTACAGACAGAGATACGTTGACCTCATCATGAATGAAGATGTTAAGGAAACATTCAAGAAGAGATCAGCTATCATCAGAGAAATTCGTAACTTCCTTGCAGACAGAGATTTCATGGAAGTAGAGACTCCTATGCTTGTTGAGAATGCAGGTGGCGCAGCTGCAAGACCATTCTTCACACATTACAATGCTCTTGATGAAGAGAGAAAGCTTCGTATCTCACTTGAGCTTTACCTTAAGAGACTTATCGTTGGCGGCATGGAGAGAGTATTCGAGATCGGCCGTGTATTCAGAAACGAAGGTACAGACACAAGACATAACCCAGAGTTCACACTTATGGAGCTCTATCAGGCATATACAGATTATGAAGGTATGATGGAACTTACGGAGAGCATGTTCCGTTACCTTGCTGAGAAGGTTTGTGGCACAACACAGATTCCTTACGGCGACAATATCATCGACCTTGGTAAGCCATTCGAGCGTCTTACAATGAATGACGCAATCAAGAAATATGCAGGCGTTGACTTCGATACAGTTAAGACTGATGAAGAAGCTAAGGCTATTGCTAAAGAGCGTGGTGTTGAATTTGAGGATCGTCACACAAAGGGCGACATCATCAACCTTTTCTTCGAAGAGTTCTGCGAAGAAAAGCTGATCCAGCCTACATTCATCATGGATCATCCTCTTGCAATTTCACCTCTTACTAAGAAGAAACCTTCAGATCCTGAGAAGGTTGAGCGTTTCGAGCTCTTCATCAATACTTGGGAGATGTGTAACGCTTATTCAGAGCTTAACGATCCTATCGATCAGCGTGAGCGTTTCGCTATGCAGGATGCCAATGCAGCAGCCGGTGACGAAGAAGCAGAGCACACAGATGAAGACTTCCTCAACGCCCTTGAGATCGGTATGCCACCAACAGGCGGTATCGGCTACGGTATTGACAGACTTTGCATGTTGTTGACTAACAGTGCAGGTATACGTGATGTGCTGCTCTTTCCAACCCTAAAATCTCTTGATAAGTAAACCTCAGTATTCATGCGGGTTTGCGGAGATTTTTGATTTGAAATTTTTTTAGAACACTTAAATACATCAAAAATCATTATTGCTCTGAAATCCAGTGTTTATGCGGATTTCAGAGCAATTATTCTGACAACAATTTATTTGTTTGACAACATTTTGACCACACCTGATCAATGCAGCCAAGTATCGGCGCGGCATTTTGTGTGTGGCAATCTTTTAAATCTCGGCGCAGATGCGCTATCAGTGAGTCCTATTCACGGACTACTATTCCATTTTTGCTTTTTAGAGGGATTTATTTTACGGTAAAGGGCTATCTTATCCGTACAAATGGTGTGTAAAAAGCTCTTTTGGCAGATGATGTACGGATAAAAGTGCTAGTAAAGAGCCATCTTATCCGTACAAATGGCGCAGGAAAAGCTCTTTTGGCAGATGATGTACGGATAAAAATGCTAGTAAAGAGCTATCTTATCCGTATAAACGGCGTGTAAAAAGCTCTTTTGGCAGATGATGTACGGATAAAAGTGCTAGTAAAGAGCTATCTTATCCGTACAAACGGTCAGTAGACAGCTCTTATACCACATAATATACGGATAAGATGGCGTATAGTCTGTAATCTTATCCGTACAAGGGAAGAGCAGGGAACAAGAGATAGCTATGTTGTACGGATAGGAACAAAGAATAGCATTGAACTTATCCGTATGGCATGGATGATAGGACCAGATGATAGGGTGATAGGACCAGATGATAGGGCGATAGGACCGGATCATAGGCCTGATGGCTGGTGCATGAAAAAAGCGTGTATGAAAAAAGATAAAGATAAATAATAACAGAGGAAAATCTATGACAAATTATAATGAGATAATTGGTGAATTACAAAAAAGAAAGGTGCAACTTGAAGCGAGTATAGCCATAGCAAATAAAAAGATTGAGAAATTGCCAGATGGAAAGCTGCGGATTTCGTACTGTAGAGGGAATCCGCAGTATTACAAGATTATTGACTCTGCCGATACTCACGGGAAGTACATCAAAAAAAGCGATTTCAAGATAGCACAAGAGCTGGCGCAGAAGGATTATCTGAAAAAGATTATTGATGTAGCGCAGGAAGAACTAAAAATTGTAAAAAGAGCTATAGGTGCGGGCACCAACTTCCCAAAAACAAAGGAAGATAATCAGGGAATTATTACTCCGGAGGCGGTATATGACGGTCTCAAGAAGGAAAGAAGAATTCTCGTGTCTCCACTTTTGATAAGTGATGAGGAGTATGCCAGAAGATGGAGTGAGGAACAGTTCCGCATCAGCACTTATAAACCAGAGGAAAAAATATATGCAACCAGGCGTGATGAGGTGGTGCGATCCAAGTCGGAGATGGTGATTGCGGATATGTACTTTGAGATTGGAGTTCCATACAGATATGAGTGCGAGCTGCGGCTCAAGAGCGGTGTCATCAAATACCCTGATTTTACATTACTTAACAAGAGGACGAGAGAAGTTATATATCACGAGCACCTTGGCAGGATGGATGATGAGAAATATCGGAAAAAGAATCTGCGCAAGATAGAGGAATATAGAAGAAACGGAATTTTTGTGGGGAAGAATCTCATCCTGACTTTTGAAGAGGATGGATGTCCGTTCAACATAAGAGAATTCGAAAAGAGCATAAGGGAGATTATATAGATGCTTTTTCTGAGTGTTACAATTATAAGGAGTTATCGGTTACGGAATAGATATGCTTGAGGTGTTACTAACAAAAGTTGCGGCAATCAGAGACGTATTGTTGTTCCCGACACTTAAGTCCATGAAGTGATAAGCCCAGTATTCATGAGGGTTTTTGAGATAAGGAATGTCATTTTGACAAACTCCTGACAAACGGGAGATGAATTTAGAGGTTTGTAGATGCGCTCAGAGGCGCACCGTTAAAAACAGAAAACTTTTTTTCGATAACTTTACAAAAGGTTATAAGAGCTACTTTTTAGAAAACAAAATTCTAAGAAGTAGCTCTTTTTTGTTGGCTAATTCATGGATGGTTCTTCAGCACATAAAAAATAAGGAGGACATCATACATGAAAAGAAAAAAAGAAGACAGACCGTATTTTGATGATAACCGTGATTATGTTGGCGAACTTGAAAATGAGAATGAGAAAAACAGTCCATTTAACCGGGAAGTTATAGTCCAGGAGAAAGTAGTGATGCGTACCTTGAGGAAAAAGTGGCTCAGATATAGGGATGCAGAAATTGTTTACAGCCTTGAGCATAAGAAAATCCTTGAGATGGCAGACCAGGCAGGAGCGATTTATAGGAGAGAAGGAACTGTTCTGATCAACAGAGACATCTTTGATGAGTACCTTGAGAGATTCCACCAGCCTGCAGGAATGTATCAAACAAATGGTAATCGGGAGAAAAAAGTTTTGGAAGAGAGGGAGGGCTGAATATGTTCGGAACAATATGGATGTTCTCTGATCAGATTGATGATGAAGATATTCTGTTTGCCCAGAGAAGTTTTATCACCTACAACATGGCCATTGATTACTACAAGATGAGCTACAGGGCAGTTACTCGTGTGGCAGACAGGTCCGGTGCCTTTTACAAACTTCATAAAAAGGTTCTCATAAACAGGGCAATCTTTGAGGACTACTTAAGAAAAAATGGAAAAGATGGGAGGAAAAAAGTATGTGCAAAGTAATCGCAATCGCAAATCAGAAAGGTGGCGTAGCTAAAACCACAACTGCAATGAATCTTGGAATAGGACTTGCTAACAAGGGGCATAAGGTACTTTTAATTGATAACGATCCACAAGGGAGCCTTTCTATCTGCATGGGATATAAGGATCCTGACAGCCTTGAACTCACTATCGTTGATGTTATCGAGAAGATTGTTAATGAGGAAGATATTCCGGAAGGTTTCGCTATCATGCACCACAGCGAGAACGTAGATCTTCTTCCTTCAAATATTGGATTATCCGCTGCAGAGGTATCACTTGTAAACGTAATGAGCAGAGAACTGGTACTTAGGGATTATGTGGAACAGATAAAGGACCAGTATTCATACATCATTATTGATTGCATGCCATCTCTGGGTGTTATGACTGTAAATGCACTTGCTTGTGCTGACACTTGCCTCATACCCTGTGCCGCAGCGTTTCTTCCTGTAAAGGGTCTTCAGGCACTGCTTAAGACCATCTATACAGTAAAGCGCAGGCTTAATTCAAAGCTTGAGATTGAGGGAATCCTATTAACAATGGTTGATAAGAGAACCAACTATGCTAAGGAAATTATTGCAGAGGTTAATGAGGTATATGGCAAAAGCCTCCGAGTCCTTCCTACAGAGATTCCGCTATCAATCAGAGCAAGTGAAACATCTGCTATGAGTAAAAGCATATATGAATATGATCCAAAAGGCAGGGTGGCAAGTGCCTACAGTGAACTTACAGATTTTGTCGCAGATAATTCATGAAGGGGGTAATCAGATATGGCTGCTAGAAGAGAAAAGATACATTTTGAATCAGTAGATGAGCTCCTTGGAGCGCCGGAATTTAAAGAAGGTACCGAAGAAATACAGATAAAAAAAGTACATCCATTTAAAGATCATCCTTTTAAAGTAGTTGATGATGATAAGATGGCGGAACTTGTAGAGAGTATTAAGGTAAATGGGATTTTGTCTCCAGTACTTGTAAGACCGGACAACCAGGGCGGTTATGAGATGGTTTCAGGACATAGAAGAATGCATGCCGCTAAATTGGCAGGGCTTGAAGTTATGCCAGCGATTGTAAAAGAAATGTCCGATGATGAAGCAGTAATAATCATGGTGGATTCAAATGTCCAACGAGAAGAGATTTTACCTAGCGAGAGAGCCTATTCTTTAAAAATGAAGATGGATATTGTCAGAAAGCAGGGAAAGAGAAATGACCTCAATGGAACTTCTGGCACTGAGTGCCAGAAGTTGACCGGCGACAGTGTAGGAGAAGAATTTGGTCTTAGAGATAGGCAGGTCAGAAAATATGTAAAGCTCACAGATCTGATTCCTGAACTGATGCAGATGGTTGATGAAAAAGTTATTTCAATAGGAATGGGCTATGATATTTCTTTCTTTGATAAGGAAGTCCAGAAGTGGATCTACGAATACCGAAAAGAAAACGGCGTTCTCAGACCAGAACAGATAGAAGCACTTAAGGCGCAGAAGAATCTTGAAAATATGCAACAGTACCCAGTTATACAGGTTTTGAACAGTGCGTTGCCTGAGCCTAAAACAAACGGAAAGGTCTCATTGTCAGAAAGAAAATTAAATAAGTATTTCCCTTCACATATGCCTTCAAGGGAGCGTGAAAAGGTTATCCTTGAGCTTCTTGCAAAGTGGAAGGAAGAACAGGAGGAAATAGCAGATGAAACTTGATTATCATTACGGACGACAGGCATTCCAGTATGCCATGGTAGAAATTCCACTGCTTATGTTTATTGACGATGCGTTTGAACCACTGTCTATAGAAGCAAAGGTTGTATATGGAATCCTGCTACAAAGGATAAGGCTGGCAAATAGAAATGGCTGGCGGGATGAAGAAGGTAGGCTTTACGTGGTATATCCGCTTGAACAGATGCATAAAGATATAGGACTTTCAACAAGAACAATCAGCACAGCACTGAAGCAATTGGAAGATATCGGAATTATTGATATCTGTATAAGAGGTCAGGGAAAACCAAATCTGTACTACGTGAAGAACTTTATATACAAGGATGAGGAAAACTGTTCCAGAGGTGCAAAAATTGCATCTCTGGAATAAGGAAGGGGGAGAAGAAATAAAATGAAATTTGAGTATTTTAATGGGAGGGAACCGATATCAAACAGTTATATGGCACTTCCCAAATGTTTTCACAGTGATCCTGTGCTGAACAAGGTATCGGTCAATGCAAGATATCTGTATGCGCTACTATTGGACAGAATGAAACTTTCTGCCATCAATAACATGGTTGATAAGGAAGGAAAAACCTATGTTTTCTACGATTGGGAAGATGTTCATGAGGCAACAGGCTTAAGTAAGAATACAGTATATAAGCTTTTTGAGGAACTGGATTCTGAAAAAGGGATTGGTTTGATAGAGCGTGTGAAGATGGGGCAGGGCAAACCATCACGAATATATGTCATGAGGATTGTTGAGGCAGAACAAAATGTGGATACAAATGCACCTGAAAACCATAATTCGGAAAAAGTGCAGAAACTCACAATTTGTGATTCAAGCAAAAAAGAAGATGTTTCTGAATACCAAAAATTGAACCACCAAGGTCAAAATTGGGATTCAGAAGTCACAGATCTGGGCTCTCCAGAATACCAAGAATTGGGACGTAATAAGAATAATATTAATAAAAATAATTATAATAATAATCTTATCCGTATCTATCCCAGTAATAATATAGCTCCCAAGATGGATGGGATGAGATCAGATGTTGAAGAAACTGCTGCAAGGGCTTATGTCAGAGAGGAGATTGGTACGGATGTACTGTGCGAGAGGTTTCCGGAGGATGAGGGGATTATACGGGGAATAGAGGACCTTTTGGTTGATGTCCTTACTTCTAACCGCTCAAAGATATGGATCGGCAGCGAGGAAAGGGAAATAAACTCGGTAAAGGGGAGATTCATGAAGCTTGACAACATGCTCATCGAGGATGTTGTAGCAAGCTGGAAAAACCTTACTGAGGTGCCAAAGAATCCGAGAGCATATTTGCTGACGATGCTGTATAACGTGTCTATAACACACGTTGCACAGATAACTGCTGAAGTCAATCATGGTATGAGATATGGCTTCGGCGTAACTGAAAATCAAGAATTGATGGAGGGTTGATTATGTTTATCTTAAAGCTTTTACTGAAAATTGCATTGTTTCCGGTATTTTTGATCATGTGCTTTATCAAGAGTTGGGTAGGTGTTCTGTCCAAGATCGGCTGTTTGATTCTGGGTCTGTTTTACTTGCTGATGCTGGGAATAATCGTGATGTACATTAGTATGAAAATGTGGGATGCAGTGTTTATGGGAGTTGCATTCTCTTTTGCGGCATTTCTTGTGACTTTTGGCGCGGTTGCAGTGGGTGTTGCGATTGAGGATATTACAGACAAACTTAGTAATATACTTGCATCATGACAGAGAGAGGGGGAGATAACGATGAATTTATGGGATGTTAAGGGAGTACCACACAAAGGCTGGAAATGTGAAGGTGTAATTGATGTTGGGGATGGAGAATCGTCCAGCGATGAAATTGAATATGAGCAGTGTGAAATGTGCGGAAATGAGAGGATCCGATATGTGCATATCATGAGGCATGACAATTATTTTAGGGAACTGAGAGTTGGATGTGTGTGTGCAGAGAAGATGTCTGGCGACTATGAGAATCCAAGAATGGCTGAAAATGCTTTGAAAAACAAGCTTCTCCGAAAGAAGAATTATCTGAAAAAGCCCTGGAAATATAATCCGGCAAAGGGCACTTACAGCAAGAAATACAAGGGTAATTACATTACTCTGGTGAAAGGGAGATATGATAGCTGGGGGATATACTGTGATAAATACAGATTGTGGCAGGTTAGAGGTCAGAAGATAAAGGACTTCAAGGCGGCAGAGGCTCTTGCATTTGAACTGTATGAGCTTAGCCATAAGAGGCAGGAACCAATGGCAGCATAAAATATTATAAATTTTCAAAAGTTGCGCCAAACGCAAGTTTAAAATGATAGCATGGAATTATAAAGAAATTTTCTAACTTGAACCAAATTTAAGTCATTAGTGTTGGCATACTTGATAATAAAAGACTTGGAGGTCTCGTGATGAAAAAGAAGGATAATTCTGATCTTATGCTATTGAAAATGGTGGCTACGAAAGAACCTGATTTACGAAAGGTATGGCCAAAGGCTTTGGCAAACTACATGTTTAGAGAAATAATTGAGGATGCCCATGCTAAGTATGGGATTTCCCAAGAAGATATGAGGGAGATGAACAAGAAAGCTGCCAATAGAGCAAAAGCGTTTCTTGATGTGATAGTCCCGGATCCGAAGATGTTCCAGGCATTTGCTTCTTATGCTGCTTTTGTTATGGAGTGGGATGAAGCAGAGATAACTGAGGAGGAACAGAATATAATAGAGGAATTAGGATTGATGGCAGATTCATTATAAAAAATAAAATATTAAACGCTATATGCTGTATGAGGTACATAACCAATGTACAATATAAAGTAGAGACAGACAATCAAGGTGTTAGATTCCAAGGAGGCAGTGATGATAACTGAGTTCCCACGAAGGATAACTATTGACGGGTTTGTATATGAGAAGCAGAGTCCTCATGATGATGCGATGTACTATGATTCTAAGGATAATCCATCAGAGATTACCAGCCGCTACATCAGCCTTTATCCTAATGGCGAGCTTACCTATTTCTGGAATGGAATTGAACAGAGATGGAACAAGCACTTTGAAGTTGTAAAAGAGATAGCAAACTGATCACCGGTATTACAGAGTTTTTGGATTATGCAGAGACTCTTTTTGTGCTTACAGATGGTAATGTGTCGGAATCAAGGGACATTATTGCAGTTGGGAGAGCATCGTAGTGGGGACCACGGGTTCGAATCTTGTGTGAGCTTTTATGTAGTTTTGTGTCGGGATGAATGTATGGGCTAATTATTTATCAATTCTGTACAGACAATATCGACTAATACATCCTTACGATATACGTAGTCGCTGGTACAAAAAACGGATAACTGTTCTTTATTATGTGTACTGGCACACCGATTATATATTCTGTTTGAGCAGATAGTTATAAAGATGTCGGATTCCGGATCAATTACAAGATAAGTTCCAGTATATCCAGAAATGGCAAATGCGCTATCGCTTAGCCTAAAAGATACTTCGCTGTTCTTTTGATCAAATGCCTTCCTGTAACATAAGAGCCCTAAGCGCTGTGGTGGAATACATAGATCATACTTATGTGATGTGATCGTATTTAAGCTCTTTCTGGATATTATGGAGTTGGAAAGGATAGCTTGGCTGAATATGGAAATATCTTCTGGAGTTGAAATAATACCTGCGTGTCCAGAGACTTTTAATATTTGGGATTTAGGGTCATGCACAGTTCCTAAGGGTAGGTGCTTAACGATTACCCCGTTAGGAGACAATATATGCTCATTATCGTAAGACTGAATTCTGCTATGAAGTGAATTATTGTAATCATTCCACCAGAACGTATTGTTTAGATTGTTCTTATGCCATAGTTTTTTTGAGTAATCATAAAGTGAGTCGGAAAGAGTTTCGTCAATAAGAACTGACATTACTATAGCGCCCATATCACTGTACTTTAATGGTTTGTCAATAACATGAATGTTTTTTATTGCCTGAATTGCTTCATCGTGTGATGTGAAGGAATCTATGCGTTTGTCTGTTGATAGAGAAACAGAAAAGTTCAATAATTCATAAAGCCTTAGACGCTCGATATTTTTGAAGCTTTTTGAATAATCGCCAACCTGAGCATCTAAGCTTAACACTCCGCTTTCTATCAGATTCATTACAATAATTAGAAAGAATAGTTTCGTGACTGAGGCAATATCATAAAGGGTACTGGATGATACTTTGCTGTGAGGGTTTCCACTGATTTCTCCGTTGCATATTGTTTCTTTGTGTGTGCTCGTCCCATAAGAGATGACGATACCATCAGTCCATCCCTCATTTATAATTTTCTTTGCTTCGCTATTTATGGATTCTATCATTATAGGTCCTCTACTGAGTTTAGAATTGACAGAAGGCTATTCAATTCTGACTGATCATATTTTTTACCGTAAACATCTGCAAGCTTTTCTTTAACCATATTGATAGCTTTTTGGTTTTTGGTTTCAACCAGTTTTAACACATGATTTATAATTATGTTTTTGTTTGTCCTTGGATAATTGTCTGGAAACTTTGTTATAAGGTTTGCGTATGCCCAGCCACTATTTATATCTTTAAAGGATTCAATAGCATCTTTATAGTATTTTTTGGCGAGGTCGGGATCGGCATATCCAGGGTAAGATACATTGTCCACCATACCTTCGTAGTAAAAGTTTCCTAAAGCATTTAATGCCCAGGGTTCATGGGTTTCTGCTTGCATGCTTAAATATTTTAGGTATTTGTTTAGATTGTCAATAGAACTATCACCGTTAGTTATTTTTCTTTGGTATATCTTGGCTAAGTTACCATATGCGTATGAGTAACCTGCATTTGCGGCTTCCAAAAACAGCTCAGTTGCATCTTTCTTTCCGGTTATTTTCTTGATTCTGTTTTTGATGATCGATATGTTTGGAAGATCTTCCTCGCTTATTTGTAGTATCTTACCAAGGATGTTTGCAGCAGCAGGATTTTTGACGGCTTTAAGAGAATTGATTGCTTCTGTGGTCGCATAATCAACTTGTTCAAATCTACTCATTTTCTCTAATTCAGGAATGGATTCACATTTTTCGAGGCTAGTACCAGGCTGGTGATAATTAAAATAAATATATGCAAGACTCCAATATGCAAGAGGATTAGTGAGTTCTTTTGAAGTAAGCCTCTTGTAGCAATCAAAGGCCTTATTGATGTTTCTATCAGGTCCATTGCTAACGCCATAATAAAGCATGTCGGCATATTCATACAGAGCAAACAAATTTGGTTTATCACGCATTGCCATAGATATAATAGTGCGCCTTCCAGGATCTGAAGTGACGCCATATCTACAAGTGACTTCATTATTGAATTCTTCTAAATGTTCTTTATAGTCATTGCCAAATTCAAAATTGCGAGGAAGCTGCTTGAAAACAGCTAAATAAATGAGTAAGTAGATATGATATTCTAGGGATGTAATCTGGTAATCATCATGGCGGATGATGTAATTGATTAGGTCATCTTTATCATCTGAGTAAGATTTTGTGATTTTGCAAGTGTTGTCGTTATTTTGGTTTGTGTCGCCATAATCTTCAGTGCTAGTCAAAATTTCGATTAAATCATTGTTCAGATCCATTTTATGATTTGTACCAATGTTTTTTAGTATATTTTCGCGAATGTTATACTTTAAATTCCACTGGCCTAGTGGGGTTAAATCTGGATTGTCCTGATTATCGCAACTCAATCTATCTGCAAAGATGTCTTTCATTCCCTTTGTGAAGTAGTCGTATTCAATGATATGAGCCATTGGATTTATCTTATCGTTTACAAGCTTTTCAAAGAAATCACCCTGGTTTTTTACACAATGATATTTCTTTTGAAATAGATAATATAGTTTACCAATGAGACCTAATGTTTCACTTTTTCTGGGCATATTCTTACCTTTCCGTTTGTTACATTTTTTATTACACAAATATTTGAATAATAATACAGATTATACGCTTAATATACATTACGATTATATCATAGTATTTAATTAAGGCAGAACAGCAGACATTTCATAGCAAATGTAATGCGTGCCAATATCAAGCCTCGTAGAGAATGGAGGTGGATAATGATAGTAATACCTGCTGAGAAAATCAGAAAATATGTAACATATTCTGTTGAGGAGGAAAGGTGGATACATGATCCTGAAATGCCCATGGAATTAGAACCGGAATTTCAGTTATTTTCTGAAATGGCGATGAAATATAATTGTTTATCATATGATGGAACAGATAACTATTGATAGATAGTGATTTTTTTTAACTGTGAGCAACAAGTGAGTAGCATTGGCGCGGCATTACGTTATAAAATATATCTAGAATACTGTACAAGGTAAATTTGCAAAACTGTATAAGCACAATGATTTGATTTTTGAGTCAGAAGGGTGAGCATATGGGGTTATTAGAAAAAATATTTGGAAGATCAAGTTCATCAAAACAGTCAAATACTAGAGCAAGTGATGTTGCAGCGGCTTTTGTTTCTGCATTTAGGAATAGAGCATCGGTTGAAGAACTCAATAACATGTCAGAGGAGTTAGTGACGCTTGCTCAGATTTATTGGAACAAGGGTGATTTTGATAGCTATAAGATAATTCTATCCGCTGCGGAAGAAACGTCATACATGTATCAAGGGGACAAGTATCCTCATGATTTGGTTGAGGAGATTATTAGAAACTCTCATTAAACATGAGAGCATTGCGATATTTGGAGGTTAAAATGGGCGACTGGGTTAGAGATAACACGTGTGGTACTTGTACTCATTATGAGTATGCTGGTGAAAACGAGAAGGGATATTGTAGTTATTACAAGTCCTATTATTTTAGTGATGATACATGCAGCCACTATGAAAAGAGTGATTCGTATAGTTCTGGCAGCTCGGGCTGCTTTTTGACTACAGCTTGTTGTGAATATAAAGGATTGCCTGATGACTGTCATGAACTCGAAACTATGAGAAAACTGCGTGATCAATATATACTCAAACAACCTTATGGGAATGAAATAGTGCAAGGTTATTATGAGGAAGCACCGTTTATTGTAGAGAAGATTAAGAATTCGGAGGATTCCGCAATAATTCTTGAATCTATCTATAAATCCGTTTTGAAAATTGTTGAATTGGTAGAAATGGGAAAAAATGATGAAGCAATTATTTCATATATGTTAATGCTTCATAAGCTCTCTAAAATTTAATTATTTAGTTAAACATAAAGCCTAATGGCTGTGACATATGTGATGTAAGGCATAGCCAATAATGAGATGGCTGTGCTTTTTTGATATTTAGAAAAGATATTCATTTCAAATAATCAAAAAGAATAATACTCGGGAGACTGGCTATGTACGAATTTTTGAAAGATAGTACGGATGAAATAGTTCTTGAATATGACAATAAATATGAGAATCTATCACATGAAGATTTAGCACCTTTATGTAGACAAGGGGATTTAATTGCTCTTTATGAAATGGGGAGCAGATGTTGTCTTGGGGTTGACGGCGAAAAAGCAGATCCTATGGCTGCCAGACAATTTTTTGAGAAAATTTTGCATATTCAGAGGAATGCTAGAGCAGTTTATCTTTTGGGTGAAATGTATCGTGATAGAGAATTTGGAAGCGAAAATGAGCCAATTTGTCGAGAGTGTTATGAGTATGGACATGAGTGGGGAGATGCCAGATCTGCAGAAAAACTAGGGCTGTTATATAAATGGGGTGAATTTGTAGAAAAAGACTTGAATAAGGCTATAAGCTTATTTAATGAGGCAATAGACTTAGGAGACGATCATGCGTATTTTAATCTGGGAGATACGTATATAGAACTAAAAAACTACGTTTTAGCTAAGGAGTGCCTGGAGAAAGCTGTAGAGGCGGAAGACTATTCTAATATACTGTTGGGGAACCTTTATGAAGATGGTGCCGGAGTAGCCCAAGATTATGACAAGGCGCGTGAATACTATGAAAAAGCTTATGGCTTAGAAATAATTGAGGGGGCTTACTTTCTGGGAAGGCTATATCTTTCTGGAAAAGGAGTTAGCGAAGATGTCGATAAAGCAAGAAAATACATTGAAGAAGCTGTCAATGGTGGGTATGAACGAGCATATTATGAACTTGGAGCAATTCATGTACATTATGCAGAAAAGGGAATTGATGCCGAAAGCAATTTAAATAAAGGAATTGATTTTTTGAAAAAAGCCCCGGATTATTTGGATGATGTGACATATCAAATGCTTGGCATTGCATACAGATTATTAGGAAACTTAGAGAAGGCGCGCGATTGTTTTAGCGAAGCATACAAACTGGGTAATCCGGAAGCAGAAAAATCTCTAAGAGCTTTAGATGGTGAGAGTGCAAGTACACATAGAAAAGAGTTATTAAAAACAGACATAAACAAATTACTTGAGCTCTATGCTGCAGGTGAAGAAGATGCTGCTTTTGCGATCGCAAACTCGTATTCACAAGGCATCAATGGTGCCGAGGTTGATTATGTCAAAGCATATGCATTTTTTTCATACGTTTGTGAAAAAAAACTACCAGGCAAAAACAACGCTTTATTAGCCATGGCAAATATGATTATAGATGGATATATTCCTGGAAAATCTGCAAGCGAAGGGATATCCATCGCAAAAAAGTTGGCTGAAGAAGGATTTACACTATCATATCCATTATTGGGTGAAGTATATAGAAGAGGCCGCGGTGTTAGTCCTGATTATGAAAAGGCAGAATATTACTATAGAAAAGGAGCTGAACAAAATAATAACACTAGTAGGTGCTGCCTAGCTGAGATGTACTTTACGGGGCAAATTTCAGGTAAGCAGAATCTTGTAGAGGGCATTAAGCTATTAAAAGAAGTGTTGGCCGTACAACCTGAAAATGAAACTGCACGATGGTATATGTCGTGTTTTGAATTTGATGGAGTTAAAGAAAATGGTGAACAAATAGTAGAAAAGAATTCGCTGCATGCGTTGGAAGAAATGGAACGTCTCGCAGATAAAGGATCCATAAATGCTATTAAGAGATTAGCTGAAATATATGAAAAAATAGACACGTCATTTTTTGATCTTCAAAAAGCAATAAAATATAATAAGCTACGTTTGGAGAAAGGGGATTTATATGGAGCTGTAAGTCTGGCAGCTATTAATATTCTCGATGAATATCAGCACCAGACCGATACGACAAATGAAGATGGTGTGAACTATGCAAAAATGTATATAGAAAAGTCGTCCGAGAGTAGAGGACTCAAGGAAACTATGCTAAAGCTTATGATGGGGGTATACCAAAAGCGTGGATTAGACACGGTATATTCAAGGGAAGGGATGCAATATATTTTTGACAGTTTTGAAAGATATCCGTATGAATACTTTTCAGACGCTGGATTAAATACATTAACTGAGATTATCGAATGGATTTATCCATATGTGGGCGCACCGTATGACCGGCTTAAAAGAATATGCCAGAAAAATACATATATTAGCCGTGCTGCTGACAGAATACTTTCGAATAATAGTGAATATATGGGAGTTATTACAACGCTGGCAGAGCCGGAAACTGTGGAAGAGGAACCACAAGAAAAGTGGAAAGGACAGCAGGATTCCAATGAAAGTAGAAATGCTATACTTGGGGGAATTATTGTTGTTGCTTTAATTGCTTTTTTCTTTTTGCTTTTTAAGTTGATGGGTGGAGGACAAAATCAGAACAGTGTCCAGAATAATGAAACAGAGAAAACGGAGGTGGCAGTTGCACAAGAAGAAACTGGAAAACAGAATAATGAAATAAAGGATATCCTAGAGAATGGGACGTTTACATTTGTCGATGGATATGGAAACAGTCGCGAGGTAGAGCTGAATAATTCGATTAAACCCTGTGTTTATGATAAAGAGGGGTTTGAAATTATAAATGGTAGGGCAAAGTATGAAGACGAAAGGTATTCGTCACGCTGTGGAATAGATGTATCAAAATTTCAAGGAACTATAGATTGGCATGCTGTAAAAAACGACGGGATAGATTTTTGCTTTATACGTATTGGTAATAGAGGGTATAGCCAGGGTGTTATTAATTTGGATCCTGAGTTTATTAACAATATAGAAGGGGCAAAGGAAGAAGGACTGGATGTGGGGATTTACTTTTTCTCGCAAGCTATCACCGAACAGGAAGCTATTGAGGAAGCAGATTTTGTGGTTGATAATTTGACAGGGTATACGATAGATTTACCGATTGTATATAATACCGGAAAAATATCAAAAGAAGACTCTAGAACAGATAATATTTCAAATGAACAAATTGCTAAGAATGCAAAGGCTTTTTGTGATAGGATTTCTGATTTAGGGTATAATGCTGCTCTTTACACAGATATGCTTTGGGAAGCATATGTTTTTGATATGGAAAAAATGGGAGATTACAAGATTTGGTATTCTGATTATTACTCAGAAAAACCACAAACACCATATGATTTTGAGTATTGGCAGTACTCTAATCAGGGGAGAGTTGCGGGGATTAGTACGGACGTTGACTTAGATATACAGATTTATGAAAAATAATCGATGTATAAGGGGCTGTTTATTAGGGAGTGTGGTTAAAATGCGGAGGCTAATTAAGCCCTTTTAGCAAGACATTCAGGGTAGTGTTTTTGTTACGTTTTTCTTACATTATCTGTATTATCATGCTAAATACTTTGAGTGATATATATTTTAAGCTTGTTGTAATCTAAGTGATAGATTCTTTTGGAATACAACAAGCTTTTATATGTTGTCAAATTAGTCAATGATAATTACAACGCATGAAAAAGAAGAAACATTTAAATGATTTTTTATATATTGTAGCGCTGGGATTATTGATATTAAAAGTATAATTACATAGAATATAATTATTGGGAATTGTCAGTGTTTAAGGCGTTTTGCAAATACAGGATTAATACTTTCATGGGAATTGAAAGATAATTATCATAATAAAGAAAAGTTAGAGATGGCTTGAAAGGAGCAGTTTAAATGGAGAACCTAACCTGTGACATTTGTGATGGAAGACTTGTAGTAGATAAAGGTGGTGCAGTCTATTGCTCGCAATGTGGTGCTGTATATACTATAGCTGCGATGCGAGAGAAGTACCAAAAGATGAGTAATACTGGGAATGTTGGAGCTGATTTTACGGAAAAACAATCAACACAACCTTTTGAAGACGGGGCTAGCAATGTGATAAGAAGAGCAACTGTGCTTTATGAACTTGGTGATCTTGATTCCGCTGAAAGCATATGCAAACAGTATCTATCCCAGCATCCAGATGATGAAATGGTGCGTAGTGCAATTGATAATTATGAAAGCTTTAGGAGGTCTGTAAAAACTGAGGGCACAATACTTAAAGGGAAAGTGGTATCGATTGAAGAATTTGGTGTGTTTGTTGAGTTTTATAAGGGTTGCGAAGGAATGGTTCATATTTCTCAGCTGAGTACAACCAAGTTAAATAGCTGCGATGAAGTTTGCAATATAGGAGATATTTTGTGGGTGAAATGTAAGGGCCTCGATAAGATGGGGCGTCTTTCATATTCTGCAAAAGATTGTGCGGAAAAAAATGGATTCTGATCAATGTACTAGGAGACGCATTATGGCAGAAAAATGGTATAGACTGAGACAAATACCCGACTTGACGTTGAATAAGTATTCTTCCCTCGAGGGAAAGGGTGTAGATGGAGTTTTAGAGAACCATATTGCCTTTTTAAGGCAACTGAATCGAAAAGGAATAGTTTCTGGTCTATCATATCATCTTTATTATTTTTACTTGGTTCCGGATGATAAAGAAAAAGATGCCCCAGGAAATCGATTGCAGATATATCTTATGATACACGGAAATCAAGAAGCATTGGGGAATGTTGATGCGTTGATAAAGGCATCTCCTCTATATGATTTTTATAAATTTGAATCTGGATTAAAAGAATCAAGGACAGGAAAAAATGACTGTAGCATAAATAACGTTTTGGAAGAAGCAAAAATCGATGCTCCGGTCTTTAATATGTGTGCTTTTCTCAGCAAATCGGAGACCCTACTGCCTGCCGTAAACGGAGAAAGCGAAGATTATTACATGCTCCGTGAATGGGAGATGAACGAGGATGGCCGGCTTTACACAATGTGCAATATGATGGAAGCATTAGGGCATACCTCGTTATACCGTGTAGATTTATATCCTGTCGAGAAGAGCGTTTCTTTGAGGGAAGCGTTACGAAAACCAATGAGTATTCTTCGTAGGAGACAGGACGACAGAGGAATTGGTTCTAAGAGAGACTATGATGGCAAGGATGTACTAGATAGTTATGAGGATCTGATAGAAAAATACGATTCTTCCCCACATTTTATTGCTAATGTTATGGTTTTTGCTAATGAAAAAGAAGATGCCATATCAATATTGGATGCGGCTGGATCTGAAAGCCTAAAAAAAGGAAAGTATATTATTTCAACTTTTGCTTCTAAATATGATGTACATAGCTTTATAGATGACAATTTTGATAGCTTAAGCAATATGCGAGAGGGGATGATTGTTAAAAAAGGAAAAACTGGTCTGATTGTTTGCAGAGAGGATACTTCTTCCATAAGCTTAAATTATCTACCTACATTGTTTTCGCTAGAGGAAATCGCACCTTTTTTCCGTTTTCCAGCTCTTTATGATGGGGAAACAATCCAAATGCCAAAGGAAACAGCGCCAGCATTCGTTAGTCATGAAGGGTCACTTTTTCTGGGAAAAGATAGCAATGGGTATGATGTGTATTTTCCACTCTCATTATTGCCCAAGCACGCTTTTGTTTCGGGTGTACCTGGTTCTGGTAAAACAAATACAATGCATCATATAACATCTTCATTATGGAAAAAGCACCGGATTCCATTTCTTGTGCTTGAACCGGCAAAGCAGGAGTACAGAGCACTTATAAATGATCCTGAAATGAGTGATATGTATTTGTTTTCGCCCAATGCAGATATGAGTTTTCCGTTACATATTAATCCTTTTGAGATGCCAAAAGGAACTCTTGTTGCTGAACATATTAATAGATTACGTTCAGTATTTGAAGGGGCCTTCCCTCTTGAACCACCTATGCCTTTTTTATTAGATACTGCTATTGAAGCTGTTTATCGCGAGTTGGGTTGGATTCCAGAGCATGTATATATGGGTGATGAAAAGCTTGATGATGGGGAAACAAAGCGTAGATTGCCTACGATGTCCATGCTTTATAGACGATTGGAGCAAGAACTGAAATCTACTCAGTATAGTGATGAGGTTAGGGGGAATTTGGAATCTGCACTAAAAGTTCGTATTGGTAGTCTTTTAAGGAGAGAAATGGGAGATGTATTCGATGTACCTGAATCCTCTTTTGCTCCCGAAAAATGGCTCGAAGTTCCAGCTGTTATAGAGCTTGAGTCAATGGGAACGGGTCCCGCAAATTTCCTTACTCTAATGCTATGTGCTCTTATCAGAGAGACCTTGAAAGTTAATCCTCGGTATGAAGGTGATGTTAGACACGTGATATTTATTGAAGAAGCGCATAATCTTATTGGCCCTGAATCAGAAGAGCAAACAGGAGCTGAGGCTGATCCGAAACAAGCGGCGACAGCATTTGTTGTAAAAATGCTGGCAGAAGTACGTGCTCTTAAAGAAGGGATTGTGATAGCAGATCAACTACCAACTGTAATGGCGCAGGAAGTATTGAAGAATACTGGATTAAAAATTGGATTAAGGATAACATCTTCAGATGATAGGTCGCTCCTAGGAAGTACAATGGCTGCAAGTGCTCTGCAATTAGAACAGATGTCAACGTTTGCCGTTGGTGAAGCACTGATTTTCTATGAAAAACTTATGCGCCCATTCAAAATGCGTATTAAAGAATGGTGTGGTGAAATCGAAAATGATGCCGAAAAAGCACTTGTTGTCGCCTCAAAAAATGACAATGATTTGAGGTCTGCGCTTGCAGATAGTGAAACATATAGAGATGAGAATCTAAAGAGTATAAAGATTATTGGAAATAAGTATTATTTCCAGCTAGTTGATATAGAAGATCAGATTAAACAAAGTGAATATTGGCTTACAAGCGTGAAAAAACAAGTTGATAAAATCAACGATATTTATTCATATTTGGAGCGCGTTGAATTAGGAAGGGTAAAAATATCAGATGAAGAGAAAAATTCAAAATACGATTTGCTTGAAGATTTACAAGCAAGTAGAAACAATTTACTTAAAGAAAAAGAAAAGATTAGAAAAGTAATCGAAATTATTAGTACCATTGGCAACTGGGTGTTTGCGTTGGAAAGATTAAAGTGTGGCAGATGGGCACGGTTTAATGCACCAGAATCAGAATTGATTAAGATAACTCTTCTTCAGATAAAGATGTGCGATGAAGTATTCCCATTAAACGAAATGTTAAGGCAAGCGCTTGGGACAATTAAGGGCATAGAAAAGATTGATAAGGATTTAGAAAAACTATCATTACTTTATACTGATTTGGATGCTGATTTGAATAAGTACGTGGAATTGTATGGAGTAGAGTCAATAACAAGAGATTGAAAGGAGAAAGATTATGGGTAACTTCAAAGAGAAAGGTCACGAAGGTGTAAGAGAAGTGAATGAGAACAGCAAAGAAACTACTGATGTTGGAACTGAGATGACAGAGCAGGCGGATCAGATAAATTCTGTTTTAGATGGAATTGAGCTTCAGGATGATGAGGATGTTCAGGCGATAAGGGAAACGAGTCAATCATATCAGAGTAGTTTTGATAGTGCATTCAGTGAGCAGGTTGAAGCTTCTGGAGAAGAAATCGAACAACAGGGTGAACAGATCAAAGCATCGATAGAGGGTGAATTGGAAAATGTTAGGTCGGGTATAGATAAATTGGAGCAGGCTGGTGGTATTTCAGATATCGGAAAAGATGCTGCGGATACTGGTCGCCAAAAACTTGAAGGAAGTGGAGAAGAGTATGAAGGTATCATTTCGGAGACCGACAAAGCTGTAAATGATACAAAACAGAAAATTGAATCATTAAAAAATAATCTGAGTGGGATATTTGGGTGAATATCCGGAAAGCAGAACTTGAATGGCGAAGAGTTTTAAAGAGATAGGAAAAAAAGCAGAAGAACTAATGGAACAGGGGCGCGAGGCTGATCAAAATATTCAGAGATGTCAAGCGAACGTTGCAATGGCAAGTAATGCTGTTGCTTCTGCAAGAAGAGCTCTAGAGGCCGCCAGCTCAACTGATGAAGAAGGTAATTCGGTTGGTGATGTTGAACAGGCACAAGCAAGGTTGGCTGTGGCCCAGAATCAGCTAGCTCATAGCCAACAACGGTTACATGCGGCACGTGGTGAGGCAAATCGTATACGCCAAGAGAAAAATGCTCATATTAGGGAAATAGAACAACATAATAAAACGGAACGTTCTAACTTGCAGAATCTTAGGCAATTACGTTCCAACGCATTTAGCGGAGATTCAGCAACGCTTACTGAGGGAATCGCGAAACGCATGAATGAAGCAGAGGATGCAAGAGTTGAGCTACTCCGAAGCATGGGGATAGATGCTACTGCTGAGTATGTGTCTGTTGGAGAAGATATAAGCGCAGACTTTGGATGGAGTGGTGGTGGATTTGCCGAATTAGACTTGTCAGGAGTGTTGGGAAGCGTTCATGGAAGAGGAACAGAGGGGACAAACCAAAGTAATGGAGTTGTAACACCTGTTGGAGGCGCACTGAACGTTACGGGCTATGACAATGGTAGCGCGACAGAGAAAAGAAATCTTTCGCCTAACGGTGAAAACAATAATATTGCGGATAATCAATCTGAACAAAAGCAAAATAATGAAACATCGCCATTAAAACAGATTGATGGTAGGCTTTTATTTATGCCTTTGATTGATGGGAGTGGGTATGACTCAGACGATGCGATGAAGCAAGTCGCTTCCGAGATTGTTAACCAAATATGGGACGATCCAAGCCTGTCTGTAGCTCAGAAATGCGAACGCTCAAAAAAAGCAATACTAGTATGTGCTAATGAATTGCGTCAGAACATAGTTCAAGCACAGGCTGATGCAGCTAAAATGTATACCAAGGTAAAAGAACGGTCGCCAGAGGAAAAGCGTCAAAGCGGAGAACAATATATAGATGCGAAACTAGAATTAGTTAGAGAGTCTTTGATTAGAGATCATGGTGTTGTATCAGTGAGCGGGCTAGATGCAACAATGAGTGAGTTAAAAAAATACTATTCTGGCGAACTGCAAAAAGATATCCTTGGTCAACAAAATGGATTATATGATAATCCAGATTATGATGAGCTTGTGAAAAGAATTAATAGCAAGCGTGCACCAATAGCTAACGTAATGCCGGGTACAAGTATGCCTTTTGAAATGGCAGACTCAGGACATGTAAATCCAAATATTGGAAAATCAGAAGGTTATTATATAAATTGTCAATCCTGCGTTGTTGTTTTTGAAGCACGTGAGAGAGGATATGATGTTGAAGTTCTTCCAAATACAAGGGGATCAATGCTTGAAAGACTATCTCATGATACTAATTTAGCATGGATAGATCCGGAAACCGGTAGGCACCCTGAGTATATTTATGATGATACTTGTCGTACGCCAGAATCCTACTACGATTTTATTGATAGTGTTATTAAACCAGGACAAAGATATACTATTCAGTACTGTCATAAAGGTTGGGGACATTCCGGGCATATTGTAAACATAGACCGTACTGATAATGGGCAGCTTAGAATAAAAGATAATCAACGCAAGCTAAATGAACGTAGCGAGTGGGTTGGTTCCAATGCAGTTATTGAATACTTGTACAAGATGAAATATGAGGAGTTTTCACTGATTGGAACTCCTGAACCGTGTGTTCCGCAACTATTACGCATTGACAATATGGATTTTGATTATAGCGTTGTAAATAATATTATGAAAGGAGCTGAACATGTTACCGGTAGAGGTTGATGAGTTTGCAAAAGAACATGGCTATGAAACTGCTGATTATTTATGTGAATGGAGAGGATTTTCATGCTATGAGCCAGTATACACTAAGGATGAACTTGCGTATATAGGAATGCCGGCAATGATACTAGTAGACAAGGACGGAAAAATACGAATGGCTACCTATGATGAAGTCATGCAACGAATGGATGAATTAGATTAAGGCCAAAATTACAGCAATAGTTTCAAGACAACAGGAGGAAGAAATATGCGCCAATGGAAATGCTCTATATGTGGGAATACCTATAAGGGAAACGAACCCTGTGAGCGTTGCTCAATGTGTGGTGCACCAGGAAAATTATTTGAAATGGTGTCCGAATATGATGATATCAAAAGCCCCGATATTATAGAAGGAACAGGCAAAAAAGAAAAGACTGTTATATTACAAGAATGGGTTAAACTGCCAACAGGACACGATCAATCTTTACGTGCAATGATTACACTAGGAAATGAGGCGGAAACATTTAAAGAAAAGCTTATTTCAGCAAAAAAAGAATGGGATGACAATAAAGCAAAAAGCCAGAATATATATGATTCTATTGTATCATCGGCCACTAAGCAATGCGAGGAAGATTGCAATCGATATATTAGTCAAAAAGATATCGATATTAGAGCCACACAAGCAAGAAGGGGAACAGTCAATGAAGTAATAACTGCGTGCGAGAGCTTTGTAAAATCATTGAATTTCGGTTATCGCAGTGATGCAGAAAATCACATGAAAATAGTGCGCCAAAAAAGCAATACTGTAATGAGTGCTATTGGTGCTAAAGAAAAAGCATATACAGACTTATGTAATTGTCTCGTTGAAGAAGCAGAAACTACTAGAAATGAAAAAATTGATACAGCAAGGGCTGAACAAATTGAGCGTGATAAGATTGATGAACATAATTATGATTCAAAATATAAGCGTATTTGCGAAAGTGGGCGTGAATCTATAGCAAATAAGTTTACAAAATCAACCGTTCAGGCATATAAGCAGAGTATCCTTTCTACCAGATTCAATGTTAATAACTATGACTGCCCATCTGAAGTACCTGATTATATTATGTTGGGTGATATTGGTTTGATAATACCGAATTCCTCACAAGAGGATACTGCAGTAGTACAAGCAGTAGACATACAGGCTTCGGAATTTGCAAATATGAGTAATGGGAAGTATGTGGTCACAATTCCCTATGCCCAGCGACTTTCAGACGGAATATCCCTCTTAATGAGGTATGACCAATCCGAACGAGGTTATGTACAAGGACTTATACAACCACTGTTATTAAAGCTTTTTATGTCAATTCCAGCAGGAAAGCTTGAAGCGACAATGATTGATCCGTTAGAACTAGGGGCAAGCTTTCCTGATATTCCTAAGCTTGCGGAGGGACCAAATTCTGCTAGGATAATTGATACAAAAATATGGAGCAAAGAGAAGGATATTGAAACTGCAATTGCAACATTAAGACAGCGACTAGAGAACATGACTCAGGCATATGGTGGAGATCAGATAAGTCGTCTAAAAAAAGAAGTAATTAGAGCACTGGCAATCACTGATTTTCCAGTAGGATTTAGTGATGCCGCACTCAAAGACCTGCATGCAATAGTGCGCAACAGCGCATCTTTAGGGGTGTGTGTTCTTATTTGTGCTAATGATAATGAATTAGAAACGTTAAGAAAAAGAAACGGAACTCTTGTTGCGGAAATACTCCAGAGTCTAGTTGAAACCAAAGCATCTGGTAATATGCTTATGCTAAACAGAGTTGGCAATAATCAGTTGTTTTTGCAGTTAGATGAAATGAAAGATGTTCTTGCTAAAAAGGATCAGATACTTCCTCTTATTAGTGATGCGATTGAACGTACACCACTCAAAGTTGAGCATTTTGGTAGTATGTATAAAGAGGATATTTATGATAGTAATAATTGGTTTACGGGAAGTCATGATGAAATTGCTATACCTATTGGTATAAAAGGAGCAGACACTGTAGTAAAGCTGGTTGTTGGAAGAGGCGGTGGAAGCACTGAACATCACGCACTGATTGCGGGGCAGACGGGTGCAGGAAAGTCCACGTTATTACATACGCTAATCATGAGTGCACTAATAAGTTATTCGCCAGATGAAGTACAGATGTATTTGCTGGATTTTAAGGAAGGTGTAGAATTTAGTGCTTATACCCGATATCGGTTGCCATCTTTAAGGGTTGTGGCAATAAACAGTGAACGAGAGTTTGGACTTACCGTATTAAAAGAACTGTGCACAGAACTTGAAACAAGAACTAAGCATTTTAGCAGGTATGGAGTGTCTGATATAAATTCCTATGTGAGGCTTCCAGATGTTCCAAAGGTTCCGAAACTTCTTTTGATTTTTGATGAAGTACAAGAGCTCTTCAGAAGTAAAGGCGAAAGTGATTCAATCAGTAATGAATGCTTATCATGTATTAATAAACTTGTAATGCAAGGAAGAGCGTTGGGAATACACATTATTCTTGCATGTCAGGATTTTCATAATTGTTCTGGACTTGAGGCTTATTTCAGTCAAATGGCTATACGAATTGTAGTAAAGGGATCTGAAGAAGGGGCAGCATCCATACTTAGTGCAGATAATAAAGGTATCAGTTCTCTTCAGAAACAGGCTGCAGGAGCCGCTATTTATAATGGTGGTGGTGGCGTGGAATCTGCAAACAACTTCTTCCAGGTTAGCTACCTTTCCGAAGATGATAGGCTAAAATTACTAACACAGTTAGATGCGTATTATACCGATCCTGACGTTTCTGCTTTATATGAGAATCAGCATACAAGAATTCTTCTGACTAACGCCGAGGATAATATTCACAATTGTTTTAATCGGTTGATACTTGAAGGGGAAAGTAGCATACATCATTTGGCAACTTCTAAAGATGGTTATGGACTACTGTTAGGGCAGGGATTTGGTAAGAAAAGCATTTTCATGCCCGATATTTGTACAAAGGATAGAGATAATCTGCTTATTGTGGGCAAAGACGAAAGAATGGCACTAAGTTTATTTGAACTGTCGATGATGAGTGTCTTGTATGAAGAATTACATACAAATGCAGATAAAACCAATGCCCTTGTTTATGTTGCAGACCTATTTGCTGAAGAACTAACGGAGGAAGAGTGTGATTTTGATTATTTAGAATCGCAGTTCCCTGGGCAAATAAAGGTTGCTAAAGTGGGTGATATCGAAGAATTAATAGATAGCTTGTATGAGAATATTATTGATCGTTCAGATGGTTCAATGCCAACAACGGAAAGACTATTCTTAATGTTCTTTGGTATTAATAGAGCAAGAAGGCTGAGATCAGGAAAAATATATGATGAAGACAGGAATGGTGAACTAAGTTCAATAGATAAGCTTCAAAAGATAATTGTAAATGGCCCGAAATATGGTGTAAATACTATCATGTGGGGAGAAAGTCTGCAAAGTATTATTAATATCTTAGGCGATAGATATGAGGCCATGTTTGACAAGCGAATAGCGTTTGGATTAGATGATGCTTCGATGGATGAACTGGTTTCAGAAACTGAGCCAAAATCATTGAGAGGAAAGACTGCAGTTTACATGGATATATCTCACGATGTTAAGAATACTCACTTCAGACCTTATGAGATACCTGCAAAAATCTGGGTAGAGCGTTATGCAGAGGTATATGAAGATATTGCATCCGGAGGTGTTAAGAAATGACGGTTAAAGAGGCAAATCAACAAATTTCAGATTGCGAAGATCAGATCAAAAAGGCATATAGCGATTTCTTGAGAGAGGCAAGAGAAGTCTCGTCTAAAGGTATGGATCCGGTTATGAAGCAAAAGAACGATGCAGTAAATGCTGCAGATTCGGTTTATGGCATGAAAATGTTAGCCGCTATTGTTACAGTAATCATTGGATTAGTTATGATGTTTGCATCTCATCCCGGGTGGGGAATAATACTTATTATTTCCGGTGGTGTAGCGATTTACAATGTAACAAAGTCTAGTTCTACGATGGTGGATGAGAAGGTGGCAGCCGCTAACAGAAATGTTGATGAAGTTAGTGGTAAGCAATCAGGATTAAACGCTGTTTTAGACAAGAATAAATATGTATAGACATGTGGCGAGGTATTATGTGCCTCGCCGTATCTATACTAGGTGGCAAAAATGTTTGATGAAAAAAGTATGAATAACTCAAATCTAGATATGTTAAAAGAATGCTACGAGTTAGCTGTTCTGAATGCGGATAATGAAATTGCCAAAAATGTTATTCGCCAAAAAATTAAAGCTATTGAAATCTTGGATAGCCCTGTAGCTGCTGTAGAAATGACTTCCTATAGTAAGCATGAAAGTCAAATCGTAACTGATGCCATATTTGAACTTTCATCAGACAGTAGTGAAATATCCACAGTTAGTCGAATTGTTGAGAATCTTCCAGAATCGGGCGAAAAAGAGTATTTATTAGCGCTAATTGCTCTGAGAAAAGGAACTGGAGAAAGTAACAGAATAGAGGCGGTTAGGCATATTTCCTTAGCACATTCTTATGCCCCAAATGATCCCAGAATTATTGCCTTGGCTAGGATATTAGAAGAGGCTGATTAGTGAGGCTGAAAGATGGATACAAGTAAAATTCTATATTTTTTGAAAATACTTGCAACAGAAACAACTGGACATATCGATGAAATCGAAGATTTATATCTGAGAGCGTTGAATGAAAACGATGATATACAGGGCCTAGATGCATTGCTGGAAGATTTGGTATTTGACCATGAAACTGGCAAGTCTCTTCTTAAAGAGGCTAGATCGTTGCTGGAAAAGATTTATACCTATCCAATTGATTCAGTAGAAATGTTGCCCGATATCAAACGTGAAAAAACAAAAATTGACAGCATGTATCGAGCATGCATGGAAACAATATGTTCCCCTGCTCCTACAACTGAGACCATAAGTGTTTTGCGCAAAAGGGACATTATAGCTTATATCGAAGCGTTTAGAATGATAGCAAATGCCAGTATACATCTTATGCTTGTGTATGGTGGAGCTGATACAGTTAAGAATTTGACTTGGAATGATTCTGTAGGAGTGCAAGAATCCTTTTACGCTGTAAATACACGTTTTCTACCATCATTGTGTTCGATAAAAAAGCCAGATTACGGGTGGATAATTACGAAGAAAAGACTAGGAAGAAATGCTGTTTTTTGCGATGAATTCTTTTTATTAAACTATGAAAGAATGGATATTATTAATGAACAATGTAAGCATCTTCTTAGAGAGCCAATCGGTACACATGCTTTTTTAAATGTGGAGGCATATGAGTCGGGTAGATGCGAAGTCCCTTATTGTTGGGGAATTGGTAATATAGTTTCTACATCGCCTGGAACAGCTTTGTCATTTCTTCAAGAAGATTATGTAGAAAGACTTCGATTTCCTCAGCCTGAAGAGTATACCAGAAAGTTGCCAAGCCCATTCGAATGTGTAAAACAATTGGCGGATGGCAGGAGCTTTTGTATAACGGCTGATGAACTTTTGCGAGGAATGAATAGTTGGTATGTGGGATGTGAAATTGAAAGGCGAAAAAGTAGTCATATATGCCTATTATGTGGGAAGTATATCGATAGCGGAAAATATGTTTGCCGTTCACATTTTACTTCGGAGTTTAAATGAAAACAAATGACGAATATTTAAGTTTGAATAGATTGTATTATCCTGTTAAAACGCTTGGACCTGGTGATAGGGTTGGGATTTGGACAACTGGTTGCATAAGGAATTGTAGAGGATGTATTAGTCCTGAATTACAAGCATATGACTTATCAAAAGAAGTATTAGTTAATGATGTGTTAAGAATGATTGCTACTATAAAAAGTCCTATTGATGGATTTACTATTTCAGGTGGTGAACCATTTTATAAGCCGAAGGCAATGAGAATTCTTATTGATTCACTTTTTGAAAGATGTGATGACATAATCATTTTTACAGGATATACGCTTGATGAATTGAAAGAATTGAAGAATGAAGATATCAATTCGACATTAGAAAAATGTGCTGTCCTTGTAGATGGGCCTTTTATCAAAGAATTAAATGATGGAAAGGGGTTGAGAGGGTCTTCTAATCAAAAATGTCATGTGTTTAGACATCATGACAAATATTCTGATATTGAAGTGGAAGGGAGACAATTACAAACTGTAGTTTATGATGGCAAGGTATTAAATATAGGCATACCATAAGGAGATTTAGATGATTAATCCTGCAGAAACAATCCCTCCACAGCAAGGGATTAAAGGAAAATACAATTCAAATGAAACGATTGCACCTGAAAATGTCCATAGTACAGAGAGCATGGTTTTGCTTGCTGGAGAATCAATTGCTGATAGTTACATAATAAATTCATTGATGGAGAAGCAGGGAAAACAATCAAATGTATATCTTGCAAAAAAATGGGGGAAATCATATGTCATAAAACTATATCATGATGGCTGGCATCCTTCATGTCAAATGCAGAGTTTTTTAGCAAATGTGAGGCATCCTAACATTGCGCATGTCGTAGAGTATGGAGAATACAAGGGAAATTACTATGAAATATATGAATATTACGCAGAAGGAACATTGGAGGAAACATCAGCTTTATCTGGCACTCATATACAAACGGTAATAATACCTTCTATCAATGAAGGATTACATGAATTGCACAGAAATGGAATAGTTCATTGTGATATAAAACCAAGCAATCTATTTTATTCTAATAATGAATCGTCTGTAGTAATTGGTGATTGCGGTATAAGTGGATATACAAATTCAAATGGTAAACTTGTTGATGCTGTTCGTGGTACTCCTCAATACGCTCCTCGTGTCAAAGCTCTTTTATGGAGTGCAGCAATGTCTCCAGCTTATGACTACGGTTCGTTTGGGCTAGTGCTCTGCAGAGCGGTTCTAGGACATTCACTATTTGAAGGTATGTCAATAGAAGAGATATCTAGAGCTTGGGATAACGGGCTGGAATTACCAAGCCAAATCTCTGGAAGGATAGGTGTCCTTATTAGGGGATTATTAAATGAAAATGAAGAGCAAAGATGGGGATATTCTGAGGTTAAGCGATGGTGTGAAGGCGAGTACATGCGCCCGACAAATCGAAATATTTACGTTCGTAATAAAAAGGAGGCAAGCATAAAACCTCTTATTTACGGACGTTTTGATAATCAAACCATATCGGTGTTATCGTTGCATCAGCTAGAAAAAGCAATAATAGCTCATTGGGCCCAAGCTACAAGAATAGTTAAAAGACGAGAATTAGTGGAGTTTGTCAGGCAATTCGATGTTCCTTTAGCTGAAGAAGTGCGAAAGCTGTCATTTTATCAGGATTTGGATGCTGCAGTATACAAACTACTATTATTTATTGCAGATGACAAGAAAACTATATTTTATTGTGAAAAAAAATATAATTCACTAGAAGAGTATGTAAAATGTCTGGCGGAAGGTGATGATGAAGTGGCCAAGCGTTTTCTTCTGACAGGGCTTCTTGTGTATTACCTTCGTTATAATAACTATGATAAATTACAGGTAGATGAGATAGAGCAGATTATTAAAAGAAATAATAGCAATGATATGACATCGATTACTACAATTTGCTTTGCTTTACAAGGACAAAAAAGAATTGATGTATATGGAAACAAGGTAGAGTCTCTTGATGATCTGATTCCTGTTTTGACCCAATGTTCTATGGCTGAGATTGATGCATTACTGAGAAGTGATCAATTTATCGCATGGTTTAACAGACTTGGGTATGAGAAAGAATTGCGAAAGATGAAGGAGGCATTTTCATAAATGAGCAGTTATTATACCACCGCTGAGTTGGAAGCGATGAGAAGAAAACAAATAATGCAAGATTTGTCTGATGGTATTAAAAGACTTAAAAACATACTGATGGGGAAACATGATAATAATGTTCAGGTAACGCGAGGGAATAATATCGAATTAAATGTAAGTGTTAAGGATAACGCTGAAGGAGGTTGTTCTGACAGCATTCAAAAGCTGAAAGAACAGCTTAGAATAAATCATAGTAATTATGCCCAGGTAACAAAAGGAAGTAATATTGAATTAAATGTTTTTGAAAAGGATAATGTAGCGGAAGATTATAGTGTTTCAAATAGTGGCGTTGGACCTTTGCTTTATGAAAACGTGAATCCAGAAAAGAGTGTACGAAAGGAACTTGATTTTTCCGAATTACTAGTGTCAAAAAGAAATGAGCCTACCAAACTAGAAAAAGAGCTACAAGCTTTAGTTAGAAAATTAGATGAGCGAGTAATAATCTCAAAAAAAGATGAAGCAGACCATTCCCGTGTTATTGTTGAAATATCAAACATTCTTGATAATGAAGGACTTGATATTGAAGATAAAATAAAGCAAATAAATATGCGTGTACTGGCCTTTTTACAAGGAGGAAGGCCGCTAACTGAAAAAGATAAAGAGAAGTTTCAGTCTGATTATTATGAGTATTGCGCATTATGTTCCATGTTAGAACTTGATCCAGTAGAGAATATTCCGTACAGAGTTGAAGGTGAAATCTCTAGAATGCGGAAAGTACTAGAAAAACGTCGGCAAGATGAATACATTATGACCGTTATTGAGGAAATAATGGATGAATTGGGATGTCACGTTAAGGACGAAGCGGTATTAGATCATGTTGTTGGTCAGATGTTTTCTGTCGATGGGCATCCTTTATGCGATGTATTTGTTGGAAATGATGGGCGAGGTATTATGTTTGAACCGATAGGAGCATCAAAACCTGCCTCTTTAGAAAAAAAACGTCAGATTGAAAATAGTGCCAGTAGCGTATGCGCGTTATATAAAGAACTTGAAGAACGTGCTGCTGAGAAAGGTGTTATTCTTAGCAGAGTATATATGGATCCAGCAAATGCTGATGAGATGTGTGTTCAGGATGATATTAGTGAAAGACGAGCAGTGACCCAAAAAAGAAAAGCGACTGTGCAAAGGCAAAAGGCACTTCATATGGAGGAGTAACTAATGGCATTTTATAAAGTATGCGTTTGTGGAGAAAAAATAGTATCAGAGAAAAGGCTGGGGTTTCCAGATAATTGTCCCTCATGTAAACGGAGGATAGTCGAATATATAATGCATGACGATAATGATCCTAGTGATGAAGCGCGTAATGACGAACATGGACAGGGTAGTAATGAAGCACTGAATAAAGATGACTTGTGGAAAGACAACCAAGATACAAGAGAAAACAGATATATTCTACAATTTAATGATGGGAAATATATTGAGATTCCGGACGAGGGTGGCATAGTAGGTCGTACAGAGATAGGCGCAGAAGAATTAGCGGACTATCCTTCTGTGAGTAGACAACATATTCGCATTACTCCTCGCAGAAGTAAAGGGGTCATAGTAGAGGACTTAAGTAGTTATGGTACGTTGATTGATGGGCGAAGGCTAACTAAAAATATACCAGAACGAGCTTTGGCTGGTTCAAAAATTACACTTTGCAATGTTGACTTGGTTTTGATGCAAAAAGGAGATAATGAGTAATGGTTCAAGCTGAGAAGTGGCAAAAAGACCTTGCTGTTTACCAAGATATTAATACTACTTTCATAATTGAAGGAAATGTCCATGATTTACAGCCGTGGATTTATGAAGATGATGGAACTTGTGAACCAGTGGCATTATCATTATATCTACAACGATACCTATCAGAAACTGGATATGATCCTGTTATTTTTTATAATCGAATAGATGGATTCTCAAACCCTTACTCGTGTGATATGGCGTCAACCTTTTATAGAATATCTTCGTCTGATGAAAAAGGCTCAAAATCCATTGGGATTGCCACTGAGCTTATAAGAAAAACGATGTCTAATACTGATAGACCTGTAGCCATTGTGGTTGATCTTGCAAACACTATTACATCTTCGCCTGATAACCTATCAGAGGATGAAATAGAGTATTACACAAGGCTCATGCTTGCCTCAAGGAACCCAATGCAAGCGCTTAGTTTAAGAGACAAAAGACCACTTACAAATCTTTTATTTCTTATAGTAGAAAAGGTTAATGATGTACCAACATGGTTCTATTTAAATAATCCATACGTACGTACATTAACGATCACTCGACCAGAAAAAGAGGTTCGAACAGCTGTCATTGATGCACGACTTGATGCTGTATTGGGCGCTACTGATTTAGACTCGTCAGCTAGAAAAAAAGCCGAGGAGGAATTTGTTGCTCTTACAGATGGTATGACGTTGGTAGAATTGTTTGGTATCTTCTCTCTGTGTCAACAAAAGCAATACAATGTATCACAGATTCGTGAAGCAGTTAAGATGTTCCGTTATGGGGAAACTGAGAGCCAATGGGACAAACTTGATTCGGAAAAAGTTAAACACGCTGAAGAGTTTTTGAAACGGCGCGTAAAGGGGCAGGAAATTGCTATAAAAAAAGCTTCTAGTGTACTAAGTCGTGCTTGTACAGATATGACAGGAATACAAGGAGGATCAAGCAGTAGACCAAAAGGTATTTTATTCTTTGCTGGACCAACTGGCACAGGAAAAACAGAATTGGCTAAAACTATTGCAGAGTTTGTTTTTGGAGATGAAAGCTTTGTGACACGTTTTGACATGAGTGAGTATCAGCAGCCACACTCTGATCAGAAGTTGCTAGGAGCACCTCCTGGATATATTGGTTATAGCGATGGTGGCCAACTGACGAATGCTATCAAATCAAAACCTTTTTGTGTTCTATTATTTGACGAGATTGAAAAGGCGCATCCATCAATTCTTGATAAGTTTCTACAGATTCTGGAAGATGGTCGTATAACTGACTCTGCTGGCGAAACTATGTACTTTTCTGAGTCGTTAATTATTTTCACTAGTAATTTGGGAGTGGTTGGTATTGATGAGAATACTGGCAAACGATACCAAACTATTACTCCTGAAATGGATTATGAAACTATACAGAAAGAATTATTATCTTCGATCAAAGACTATTTTAAATATACCATTCAACGCCCAGAATTACTGAATCGTATAGGTGATAATTTCATAGTGTTTGACTTTATAAGAGAAAAGACTATTAGTGAGATTCTAGATTTGAAGCTCAATGCAATAGTGGACAATATGGAGCATAAAAAAGGAATAAAGCTTAAGATTAGTGATTTGTTCAAGCAATATCTTTTTGATAAGGCAAAAGAAGATCTTTCAAATGGTGGAAGGGGGATTAGTAATATGATTGATACATATCTTGTAAACCCTCTTTCTACAGTACTCATTAAGGAAGATGTCATTTCGGGGGATAGTATTGTAATTGAAGGTAGTTCATCTGGAGAAGACTTGTTCAAATATTCCATTTCAAAGAAATAAAGATCACATTATATTCATCTGATTTATCTAGGGAGTTTTTCGATTGCTATGAAATTGAAATGACTGCATGGATTCTGAAACCATTATACCGAAGTATGTGAAAAATAGCATCAGGAGGTGTTAGATTATGACGGTTAAAGAGGCGAATCAACGCATTTCAGATTGCGAAGATGAGATAAATTATGCATATAATGATTTCTTGAAAGAGGCAAGGGTAGTCTCGTTAAAAGGATTACATTCCGTAAAGAGGCGTAGAAATGCTGCCCAAAATGCAGCAGATACATTTTACATCCTGAAAATCTTAGCTTCATTAACTGTTATAGTCATTGGTATCGTGTTGGCATTGGTCGGACACCCTTTTGGGGGAGTGTTTTTAATAGTAATAGGAGGCGGTGTTGCTGTAAAAATACTTATGTCAGGTGCTAAACATCAAGATGAGAGAGTAATATCTTCACGTAGAGAAGTGGATGAAGTGAGTGAAAAACAGTCTTTATTAAACGCTGCTTTGGAAGATAATAGATTTATATAATAGTTGGAGGAATACAGATTATGAGCCAGGAAGAGCTGGATGAATTGTTTATTTGTGGAAAAGAAAGCTATGATTTGAAAGATTATAATAAGGCGTATGAGTACTACAAACAAGCAGCTGAGCTAGGACATGCTACATCACAATTATGTTTGGGGAAAATGTTTGAATTTGGGAAAGGTGTATCAAGAGATTTCGCAAAGGCACACGAATGGTATCTAAAAGCTGCTGAACAGGGCCTCGCTTCGGCTCAAGCGCGACTAGGCAATCTATATAGTCGTGGATTGGGGATTGAGAAGGATTATGAAAAAGCTTTAGAATGGTTTCGAAAAGCTGCGAACCAAGGTGAAATACATGCGCAAGGTAGCATTGGATCCATGTATGAGCATGGGATTGGGGTTGAGAGAGATTATAACAAAGCGCGTGAATGGTATCAAAGAGCAGCTGATAGAGGATCAGAAATTGCACAATTTAGTATGGGAAAGCTATTTGAGAATGGATTGGGTGTAAAACAAGACTTATATGCGTCTTTTGATTGGTACCGGAAATCTGCTGAGAAAGGATTTGCACCTGCAGAGAATAAGCTTGGAAATCTTTTCTTTGAAGGTGTGGGAACCTCAAAGGATTTAAATGAAGCGTATAATTGGTATCAAAAAGCAGCTGATCATGGATTCGCTGAAGCACAAGCTCGACTTGCATGGATGTATAGGAATGGAAAAGGAGTTGCGCAGGATTATAACAATGCATTTGAGTGGTATCAAAAAGCGGCTGAAAAGGGAGATTTTACTTCTCAGTTGTATTTAGGAATGATGTATGAGCGAGGGGAAGGTGTTTTACAGAATTATTCCAAGGCATATGAATGGTACGAAAAAGCTGCTGTAAATGGATTTGCTCCTGCCCAATATTGCTTGGGAAATCTTTATAAGCAAGGCTTAGGCGTTCAGCAGGACGAGGTGAAAGCTTACGAATGGACTCGGAAAGCTGCAGAGCAGGGAGAAGTGCAGGCACAAAGATGTCTTGGAATAATGTATGAGCTAGGGAGAGGTGTGCCAAAAGATGATACTAAGGCTGTCGAATGGTATCAAAAGGCTGCTGACAAGGGTGATATAAGTGCACAATCGTTTTTGGGAATAATGTATGAAAAAGGGAAAGGTGTATCTCGAAATGATTCTAAAGCTTTCGAGTGGTGCCGGAAAGCTGCTGAAAAAGGTGATTTGGTTGCTCAGTCTCATTTGGGATGGCTGTATCAAAATGGAATAGGAGTCCCAAGTGATATTATCAAAGCGTTTGATTGTTATGAAGACGCAGCTAAAAAAGGCGAACCTGGTGCTCAGTTTAGTCTGGCTATGATGTATCAGCAGGGGTGGGGGACATCGCAGAGTAATAGCAAGGCATATGAATGGTTTAAGAAGGCAGCTGAGCAAGGACAAAGCGCTGCGCAATTTTGCTTGGGTCAAATGTATGAAAACGGACAAGGCTGCTCTAAAGATTTATCCAAAGCCATAGAGTGGTATAAGAAATCAGCGGAACAAGGAAACCAGCATGCAATAGCTTCATTAAAAGGAATAGAATAATTATAAGGTCTTTCCTTTTTGACGTAAAAAAGAAGTGTATTATTTCAAAACAAGGAGTATGTGAATTATGGGTAGATTTGAACCAGTTAGTTTAGAACGAATTCGTTTTGAAGGTGATTTCCGTGGAGATACAGAAGTACGTATTATGCGGGACTCCGCGACAGGCGTTATGTACATTTTTACTTCTTCTGGCAATGCAGGTGGCTTGGCTCCCTTATTAGGGACAGACGGACGCCCTGAGTTTTTCATAAGTAAATAGTTGTTTGTAAATAAAGTGTATGTTGTAATTGTACATTGAGCTGCACTGTTGAATATATAAGCTGTAAGTGTGGAAAGGATCTCAAGTATTGGGGTCCTTTTTATAATACACTTTTTCTTACACTTTCTATGGAATCCTGATAAAGAAGAAAGAGTAAGAAATCTCATATAATTAAATCAAATAAAGGAAATGATTATAAAAAAGATTATTGTTTATGTTTAATTGAGGAACAATGTTGTGGCTTGAGTAGTTTGTGGTTGTAACGGATTGGAAAATTGATGTTGGAGTTGTAACAGAACGTGTTTTATTCAGGAGGTGGGTTTATGTATAAGGCTATTAGGTTAATTGAAAACTGCTTTACGGAAAAGGAATTAAGGCACCAAACATTTGAAATGGATAGCATGGCTGGGATCAGAGCTGGATTTAATGGGGAAAATGTAAACCCACAAATTCATATTCTATCGGCAGGAGAAGACAATACTGTAAAAGTAATATCTGCACCAATTGCAAGGAGTAATGGCGATAACATCGCTAAAATGCTCTTGGTAATCAATTCTTTGAATGATAAATTCAAATTTGCAAAATTTGTACTAGAGCCGAATGGTGACGTTGTGGCACAGTGTGATGTTCCTATTTCGGTTTCGGATGAGTTGATCGGGGACGTAGTATTGGAATTGGTTTTAGTATTATCGAGGATTGTAGATGAGTCTTATCCAGATATCATGAAAACAATATGGGCGTAGGCAGTACTTGATGAGCGAAATTTTTTTTTGTATCGGATTATAAATGACATTTCAAGTCATAAAGATAATATTTCGCAGTGAAATGGATTTGTTGTGCATGAAAGGTACATTATATGAAATATCCACTTTATAATAATTGGCTTGATATACAAAAGATAAAAGGAATGAACCTTGTTATTGTAAGAGACTATGGAAAGGATAAGTTGAGTTTTGTGTCACAACAAGATATCGAAAATTCAAGACGTATAGATGGTCATGATCCATATAGACTCTTTGGAAGCTGTACTCGAAAGGAAGTTGATCGATATTTAAACTATCTTCTTGATGTAGGGTTAATCAGGAATAACCATTTTATTAGAACGGGAAAAATTTCTGCGCATATTACAATACTAACGCCCAGGCAGAAGATGAGTCAGATGATATGTAAAAAATATGCTTCTGCTCTGTCATTTGTTTTCGGACCATTGTTTGTACTAGGGGCATTATTGGGAGGTGGTAAGATTTACATGTGGGGAATACCTCATATAACAGGGTGGGTGTGGAATGTAGGAATATTATTGGGATTGATAATAGGTGCAAGCCTTCATGAGCTATCGCATGGGATAATGGCATGGGCATATGGTGCAAAACTATACGAGGCTGGAATAACGCTAATTCCAATACCAGGGGCATATGTTCTGATTGATGACGATATGATTGATTCTAAAGGTAGGATTCAGATATTGGCTGCAGGGATAGAAATGAATCTCTTGGTTTTTGGAATATCGATGATTATTTTCTATGTATGTAATATTTCCATTTTTGCTGTGGTTGGACTGATGAATTTGGCACTTGCAGTGGAAAATATGATGATTATCCCTGGACTTGATGGTTACGCAATAATGAAGCAAGTAATGGAAAAATATAAGTGAGTGAAGCTGATAACAAGAATTGTAAAGGATAGCTTGAGCAAATCAAGATAAGGAGAGGTGGTTATGGGAGTGATTAGAACAGAAGATATGTCTGTACTGGAGGAAATATCGAACTTTTTCATGGGAGTTAATAACATGCAGTACGTATCTACACTAAGAAGAGTGCTATATGATTTGTTTCCTGGGACGTATGCTGAATTTGGAGATCCATCAGTGGAAGATGAAATTGATGAACTTATTGCTGAGTTAGAGGCTGAGGCAAAAAGAGAGAAGGAGGAAGAGAGGGCTAGGACTGTAAAGGTACTTCCACGCAAGGGGAAACCTCTAATGATTGGTCTGGGCTCAGCTGGAGCCAATTTTATCCTTAGAGAAGCATCAAACAGCCTGTTTTATACAAACAAAAAGTTGATAATCACAGATGATGCGGAAGTGATGGCTAGAGCAGCAGAAGTTGATAGCGTGTTGGTTGGATGCGGAAAAGACAGGGCAAGGTGCGGAGAAGACATTATTAAAATCTTCGAAGATGAAAAGTATCTTATCAAAGCAGCATTTGAGGGATATAGCGCAGATGAAGCAATCGTAGTGTTTGGTGCAGGTGGAAATATGTGTTGGGCGCTTCCCGTTGTGAAGACTATTTGCAGTGAAGTTGGTATCACTAGTATTATTCCGGCTTTCTTCCTTCCTTTTGACTTTGAGGGGCAGGAACGAATAGAAAATAGTGGAAAGATAAGCAAAATAATTAAAGAGAATTATCAGGACTATGTGGAGTTGAACAACAATAAAGCCTTTTCTGTGTGTAGTAAACATACCTCCATTATCCAGGTCTGCTCGATACTAGATCAAATGATGGCGTTTAATTTGAAGCAAATATGTCAAAATTAAGGAGTTAATAATACTTATGACGGATATAAGAGCACAGTTCGGAATAGATGACAATGGAGAAAAGGTTTCTTTACCATGGAGCAATAGTGGTGAACGAAGCGTAAAGAACATAAAAGCTATTGTTGTTATGGGATCGCTTAAGCGGACAATCATAAGCAATATGATAATACATCTGCTGCTGAATAATTCACCAAAAGATGTTTTGGTTTATAACATTAACGATAGTTCAGAAGACTATACTTATACAATCAGGCATTATAGAAGAGTGATGATTTCGAAAAGAGAAACACTGCTTTCATTTTTGAATTTCATCATGGATGAGCTGAATGCCAGGAAAACAGGTAGTAAAAAGGTATGGCCACACATATGTCTGTTCTTCGACGATTACATTTTGGACCGGCTTGTTGATCGACATCTTGATGAAGATATATCACGAAAGTGTAATGAGGTGATCGAGGTGCTCTTAAAAGAAGGCCCCGCGCAGGGAATATTCTTTTTTAACATATTTCTTTTTAGAGAAAGTTTGCAAGACACGGCAAGAAAACTCAAAGAAGAGGCTACAGATACAACTTTGTATAATGCTTATGTGCTTTTGCCAATGGGGAGTCGTGAGGGCTCATTTTACTTAATCGGTGAGGATGGTAATTGTATTGAAACAAAAAGATTTTTTATCGAAGAAAACAAAGAATATGAAAGATATAAGAAATGGGGGAGAAAAGATGCATTAAGCGTCTATTTGCATAAAAGATTATGTGGGCCGAGATATTATATACGGTTGATAAAGGAATGGTATGAAAAAAGGAGAGCATAAGAATTTTTGCCAACATTATTTGCCGAAAGAGTTTTTGGTGACTGGTAACCACATCTTTAGGGGGATGGCATTGAGGACTAGGTCCAAACTGTTGACAAGATTAGAAGCATAGAGAGGTAGAAATCATGAAGAAAATCAAGTTATTAGCAATCCTATTTTCCTTTGTAATTGTATTCTCATCTTCAATAAGCGCATATGCAACTCCTAAAACCATGAGTGATGGACAGCTTTTTGATGCTGAATTTTACGCAAATACTTATCCGGATGTTAAGGCGGCATATGGATATGATGAGGCTTTGTTATATGCACATTACCTTGCGTTTGGAAAAGCAGAAGGAAGATTACCATATGCTGAAGCTGCTGTGGCAACTGTACCTGCAACAAATGATCTTGTTATAGGCAATAAAGATGAAACAGCAGAAAAACAAGCTGCATTACAATCTGGATATACAGCACTGCCTCAGAATGTGAAAAATTTCTTCAATAAAAAGAATATCCGGATATATGCGGCAACAAGAGACTATATCGGAACCGTCAATACTAGAAAGAGTCTTGGTTATACATATTTCACTTTTTCCGATTCTGGTGCATTTATTTCAGCTGATGTGTATGTCTGTGGAAGCATAAATTCATTTATGCCACCGGTTTATACACTCTATCATGAGCTTGGACATATATTAGACAGCTCAAGTGGATGGAAAGCATATTCCTCGAATTGGAGCGGTTGGGAAGAGATGATACCCTATTCTCCAACTCAGGTATATAACGAAGGAGAGGCCTTTGCAGAAGCATTTGCTGCATATTTCATACGTCCCGAAAAGCTCAAGAAAACTGCGCCTAATTCTTATTTGTATATAGAAAGTATTATCTTGAATATGAAATAAAATATATTAAATGTCCTTCTTCTGAAGCATTTATGTGAACTTCCGCGATAATTAACTCTCGGCAGCCAAATTGAGAGGTGAAAAAATCGGAAAAACCCAGATTTTATGC
>NZ_SVFW01000027.1 GCF_015056685.1 Butyrivibrio sp. | reverse complement strand
AAGATTCTTGAAAGCCTTACTGACATGGGCTGTGATGAGAAAGAAATAAGCTTTATGAAAAAGATGTATGAAGAAGGAGATACAGATACACTTCTTAGAGATCTTAGAAAATGCCGGTGCCATCTTATGGATGAGCTTCATGACAGCCAGAAAAAAGTTGATAACATGGATTTTTTGATAAGACAGATTCAAAAAGAGAAATGATTAAAACGGAGGAATGTAAAATGATCAGAAAAGAAGAACTAAACCTTGTAACCGAGTGGGATAAGACCTTTAAAAAGAGCGATAAGGTAGACCACAGCAAAGTCACATTTGTAAACAGATATGGAATCACCCTGGCAGCAGATATGTATGTTCCTAAGAATGCAGAGGGCAAACTTCCTGCAATTGCTGTATGCGGGCCATTCGGTGCAGTTAAAGAGCAGTGCTCAGGTCTTTATGCTCAGACAATGGCAGAGAGAGGATTCTTAACAATAGCATTTGACCCATCATTTACAGGAGAGTCCGGTGGGAATGTAAGATATATGGCATCTCCTGATATCAACACAGAAGATTTCATGGCTGCAGTTGATTTCCTTTCACTTAATGAAAAAGTAGATCCTGACAGGATTGGAATCATCGGTATCTGTGGATGGGGCGGCATGGCTGTAAATACAGCAGCTCTTGATACAAGGATCAAAGCTACAGCTGCAATGACAATGTATGACATGACAAGAGTAAATGCCAAGGGATATTTTGACTCCGAGGACAGCGAGGAAGCAAGGTATCAGAAGAGGGCTGCCATGTGCGCTCAGAGACTTGAAGACCTTAAGGCAGGTGAGTATAAGCTTGGCGGCGGTGTAGTAGATCCACTTCCGGAGGATGCACCTTTCTTTGTAAAAGACTACTATGACTATTACAAGACTGACAGAGGATATCACAAGAGAAGTCTTAATTCCAACGGTGGTTGGAATGTGATCGGCTGTGAATCTTTTGTAAATCAGCCAATCCTTAAATACAGCAACGAGATCAGAAGTGCTGTCTTACTTGTACATGGAGAAAAAGCTCATTCATGTTATTTTTCAAAGGATGCTTATGCAGATATGATTAAAGACAGCAAGTACGCAGATAATAAGGAACTTATGATAATCCCTGATGCTGTGCACACTGACCTTTATGATGGCGGGGATAAGGATTATATTCCTTTTGACAAGCTGGAGAGCTTCTTTAAGGAGAATCTAAAGTAAGGATGGGATGATATGAGTAAAGTGTTAGTTATTTCAACAAGTCTTCGCGCAAATAGCAATTCAGATATACTTACTGAAAAGCTTATAGAGGGGGCAAAAGCGTCAGGTCATGATGTGGAGCATATAAGCCTAAAAGGGAAAAATATCGGATTCTGTATCGGATGTCTGGCCTGTCAAAATACACAAAAATGTGTCATTAAGGATGATGCTGCCACTATTGCAGAAAAAGTAAAGAATGCAGATACCCTGGTTTTTGCAACACCAATCTATTACTACGAGATGAGCGGACAGATGAAGACTCTTTTGGATAGGCTCAATCCTCTATATCCTTCAGATTATAGATTTAGAAATGTATATATGCTCTCCGTCGCAGCTGAGGATGAAGAGTTTGTGCCTAAAAAGGCTGAAAGTGGACTCCAGGGATGGATTGATTGCTTTGAAAAAGCTCAGTTTTCAGGTTCCTTATTCTGTGGAGGCATAGGTGATATGGGTGAGGCATCTGGGAAAACAGAAGAGTTAAACGAAGCTTTCGAGTTTGGTAAAGCTCTAAAATAAAGGAAGTTTGCGATGAAAACGAAAATGATTTTTCTGGCATTCTGTATGACCATAATGTTTTGCATGTGTGCCTGTTCTGGGAATACAAAAAACTCTAGCGATAATCAGGATGCTGTAACTGAAATATCAGCATCAGAAAATATTGAAAGAGAAAGCTCAGAAGAGAATGTCATGTCGGAGGGAACTGCTATGAATCAGCTGGCAGAAAAAGATGAATCAGTAGATGATGAAGCTATTGGAGATAGTACAATGATAATGACGATTGGCGATACAAAAGTTAATGTAGACTGGGAAGACAATCAGGCTGTAGAAGCGCTGCGGGATATGGCTAAAGATGGTGATATTACCATTCAGATGTCAATGTATGGCGATTTTGAACAGGTGGGTTCCATAGGACAGAGTTTGCCACGAGATGATAAGCAGACAACAACATCATCAGGAGATATAGTTCTGTATTCAGGAAACCAGATGGTGGTGTTTTATGGTTCCAACAGTTGGTCATACACAAGGCTAGGTCATATATCTGATAAGGATGAAGCAGAGATGGCAGATCTTCTTTCTAATGGTGATGTTACTATAACCATTAGCAGGGAAAATAAATAATCGGAAAGTCTTGTAGCGACAGAAAATACCAGAGCTTTTAAAGCCAATATTTGTAGGAGAAACAGATGCTTAAATATAGAGAAATGACAAAGGACGACAATGCTGCTGTTGCCAAACTTATAAGAAAAAATCTTGAAAAGCACAAACTTGATATTCCGGGAACAGTTTATTTTGATAAAGGGCTTGACCAACTTAGTGACTATTACGGAGCAGATGAGAGAAGATATTTCGTAATAGAAGATGCGCAGGAAAAAGTCATTGGGGGTGTTGGTTTTGCGAAGCTTGATTTTATGGAAGAGACAGCAGAGCTTCAGAAATTGTATCTTGATGATTCTGCTAAAGGTTCGGGATTGGGATATGAGCTTATAGCATTGATAGAAGAAAAAATGAGGGACGCAGGATACCAGTATTCATATCTGGAAACACATGATAATCTTCAGGCTGCAATACATATTTATGAGAAGAGCGGATATATTGAGATAGAAAGACCAAAGGAAGTAGTCCATAGTTCAATGAATAGATTCTTTAAGAAACGCCTACGCTGATTTATGATAAAAGAGCCTTAAGATTTCATAAAATAAGAATAGAAAATATATAATAAAATGACGATGAGGACTTTGCTGTAACAAGAAGCTTTGAAGATATCTAGCAGCTTCCTGAGCAAATATCAAATGGAATAATGGGAGAAGTATGGAAAAAGAAAATGGTATCTTTACTATGCACTCTGTGATGAAACTTACGCAATGCTTAGTTCAGATAGATGTCCCGAAGGAGTGAACAAAAGCGGATACAGACTTCTTGTAACTCTCTTTGATCAGTCGTCCTGGATTATTGGCTCTTTCCTCGGTGGAGTGATTGGCACATATTTGAATTTTGATTCGACGGGAATTGACTTCTCAATGACAGCTCTTTTCACAACTGTATTCATTCAGCAGTGGCTGGATGCCAAGAACCATATTCCGGCAATGCTGGGACTTGGAGCGACTCTCCTTTGCAGAATAATATTCGGAAACGATTTTTTCCTGATTCCCGCAATGATAATAATCATTGGAACACTGATAATGGCAAGAGGAAAGATTGAGCATGAGGAAGTGGAAGAGGTGTACAATGACTGATTACAGACATGCCCTGAAATAATCATGGATAGGGCAATATGCATTGACGGTGACATAGGACAAGTGCTTGAAGAATACAATGGATTTTCTTTATCATAAAAATAAATGATTTTTAGTAAGAATTTAGGTTGGACTCTTATGATTAGTTATAAATCATAGGAGCTCTTTTTATGCTCCGGAAAGAGGTATATATGAAGTCAAGGGTAATTTTGGCATTATTGATAGGAAGTAGTATTACATTATCAGCATGTGGGAAGACAGCGAAGGGGAACGAGGTTGCAGCAGATGAGGTGGTTTCTGCTGAATCAGTTGTTGACGCTGCAGAAAGTGAATCAACAGCAGTTGCAGAATCCGATACTGCAGAGTCTTCAACTTCAAGCAAGAAAAAGGGGACTCATTCAGGTAAGAAGACAGACAGTTCATCTGAATCATCTTCCGGCACACTTGCATATTCTTTGTCCGATGGTGAGAGTATATCCGGGGGGACTTATGATGCAGAAAATGAAGACGAGAGTGCAATAGGCGCCGGTGGAACTGTAAGTGCTTCTGTATCAGGTGCTGTTATAAATAAAATATCAGGAGATGCTACAAGCCCAGATTCTTCCAGCTTCGAGGGCGTTAACGCTGCAGTCAGGGCATATGATAATGCAACAGTTACGCTGGAAGATTGTACCATAACGGCGGAAGCAGATAATGCTACGGGTGTGTTTGCATATGATGGTGGAACCATAAATATATCTGACTCAACAGTTAATGTAACCGGCGGAGGAGCAGGTGGAATACAGGTTGCAGGTGGAGGAACTTTATATGCCGATAACCTGACTGTTACAAGTGCAAGCAAGGCAGCAATAAGGTCTGACAGAGGCGGTGGCACAATGGTGGTTAATGGTGGTACTTATACTTCCACAGGTACCGGAGGATGTCCGGCTATTTACAGCACAGCTGATATTCAAGTGTCTGATGCTACATGTATTTCCGAAAACTCCAGAGCTGTCATTATAGAAGGGAAAAACAGCGTTACTCTGGAAAACTGCACGCTTAGTGGTAATGATCAGTCCACAAAAGAAGGGAGTATCAAAGCCAATGTGCTCCTTTATCAGAGCGCTTCGGGAGATGCAGAGGATGGAACCGGTGTGTTCACGATGAATGGCGGCAGTATGAAGAGCAGCATCGGCGCTATGTTCTACTGTACCAATACTTCAAGTGTTATAAGCCTTAGTAATGCAGAACTCGAATTGTCAGATACGGGAGAATTTATGATTGTTTCTGCCGGAAGATGGGGCAATGATGGAAGTAACGGCGGAAACTGTACCCTTAATGCAACCGACCAGAAAATCGAGGGAACAATAACTGTAGATGATATATCATCCCTTGAGTTAAATCTTGAAAAGTCAGAATACACCGGTGCTATAAATTCTTCGGGGCAAGCAGGAAATGTATCTGTTACTCTTGCAGATGACAGTACGTGGGAGCTTACAGGTGACAGCTACATTTCTGAGTTTAACGGAGATACGGGAAATATCGTTACCAACGGTTTTCATGTTTATGTAGATGGAAAAGAACTGGTGTGATAATCACAGTGGAAATGCTACAGCATCCTTATAAAACATAACACTTAACAACATAAAGTAGTAATTTTTTTCTCTTTGAAATACCGCATGATCACACAAAAGTATCATCGGTGATAATGTCCTTGAAGATGGCACATTCCCTGTCGGAAAGTCTGTGCTTGGAACAGAGATTAAAGTCATGGATGAGGAAGGAAAAGAACTTCCGGATGGAGAAGTCGGAGAAAAAGGTGCTGAAAAGATCTATCTTGAGAGCTCTGATATGGCCGTTGAATTATACAGGTCCCCTGGATTTGAAGATATGAATGGCTACATGAAATTAAATACGATAAAATAGATTTATGTAATATCGTAAATCTTGTTTGCATCTATGACAGTGTGAGATTCGGACAGCTAAAGAAAGACCTGCCGGGAATCACAAATACCATGCTTACTAAGAGCCTTAGGGAGCTTGAAGATGACGGGCTGGTTACAAGAATCCAATTTAACGAGGTTCCTCCTCATGTGGAGTATTCTCTTTCGGATATGGGAAAAGATCTGTTCCCTGTATTTTACTCTATCATGAACTGGGGCTTTAAGCATGAAAAAGAGATATATGAGGCAAAAGAGGATAAATGAAGGAAATGATAGCTGAAGGAAAGCATGTTTATTTATATGGTGACAGAGATGAGGCTGCTCCGCTTGTGATTATTAACACATTTCAGGGAAACGGTAGCAGCATTTACAGTGCGCTTTGCTCAATGACAGATAAGAAGGTGAATTTAGCGGTTATAAGCGATATTAACTGGGATGATGAGATGTCACCGTGGGAATGTCCGCCCTTAAGTAAAAATGACAGTCCATGCACAGGTGGTGCAGATGAGTATCTTGTAAAACTGACAGGCACCATTATCCCAGCAATAAAGAAGGAACTTGCTGTTGAACCTGAATATATAGCTATAGCTGGTTATTCTCTGGCAGGGTTGTTTGCTATCTATAGCCTGTATAAGACGGATATATTTTCAAGAGTCGTAAGTGCATCGGGGTCCATGTGGTTTCCTGATTTTGTGGAATATGCCAGCAAAAATGATTTTGTGAGAAAGCCTGACAGGGTATATTTCTCTCTTGGAGATAAAGAGGCACGAACAAGGAATAACCTGCTTGGCACGGTTGAAGATAAAACTAAAGAGACTTATGAGCATTACAAAGACAGCGGTATAGATACGGTTTTTGAGTTGAATCCGGGAAATCACTTTAAGGATGCTGATATTCGGCTTGCTAAGGGAATCGCCTGGATTTTGTGACAGATCCTTACCAGCCTTGTGAAAAGAAATATGAAAGAACAAGAACTCTTCTGAAACAGCTTCAGGGAAGTGGAATATCGGTAAGTATTGCAACCAGATCAGACCTTGTGCTTAGGGATATAGATCTTATACGAACATTGCATGATGATGGGGAAAAGGGTTAGAAAAATGGTGGCATAAGCAGATGGGGTCAGCAATTAGCTGGCCCTTATATTTACATTGACATGTAGTCAGTGACTACATATAATAAAAACAGAAACACACGCATTGACTACATGAAGGAGGTGCCTATGAAGAAGGAAATATATAACCTCGAAGGAATCGAGATTGAAGTAGAAAAGTATGACAAAAATGACAAGGATGCTGAGCGTCGTCGCCTGGCTTATTGTTTCAGAATGATCAGGGAAAAGTCCGGTATGAGCAGAACTGATTTTTCTGTATGGTTGGGTGTACCTTATCGGACCATGCAGGAGTGGGAACTTGGCCGTAGAGCCATGCCGGAATATGTTTTACGTTTGATCGCTTACAAGGTGATGAACGAGCTGCGCGAGGGGAGGATTGGTTAATATGTTCATATTACGAAAACTCTTGAAGGTCTTGTTGTTACCGGTTGCTTTTGTTCTTTTTTATAAGATGGGCTTTGGAGGCTTCGTTGAAGCAGATAAAAGATTTCTTTGGAGAGCAGGTGAATATAGATGATCACAATATTGTATGAACCGTGCCTTTACGAAGCAAACCGCGATTTTAATTGATTTATTCCAACCAGTATACTATATTTAATTTGTAAATAAAAATGGTTTACAAATTAAAAAGGATGCATTATGGAAAAATATCTTACTGAAATGCTTCATATGGATACTAAATTAGTCGAGGCTACAGAATTATATGATCATCTCCCACTTTTATTTAAAGGGACTTATGTTATTTACAAAGTAAACTCAGGCGGAGTTGAATGGATAGCCTTACAGCCCAACACAAATGTAAGGCTTAGTCAAATCAGGAAAAATCGAGCCTTTTTGGAACAAAAACAGCAAATGAATGTTGCAGTATTTTTGGAAAAAGCTTCGCTCTACTCAAAGGATAAGATGACGGAGGAGGGAATTCCTTTCGTGATCCGTAATGATACTGTGTACCTTCCGTTTATGGGGCTCCTTTTGGGAAAGAAACAAAGAGAACTCAAGCCGGTTCATCAGATTTCTTTCCTGACACAACGCATATTGCTCCAGGGATTATATGAAGGGTACGATCATGATACCGTCTCTAGATTGGCGGAGCATCTTGATGTATCCAAAATGGCGATAAGCAAGAGCTTTGATGAGATGGAATATATGGATATAGGAATCATAGAGGTTCGGAATCGGCGCCGTACCATTACGATCCGCAAAGGTGATAAAGAAGCATGGGAACGGTTCCGCCCGCTAATGAGAAACCCGGTCATAAAAGTGTTTGAACTGAAAGAGGATGTAAAGCTGCCTGTAAAGGCAGGAATATCTGCCCTTTCAGAGTATTCCATGCTTGCTGATAACAATTATCCAACATATGCGATCGAGAAGAAGGGAATCGCATCATCCGGTATTAGGGATATGAAGCAGGTAGGACGAGGCGAAGATACTGGATGCCGTGTTTTCGAACTTGGCTATATTATTGACAAGATAAAAAAAGATGTTCAGGATCCCTTAAGCGTGATGCTTTCTATCAGAGATGAGATGGACGATGAAAGGGTGGAGGCATCAGTAAATGAAATGCTAAAGGAGTATGTATGGTAACAGGACTTAATATTTTTAGAGATTATTTTGCGGATGATACTGACAAGTATGTTCTTATTGGCGGAGCTGCTTGTTCTTCTTGTCCGTCAAAAGAGATGGGAGTGGCAAGTGTTTGGAATTGGTGACTATGCAGCTACGCATATAGAGAAGCTGCTATATGATGAGGGCCTGGATGTGGATATTCAGGATAGAAGTCATTTTGCTTGAGAGGGTTGAGTAGTATGGACGTAAATGAAAAAGACTGGAAGCTCTTCAGAAAGTACCTTCCTGATTGGCAGGAGAACTACATGGAAAAGCTGATCAAAGACTACATTGAGTTCCTCAAAGGTGATGGGCTTGCATCTGACAAGTTCTGGGAGCTTGAAAAGAAGATTAAGGCAGACAGGAAGAATCCAGGAGTTCTTTTGCAGGATGTCAGAAGATCAAATTTCCATGTGCATCTGGCGTCATTGGTGGGTTATGAGGTTATCTCAATGAAGGACCTTGATGGATTCAGTGATGAGACTAAAGAAATAGTAGAGCGTATGGTTAGATGAGTTCAGAATGGGGGTTAGGATTGTAATCAGAAGCAATTGATTTTTGTTGATAAGGGATACCGATATGAAGATATACGTAAGAACGATGAATGTTGCAAATAAAATATTTGCTTTGATACTGGCTCTTTCCTTAAGTATGTCTTCTTTTCTGTTCTGGAGTGTTAATACTCACGCAGAGGAAGACATTCCGGAGTACAGTGGAAGTGCTTCTGTTACTCTTAACGGAAATGTACCCGGATTTACAGCTGATGAGATAACCACAAGCTCTTTTGAAACATATGGAGAACTTGATAAGTTTGGAAGATGCACACTGGCGATAGCCTGTATCGGAAAAGACCTTATGCCTACCGAGGAACGTCAGTCCATTGGTGATGTAAGGCCAACCGGATGGAAACAGAACAAATATCCCGGACTTATTGATACAGATCCTCCGTTTCTGTATAACAGATGTCACATGATTGGATTCCAGCTCACAGGTGAGAATGCCAATGAAAAGAACTTGATCACAGGTACCAGATACATGAATGTGGAAGGCATGCTGCCTTATGAGAATGAGGTGGCTGATTACGTGAGTAGTACCGGGAAGCATGTGATGTACAGGGTTACGCCGATATTTACAGGAAAAAACCTTCTCTGCGATGGAGTTCAGATAGAGGCTTACTCTGTAGAGGATAAAGGCAGAGGTATTTCTTTTAACGTATTCTGCTACAACGTACAGCCGGGAGTTGATATAAGTTATGCAGATGGCAGCAATAAGCTCTCACCGGATGCAGACAATGTGGTAGACAAGAATTCTTTTATAATAACTGGCGGAGATTCCGGGAATGGATCAGTAAGATCTTCGGCAGGTAATGGGGTTTCTGATATTCCGGCAGGAACAACATATGTGGTAAACAAGAATTGGGTGGATGGTAAATGAGGTTTGGTGATGACTTCAATTCGTGAAGAAGTAGTTAAGTACATAAAGAAAAAGTATAAGGCCTCTCCTGAGAATCTTTGGAGGAGTTATCCGGACTATGCTGTTTTCAGGCATGATGATAATCGGAAATGGTTTGCAATCATCATGGATGTAGATGCAGATAAGCTTGGGATTCCCAGAAATGATCGGATTGATATCATTGATATTAAGATTGATGATCTGATGCTCAGGGACATTCTTTTGCAGCAGGAGGGATATCTTCCCGGCTATCACATGAATAAGCAAAAATGGATAACCATAATGCTTGATGGAAGTGTGGACCTGCAGCAGGTTTGCAGAATGATTGATGCCAGCTTCCTGGATACTGCTTCAAAGAAGAAAAAGGATAAGTTCAGGCAGCCAAAAGAATGGATAGTCCCTGCAAATCCCAAGTATTACGACATTGAAGCAGCATTTGATGCAGCTGATGAGATTGATTGGAAGCAGGGAGCAGGAATCATCAAAGGCGATACGGTATTTATGTATGTGGGAGCTCCGGTATCTGCAATCCTTTACAAGTGCAAAGTGACAGAGGTGGATATTCCTTATGACTACGAGGATAAGAATCTTAAGATAACAGCACTTATGAAGATCAAGCTTTTGAAGCGCTATAAGCGTGATGAATTCACGTTTGAAAGGCTTAAATCAGAGTATGGAATCTATGCAGTGAGAGGGCCGAGAGGCATTCCTAACACTCTCAGCGCTGCACTAAAATAAGATGGATATATTCCGGTGAGTAACGGCCTTTCAGATATGATTAGCAAGGATTTGAAGAAAAGATTTTTGGAAAAACAGGTTATGTATTTTGGAGGATAAGAAAGATCAATGATTACAGTAAATCTTTACTATAAGGGACAAAACGGCGCTGCCAGGGCTTTTGCTGATGAGATGGAAAAGTCAGGAATCGCGGATGCTATAAGAGCTGAGGAAGGGAATCTGAGGTATCAGTATTTTAGGCCACTTGATGATCCGGAGACAGTTCTTTTGATAGACAGTTGGACAGACCAGGCGGCCATTGATGCTCATCATGCTAGTCCAATGATGAAGCAGCTTGCAGAGCTTCGTGAGAAGTACGATCTGCATATGACTGTGGAGAGATTCGTGAGCGATGAGCTTGGCGATGACGAGAAGTTTATCAGAAAGTGACAGGAGTCGCTATGAAGAAAGTAAGAATCCCAAGTCCGCAATGACTTCCTGTAACGATGAATTCAGACCGATGCGAGGGAACCGAAAAACGGTTTGCATCGGCCTGTCTTATGATATGTATAGGCATCCCAAAACCTATACAAGAGGTGTTTCTATCATACTATAATTGCATTGAAATATATATTAAATACCGATTAAATTTGCGCGAGGAGAAAATATGCAGGGGAAGTATCCGGTAATAACATTGTGTGGAAGTACCAGGTTTAAAGAGCAGTTCATTGAGGCTCAGAAGGAAGAAACGGAGGAAAGAAAAAGAGAGGATCAGCAAAGAATTCAGAGATGGATTTGGAGCTGATTCTTTTTTGTTTGGATCTAAATGAGTTTTCACAAATAGCAAAATAACATACATCATGATACTAAACATGGCATATTTTGTGGTGGAACCCAATATACATTCGCTAAAACCACAATATGCAGTTGGTGTAATTATTGGACTCTTTATTTTGTAAGATGAGTACAACAGAAACAACAAACAACAAGCCTTATCGTACAACAGGGAGGTGTCCAATGTTAAAGCATATATATCCGGAACAGATCGCATCAAATGTTACATACAGTCTTATTGGTAAAAGAGCTATCGCCGGAAAAAGGCTTCATGATCTTTCCAGTTACACTGTAATCATTATAGTAGATGAACTTGAAGATGAGGTGCTGATAAAAAATATCGCTGATGACATCCTCACAAGAGGCTGTAAAAACATAGCACTCTGCGGCGAAGCATCTGATGAGATGCAGGATATCTTTGATCAGGAAGACAGAGAGATAAATGGATTCAATGATATTACCGGGTATGAGGACTTTGCTGTAACAAGAAGATTTGAAGATATAGAGCAGCTTCCTGAGGAAATAGAAATGTGCTGGAACGAGGTGCTTGTCATATGCGGTGATATGTCTCTTTTGAGAGAATGTCAGAGCATAATAGAGGAAAGCTGAGAAAGGACGGTGTATACCTTGTCCTCAAAATTTTTATGCTGGGTAAGCAAATGCTTAAGAGGAAATAACAAGTTCTGTAAACATTTCTGTGTGACATGTGAATAATACGAAATCTGCAAACGCTTATGGATGACGAGACCAGGCTCTATCTTGAAACAGATTCTTACACGCAGAGATGCTGTGAGATAGAATTAAAAGACGGAAAAGATGCATTATACTACAAGCAAAATAACCATCTGACCAAAATATCTTATGCTTCCAGTAACACTTAGATAAAAAGTTTGGATATTTCTGCCATAGATAGTGTGTGGTCTGTTGCTTAATAAGCTTTACTATGTCGCATACTCTATCTGTAGTATCGTAGCTTATCAGGAAATGTATATGGTCTTTGTCGGTTTACATAGCTATAATGCAGTAACCTTTAGAATTACAGATATCATATATTTGCTGTTTAGCATCGTCAGCAATAGAGCCTTTAAGTATCTGTTTGCGGTACTTAGTGACGAGAACTATATGCACTTTTAGACTGTACTTGCGTCTGTTGCGATGATTATATCTGTTGTCCATAGGATGTATTTACGGCAAAGCTTTGATTATTATGTCTTTAACTTGGTTTTTCATGTAAAATCTCCTTACAAATAATTGATTTTCACTAATAAATATTATATTATATATTTAGTGAAATAACAATGAGGTACACTATGGAACAGATGACAGTTACAGCTAAAATTCAGATATCTGTTAATGCAGACAGTAAGGTTTTTCTTGATGAAACCATGTCTGTTTATTCTGATGCCTGTAATTATGTATCTGACTATGTGTTCCGCACTCACGACCTAAAGCAGTTATCACTTAACAAGGCTTTGTACTCTACACTCCGAGAAATGTTTGGACTCAAATCTCAGATGGCTCAATCCGCATTTAAGACTGTCATTGCAAGATATAAGACCATCCTCGAAAATCAGAAGGAGTGGATTCAGCCATCCTTCAAAAAACCACAGTATGACCTCGTTTGGAACAGAGATTATTCACTTACACAAAACTGCTTTTCAGTAAATACACTGAATGGACGTGTTAAGTTGCCCTATTTCGCTGAAGGCATGGCAAAATACTTTGACCACGACATCTATAAGTTTGGAACTGCCAAGCTTGTAAATAAGCATGGTAAGTATTTTTTGCATATCCCCGTAACCTACGATGTCGAAGAAAGTAATATTTCTGACATCTGTAATGTCGTTGGTATTGACAGAGGTATAAACTTTGTCGTTGCTACTTATGACAGTAAGCACAAGTCTGGATTTGTAAGCGGTAAAGCCATCAAGCAGAAACGTGCTCACTATTCTAAGCTTCGTAAAGAACTCCAAATGTGTCAGACACCATCTTCAAGACGTAGATTAAAAGCTATCGGTCAGCGAGAAAACCGTTGGATGCAGGATGTTAACCACCAGGTATCAAAGGCACTCGTTGAATCCAACCCGAAGCATACGCTCTTTGTTCTTGAAGATTTGTCAGGCGTTCGTAATGCTACAGAGTGTGTCAGAACCAAAGACCGCTACGTTTCCGTATCGTGGTCTTTCTATGACCTTGAACAGAAACTTATCTACAAAGCTAAACAGAATCAGTCTACTGTTATTAAGGTTGACCCTCGTTATACGAGTCAGTGCTGTCCTGTATGTGGACACATTGAAAAAGCCAATCGTGATAAGAAATTGCATCTGTTTACTTGTAAGAACTGTAGCTATAAATCAAACGATGACCGCATTGGAGCTATGAATCTGTACCGCATGGGAATCAACTATCTTGAAGATAGTCAAGTACCTGATACAGTTACGGCAGAGTAAATCTTTGGCGTAAGGGGCGGTGTCAACCGTCCCATGATGCGACCCCACGGAAGTTACACCGACAAAATGTAGGAGTTATTGCAATGAACTACAGGGGAGTCGCAAACCACGTACCTTTAGGTGCGTGGTAGTTGACGTGATGGATGCATGTCAGGGCTCGCTGATATGTATCAGGATTACATTGATGGTAAAAAAGAAATCCGTGAGATTAATATGGAGTTCAGGGCCCACTATGAATCCGGAGTAGATGGACCTGAGAAGGCAGATTGCGGGTATAAAAGATGACAGAGAATCAGATTGAATGGGCTAGAAAGCGTGATGAACTGGTATCTACAATAAAGAAGCTCGGATTTCCCAAGGAACTTGGGGAGCAGATTGCCAAACAGCTCGGTAGTCCTAAGGCTATGGACAGAATGCTGGCTTATTTATACAACGTGAAGCCAAGAACAGCAGAGCTTGTTGTGGATGAGATGCTTGCAATCTGCAGTGATATCGACAGCTGGCATAACAAAAAGGCTGCAGAGGAAGCAAACGCCAGGTACAATGAAATGCTGTACTATGGCCTTGGAACTGAGGATGAAGAATCGTGAGCAGATTAAAGGAACTTACGACTCCCGAAGAAACTGATATTAAAACGAGGAGGGAAAAACATGCCATTTATTTCAACAAAGACAAACGTAACTGTAACAAAGGAAAAAGAGATACAGCTTAAAGAGCGCCTTGGACAGGCTATCTCTATAATCCCGGGCAAGAGTGAAAGCTGGCTCATGCTGGCAATCGAGGGTGATATCCCTATGTATTTCAGGGGTGATGATTCCCAGCCTACAGCATTTATAGAGGTCAAGATCTACGGAAATGCTTCGTCAGATACTTATGGGAAGATGACAAAAGAACTGACAGGAATATATGGAGATATTCTGGGAGTAGCACCGGATCATATGTATATCCGCTATTTTGGATCAGAAGATTGGGGATGGAATGGAAGCAATTTCTGAAACACCGGAGCATGGGCATGGAAAAAAGATACAGGCTAAGTTTTTATGGAATGGTGCAGGGCGTGGGGTTCAGATATACTGCCATGCATGCAGCGAATATGTACAGGCTCACAGGGTATGTGAAGAATGAATATGATGGTTCAGTCACCTGTGAAGTCCAGGGAGATGAAGAAGCAATAGGCAGTTTTGTAGCAACCATCAGTAAAGGTAGATTTATCGACATATCGGGGATAAATAAAAAGGTATTGGAAATAATACCTGATGAGCGCTCTTTTGAAGTCAGGTATTGAGCCCAAGTATAGAAGGGAAGTCATGCTTTTTAAGAAAAAGACTATAAAGAAAAACTATGACAAAGAGAACCAGCGCCCTGTTATCAAGGCTTCCATATGCAATGGTGAGCAGGTTGCAGGCTTTCAGGATATCCATACAGGAGCGTTTGAAGAAGTTATGCTCATAAGAAGCCATGATGATCTTAATAAGTTTATGAGCACGTATGGGATTGAAGAAAAGATTGAAAAAATATACTAAACTCACAGACCTTATGAAAATAAAACTGCAAAAGAAAGGAGAGAAGCATACAATGAATGAGAAAATAGTTCAGACAGCAGGAAGGGATCAGCTTGGAGAATTTGCACCTGAGTTTGCACATTTTAATGATGATGTATTATTTGGAGAGAACTGGAATAATCCGGACATAGATGTTAAGACACGTAGCATTATCACAGTCGTAGCCCTTATGTCTCAGGGCATCACGGACAGTAGTCTGAAATATCATATCATGAACGCTAAAAATCATGGTGTCACACAAAAGGAAATGGCTGCTATTATAACACATGTAGCTTTTTATGCTGGATGGCCAAAGGCATGGGCTGTGTTTAATCTTGCAAAGGAAGTATATAATGAGCCTGTCACTGAGAATACAGACAAAGATCGTTATCAGAATACTATTTTCTTCCCCATAGGGGATCCAAATGATGCTTATGCTCAGTATTTTGACGGACAAAGTTATCTTGCACCGGTTTCTACAGAGCAAATTCCGATTTACAATGTGACTTTTGAACCAGGATGCAGAAATCATTGGCATATTCACCACTCAAAAAGTGGCGGAGGACAGATGCTTATCTGCGTCGGAGGCAGAGGCTTTTACCAGGAAGAAGGGAAAGAAGCGAGAGAACTTCATCCGGGTGATGTAGTCAATATTCCTGCGAATGTAAAGCACTGGCACGGCGCAGCTGCTGACTCATGGTTCTCACATCTAGCCATAGAGATAGAAGGAGAAGACACAAGTAATGAGTGGTGCGAGTCAGTTACGGATGAGGACTATTTGAAAATTCAGTAAAAGTACAGGCATATTAGGAAGAATGTACTATGTAAATGGGGTTGCATCAAATCAAGCAGCCCCATTTATTTGATCAATAGTTAGCCAGAGCTAACAAATGGTGTTATTATTTTAAATGTATATAGTCTTTTGAATGCTGGGTGTAAGATGGGTGAAAAGTATGCAGAGCCTGTGCTTAAGGCTATAGATGAGTTTATGGAAATGCCTGTGTGAAGGGAGAGGAAGATGCTATAGTCTGAGCTTATCGCAGGCAATAACCATCACGTATTAGCCAAGATGATAAAACTCCATTATCATTTATTTCAACAGGAAACGAAAAAGAAAGGATGGCGTGAGAAATGCTTAACTTCAGAAATCACAAATCTGAATACATGTGTTGTGTGATGACAAATAACCGGGCATCATATATGGCTGGCATGTTGTCTCATCGATGTTCATGCCATCAAGCGTAAATAGAAATAGAACGTATGCCATATGCCCGGGAGACTCATTTGTCACCGGGCATATTTCTTTAACTTTGTTTCATGTAAAATGGAGGAGAATCATCATGGAAATCAATATATTAGAAATCGGAGCACTCATAACAGCACTGGCACTATTCGGAGTATTATACTTCCTAAAAAGAAAACATGTGGACTTTGGAATCAGAACCCTTATTGCAACGGCCTTTGGTGTGATCTTAGGACTTATATTCAAAGAAAACTACAAATATGTTGCAGCATTTGGAACAGTATATGTAAATGCCCTTCAGGCATTTGTGGTTCCACTTCTTTTGTTTAGCGTTATATCAAGCATCACAAACCTTGGAGATCAGGTTAAACTACATAAGGTTGGTCTTAAGTCAGTTCTTTTCTTGCTCCTGAACACATTTACAGCAGCAGTTATAACTCTTATAGCAGCTCTTTTACTGGGACTTGGAAAAGGCTTCCAGTATACAGTTGAGGCTACTGAGGCAAAAGAGGTTCCTACAGCAGTAGATGCTATCGTAGGTCTTTTCCCAAAGAATCTCATAAATGAATGGGGCAGCAACACTGTTGTTCCTATCCTCGTGTTTGGCCTGATTGTTGCACTTGCATACAACAAGGTTGTAAGAAAGGATGAATCCGTTAAGCCCTTCAAGGCTTTTGTAGACGCGGCAAATACAGTACTCGGCAGAGCAGTAAGCTTCATCGTTTCTTTCACACCTTACGCAGTTACAGCACTTATCGCCAGAGCAGTTGGCAGAAGTAAGCTACAGGATCTTTTACCACTTCTTTCAGTACTTGTGGTTGCATATGTACTTGCAGCAATACAGCTCTTTGGAGTCGAGAGTATTCTTATTGCAACAATCGGAAAACTCAATCCTGTCACATTTCTTAAGAAAATCGCACCTGCAGGAATTGTTGCATTTACATCCCAGAGCAGCGTTGGTACACTTCCTGTCACAGTAAGCAAGTTAAAAGAGGATATCGGAGTTGATGGAGATGTGGCAGCATTCACAGCAGGACTTGGAGCAAACCTTGGAATGCCCGGATGCGCAGGAATCTGGCCTGTACTTCTTGCAGTATTTACAATCAATCAGCAGGGAATCAGCTACTCCGCAGGACAGTACGTACTTCTCATTGCGCTTACCCTTCTCGTTTCAATCGGAACAGTAGGAGTTCCAGGAACAGCTACGATCACAGCGACAGCTCTTTTCACTGCAGCAGGACTTCCGGTTGAGCTGATAGTTCTTTTCTCACCTATATCATCAATCGTAGATATGGCAAGAACTGCAACTAATGTAGTAGGAGCTGCAACAGCAACAGTACTTACAGCCGAAACAGAGGGACTTCTTGATCATGAAGTATACAATGGTAAAGTAGTAGAAAAATCTCAGGAGTCAAAAGAAGTGTCTGCGGCTTAAAAGGATAACAAAACAAGAGGGGAACCGGGCAGTCATAATTCTCATATAGGATTATGACTGCTTGGTTTGTGTATATAGAACGTAAATTGGAGATAAGAATGAAAATAAACAAAGACGATTTAAATGAAGAGCTTTTAAATAAGCTGAAAAAATTAGAAACATACATAGAGAGCCTTGGATCACTTGCAGTTGGTTTCTCCGGAGGGGTAGATTCTTCACTTTTATTGGCTGTAGCTAAAGAGGTACTTGGAGACAACGTGATTGCAGTGACAGGAGCAGATGCGTCTGTGCCCGAACGTGAAGTAAAAGAAGCTTCCGAGTTTTGTAGGGAACGTGGAATAAAACATATTATTTGCAAAGTCAACCCGCTAAGTGAAGATGGGTATAGGCACAACGGACCAGACCGATGTTATTTTTGTAAACATGGTATTTTCACAGAAGTGAAAAGAATTGCTGATGAAAATGGGATATTATTTATGGCAGAGGGGTCTAACTTGGATGACATGGGAGATTACAGGCCGGGGCTCAAGGCTGCAGCGGAGCTTTCTGTAAAAAGTCCGCTTCGTGTGGCTGGTCTTAGAAAAAAAGAAATAAGGATGATTTCAAAAGCAATGGGACTTTCTACTTGGAGCAAGCCTGCATATGCATGTCTTGCGTCAAGATTCGTATATGGAGAAGAGATAACAGAAGAGAAGCTTTATATGATCGATCAGGCTGAACAGTTCCTTATAGAACACGGTTTCTTGGAAGAAAGGGTGAGGCTTCATGGCAATATAGCAAGGATTGAAGTTCCGGCAAAAGACATTCCGAAACTGGTTGAGGAAGACATAAGAGAATCAGTCTATAAAAGATTTACAGATTTAGGATTCAAGTTTGTTACTATTGATATGAAGGGCTATCGACTTGGAAGCATGAACGCTACACTTAATAACGGAAAGTGAGAATAATATGATAAATGCTAAAGTTAAGAAATTTCTAGATAATAACGGGCTGGGTACAGAAGCGTAGGCAGTTCAGTTGTGGCTTTGTTTAAACCAGGTGCTTGACTTTATGATCATAGAGACTGCCATTATCAATACGATAGAGCATACTCCTAAGCCTGTAAGTGCGGTCATCTGCTTTCTGAAACTGATATCTTCTGCACCAAAACGGGCTGTCATTGCAATCTCAAGAGAAAGCATTGAGACAAGAGCTGCCGTGAAGCTGGAAATCCTGGCTGCGGTAAACATTGGATGAGTATGACCTCGATATTTTACAGCATTTACAGCTGTTGCGATTGTTGCATAAAAAGAATAAAAGGCCATCCCAAATATCAGAAGACCTGGATAATCAATTGTGCCTTCAAGTCTTGATGCCATCACTGTTATGAAGCAGAGAAATATGTTTAGAACAAGAAGCTGGATTCCACAGAATCTGTAAGTTTTATACTCTCCACGAATGTCGTTATTTTCAGTATATATTCTGTCTGCTCTTATGATGAACAATCTTAAGATGGCAAGGAACAGGTAGTATAACCCAAAAAGGATAAGCCATGCAGAGTGATATATTGTTCCGGTTGTGATCTTAAGGATTACATACAAAAGGTTGATAAAGGCCCCAATGTAAAGAGCTGTCCTTATTCGAATAGCATCGTTAGTAATCCAGGTTCCTATAATCGGAAGTGATGTCAGCCATAAATAAAATCTGCTGTGAAGGAAAGATTTTTTCCATGACGGGATAAGTTTTGCGATAGCAATACATGTTATTACAAGAGCGTAGCTGGAAAGAAAGTATGCCAGATATGCCACCGGTCCTGTGATTTCTTTTGCAAGCACAGCTCCGACAAATACAAACAGTGGGATGGAAATAAGTATAGCGGTGTATGGCTTAGGAATAAAAAGCCTCTGCAATATTTTTTTCATAAAACTCCTTTATTTTCTGCCCTGATACTCTGAACTGATAATCTGCGCTATTTCTTCCGGAGACTTGTCGCATCCATGATCAAGCCATATCTTTACTATGCGGTTAAAACCACCTCTGAAGAACTCCATATGATACATAATGTCTTCACCATGGAAATACTTTTCAGCAGCTTCTGTGTCGTATTTGACAAGAGGAGTTTCTCCAATTCCAAGTTTGAAACAGGTCTTGTAAAAGAGCTGGTTTTCAGCGATGTGTTTTAAAAGCTTTAAGTAATCATTGCTGTTATAACAGTTTGCAATCTCGTCGCTGTACAGGTTTTGTACTTCTTCCTGAAGCATTACAAGCACCTTGTCTGCAAGATCATAAATATCCAGGTAATTGGCATAGAAAGTCGCCCTGTTTAAGCCTGCTCTTTTGCATATATCTGTGACACTGATTTCTGACAGTTCATGTGTTTGAATAAGCTCAATAAAGACTTTCGTGATCTTCTCTATGGATTCACGCCTTCTCTTGTTATTCTCTACATTCATTTTAATTATCCCAACAAATGTTTAAAAATTGTTGATTGAAGAGTTCTATCAGAATGATTATATTTTAAATCACAAAACGTAAACAAGTGTACAAATAATAAAACTTTGGTAAACAGAAAGGAAAGAGAAAATGAGCAGAAGTAAATTAGTAGAGGCAAATGAGAAAATCGCCAAAAATGTAACAGAAGGCTTTAATAACATGTCAGATGGAGTCGTATCCGGCTATAAAAAAATTGAGAATGCTGTAGTTGGAGGATATACAAAGATTGAGGACAAGTTTGTTGAAAGATATCTTGCACATGAAGGAGAATCTGTTGAGGAAGCCAAGGCCCGACTTAAAAAGGAACAGGAAGAATTAAATAATAGGAAATAATTCTTTTAGGCTTGTTTTAGGTAACATATTTATTATCATTTTTGATAATCATCTGCGGATGGTAGTCCGCATTATAAATATTCCACAAACAACTTAAAATTGGAGGTATTCAAAATGTTTAAGAAAATTGCGACAACACTTTTGTCAGCAGCTTTAGCCTGTACTTTTGTTGCATGTGGTAATAATGTGGCTACAACTACCACAGAAAACGACGTAGCAGAAGCAGATACCACAGAAGACGGCGAATCAAATACTCTTGCTGAAGGTAACGAGTCAGATAGTAATGTTGCCAGTGAGGAAGAAACTGTAACAGGAAATGATGAGATTTCATTTACAGTAAATAATACTCTGGCAGAAGATGAAGAGGCTCTTGTCAATACGTATACAGACAAGTTTGAACAGCTCGAGTATACCGACGAAGAAACCGGTCTTTCAATAACATATAATCTGTATCTTCCAGAAGGATACGATGAACATGCAGAGTATCCAATGGTTGTGTTCATAGGTGATTCAACAACTGCGGGAACTGATGCTGAGTATTCTCTTACTCAGGGGCTTGGGGGTATCGTGTGGGCGACCTCAGAGTGGCAGTCAGTATATCCGACAATTGTAGCTGTACCAACATACCCCGAAACAATTCTTGATGATCATGATGGATATAGTACAACAGAATATGTTGAGCTTACAAAGAGATTTATAGATTATATGACAGATGAGTATGCAGTAGATACTGATAGGATCTATGGAACAGGTCAGTCCATGGGATGCATGACAACACTCATACTTGCATCGGAATATCCGGATCTCTATGCAGCATGCATGTTTGTTGACGGACAGTGGGATACGGAGCTTCTTTCAAATCTGGAAGGTCAGACCTTTGTTTATTTTGCAGCTGAAGATGATACAAGTGCATGGAGCGGGGCACAGGACCTTATGAACAGATATGATGCGGACGGTGCCACTTACACATATGCACAGTGGGATGGCACATGGTCAGCAGATGAACTTTCATCAGCTGCTTCAGAATTATTCAGTGGAGAGGCCACTGGAGCCTATTTCATATCCTGGAAAACAGGAACAATTGATGCAGGAACAGGCAATTCACCTATGAGTGGTGGAGATGACAGCTTTGGAGGAAGAGGAAACGGCGGACAGATGAGTGCATCTGAAGATGGAAGCTTTTCAGATTCTGAGAATGCAACAGACGAAGCTACGAATACAAGCGCAGACGAGTCGGCAAAAGAAATGACTGGTGAAAAGCCTGAAGGAATGATGGGCGGAAATGGTGGAGGTGCCGGAGGCGGAGCTTCATATCATATGGCTTCATTTGACTACGCTTATAACTGTATAGCAGTTATGGAATGGTTGTTTCAGCAGTAACAGTGTATAAGAATTAAATGTGAATCAGTACAGCAGCTATGGAGAAATCCGTAGCTGCTTTTTTGCTGGGATAGAAAAATGCACATATGGAATGTGCAATTCTGCCTATATAGAGGAATTTGTGAATAGTGGCAGTTGATTTTTTGGGTGGTATTCTGCCTATATCAAAGGATATGTGAATGGAGGCAGTTAGTTTAGGCATTGGTATTCTGCCTATATCAAAGAGATGGGGAATATAGGCAGTTGATTTTGCAGTAATTGTTCTGCCTATATAGTGAAAAATAGCTAAAGAGGCAGGAAGATAGGGCTAAAATTCACTGCCTATATTTATGAAAAGTACAATATAGGCATGACAGAAGACAAAATAAAAAACATGATCGGAAACCATAGGTGCATCTCTTTTGAGGTGCATCCATTTTTTTTGGAAAAAAGTTAAGCAAAAAGCCTTAAACTTTTGCAACACAGGCATCAAACGATGTACTATGAAGATAAAGACGATAGAAACGGGTGGATTGAATAAATGGGAAATGAAAACGGAACCTGGATTATGTATGGCGTGGAGTGGGACGATCCCGAATGCCTGCATACAGTGCAGGATGCGATAAACTACATAAACGAGATAGGTTTTTTGCCACTTTTCAAGAACAGCATTCCGGGATTCTCACTGGAAGAAAGAACTGTGCCAGAGTACTGGTGGTGCGGCGATCCAAAAGTGGATCCATGGGAGTGGCGTGAGCTTATTGCAAGGAGCGGCGAGGTCGCCTACGGGAAGTTTTTTGAGAAGAAAGCAGGTTTTATCTCAAGAGAGTGGCTTCCATACTTTGCAAACTTTAGGCGGGATGGTTATGATTTCGACGCGCTTTGGGATGATGAGAAGGCTTCGAGGCGGCAGAAGAAGATCATGGATCTTTTTAATGCTGAGGCTGAAATCTATTCCAATGAGATAAAGGCCCGGGCCGGTTTTGGAAAAGGCGGCGAAAAGGGCTTTGATGGGACCATGACTGATCTGCAGATGAAGACGTACCTTACAGTCAGGGATTTCCGCCAAAGAAAAAACAAGAAAGGCGAGTTCTACGGCTGGCCTATTGCCATATATTCCAAGCCGGAGTCCATATGGGGCTACGAGCACGTGACATCCAGGTATAACGAGAATCCGCTTGATTCCGGCAAGGCAATTGCGCAGCATATCAGGGAGCTTTACCCCATAGCGAAGGCAGATGCTATCAGAAAGCTGATTGGTGGTCCATTAAAGCGGTAAAAATAAGTTGGGAAGAATGATTTGTAAGAATGAGTTAGGCGGAATGATTTGGCAGAATGAGTTGGGAAAAGATTGCCGCGTATACGGATAAAGATATATTGGATGTGCTACTTTATCCGTACAATGGAGTTGTAAAAAGATCTATTTCCAAGTGCTGTACGGATAGAAATGCTAATAAAGTGTAATCTTATCCGTATAAACGGCCAGCATATACTTCTTTTTCCATATGAAATACGGATAAGATAGCGTGCAACGTATAATCCTATCCGTACAAGGAGAGAAAAAGGATCCAGAGATAGCCATATTGTACGGATAAAAACAAAGAATTGCGCCGGACTTATCCGTACACTTATAAGATTGGCGCTGACTCTTGTTTTATATTCTTTTAATAAATATGGTACTTTTTCTAGAGTATAATCAATATGTTGTTATTTTTTATACGAGGAGGAGAAAGATGAGAAAAGTATCACTTTTATTAGTAGTATCAATTTGTGCCACATTAATAGGGTGTGGAAAGACAGAAAACGCTGATGCCGGAGCTACAACAGCAGTTTCTGCAGAAGCCATCGAAAGCGTTACAGAATCAGTGTCTGTGCCTGAAACTGATACAGCTTCAACCAGCTTTACTGAAGCATTAGCCGATGAAGGCACATATTGGATGAGCGGATATTTAAGAGCTTCAGATAAAGATAGCGCAGGAGAACCGGACGAATCCGGGGTTCTTCAGGCAATCATATATGAGGCATATATTGAAGATGATATTCTTACGGTAAAAGGCGTTACCAATTTTAGAAATGACAAAGCTCAGGATCCCGTAGGAATGAATGATGCAGATGAGGCAGCATTCATCATTACTGATCAGACAGTCTTCCAGATGGTCGGCGGTGAAGACGGCCCTGAGGACGTGACAAAAGAAGAGTTTGCACAGTACTTGAAAGACTGCGCAGATTCCGGTTTGCTTCTCGACATTCAAGTTACTGGCGCTCAAGTCGTTGTAGCCCAGATTTGTGCATAACTATGAAGCTCTTTATATTTAAATAATGAATGGCCCGTATCATATGATACGGGTTTTTTTATTACGAATGCTTCCGCATTATACATGCCCAAAACAATTTCTATTGTGTTATGCTTTTCTACAGAACATGATACAGAACAATACCAGTGAGGATTTGGAAATGTTCAAGAAAATGTACAAAGTAACAGAGATAAAAAAGGAATACTAAAGAGGAAAAAGAAAAGATGAGTAAACTAAAAGTTTGCCTTAGGCATATTTCGGAAGTGTTTTTATATGAGTATTACTGTTTGGGAGATGATGAATATGAGATATCCGATGAGGATACATTGACACCTCACAAGGAGAAGGCAAAAGAACAGTTGCTTGCAGGGAATTATTCTGGGGCCCAGCAGGAATGGCTTAGTGCACACCTTGAGAACCCTGTGGACATGGAAACAATCCTTGGAATTATCTTGTGTTGTAAGCAACTTGGAGATGCAGATGGCGAATATTCCTATACCATAGAATCTTATAATTACTGCTGCACAAGGGCTGAGCTTGCAGCTTATTACAGAAACCTTGGATGGTATTACCTGGAAAAATACAAGCCGGAAGTATCTGCAGCATGTTATCTCTATAGCAAATATTTTGGCGAATCCCAACAGGCTGATGCTGAACTGGAATTCCTGGAGAAAGCTGTAGGTAAGAAAGTTGCAAAGAAAGACCTGCCTCAAATTCAGAAGATTCTTAAGGATAACCAAATTCCGACAGAGGCTAACCCTGTAACCCTTGCACTTTTATACAAGGCAGCAGAGGAAGCTGCAGAAGGCGGAGACAAAGACCAGGCGCTTGATTGCTATAGAATGGTTTATGATCTTACTGCTGATAAAGAGATTGGAAAAAGAATTGAATCCCTAGAATCAAGGTAAGGACCATACAAATTTCCAATACAACCAAACAGTTTATGAACGGTGAATTACAGGTTGTGAACAACCTATTGTTACTGCCTTCAAAATCAGATAATGTTGGCCACAGGAAGTATTTTATGTATTTATGGAGGTATGTAAAAAATGAGTAAACATTCCAAGTTATGGACTGGTTTGGCATCTGTCAGTACATGCTGTCTGGTACTGTCAAGCGTTGGATTTAACTGTATGTTGGGGTATTCGGGTACAGTTAATCAGGCTTTGGGGATTACTACCAGTAAGGTTGTAAATGATGGCGATACGTCAGAAGATACAACATATTTTGAAAGTGATTATGGCGAATTAAATTCTGAGAATCTTCAGACACTTATCCGGGAGACTTACGATGAGGCGGTTCAGGAAGAGGCAGAGGGAGCAGTTTTATTAAAAAATGATAACAACGCACTTCCACTTTCATCTGACGAAACAAGAGTAACTCTTTTTGGACATGCGGTTGCGCAGCCTTTATACAAGAGTTCATCTGCAGGTTCAAAGGCCTATGAAACTTCAGAGAGCATTGACCTGTACACAGCTCTTTCTGAGCAGGGATTTGAGATCAATGACACACTTTATAATGCATATGTTCAGTCCTCAACAGAAAGAGGAACTGGCAAGTATGACTTTTTAACTAATACTACAAGCGTATTATCAATGGGTGAAGAAGACATCTCTTTTTATACAGATGATCTTAAGGCTTCATTTGCCGACTACAGCGATGTTGCGATCGTAATGCTTGCAAGAGAAGGCGGAGAGGGAATGGAGCTGGCACTTGAGGACAGCTTTGAAGGAATCAGCCAGTTAGCACTTCATCAGGAGGAAAAAGACCTTCTGAATATGATAAAAGAATCTGGCGTATTCAATAAGGTGATCGTGCTGATAAACAGTGGCAATCCCATGGAGCTTGAGTGGCTCGATGAATATGGAGTTGATGCATGCCTCTGGATCGGTGAGCCGGGTCAGAGAGGATTTGAAGCAGTTGCACAGATTCTGAACGGCAACATCAATCCATCAGGATCACTTACAGATACATATGCTGCTAATTCACTTTCAGCACCAGCAGTTGTAAACGGAAGCTTCAATAACCAGACATGGGCTAATCTTGATGAAGTGCTTGCAGCTATAGATGATGCCGATGCCGGAATATCTTATTCAACAGTTCAGGCAGAAGGTATCTATGTTGGATACAAGTACTACGAGACAAGATATGAAGACAGCGTTCTCGGACAGGGCAATGCAACTTCATCTGTAGGTTCATCTTTTGGAAAAGATTGGAACTATGCCGCAGAAGTTACATACCCGTTTGGATATGGACTTTCATATACTACTTTTGAGAAGACCCTTGATAGCGTAACTATGAATGGGGACGAAATAACAGTTAATGTAACTGTTACAAATACAGGCGATGTTGCCGGTAAGACTTCTGTACAGATATATGCTCAGACTCCTTACGGAGATTATGAGAAAAAGAATCTGGTAGAAAAATCTGCTATCCAGCTGCTCGATTTTGGAAAGACAGATACACTTGAACCGGGTCAGTCACAGACACTTAGCATCACTTGTGATAAGTACCTTCTTGCAAGCTATGATTACACAAATGCAAAAGGATATATTATGAGCGAAGGCGATTATTATATCGCAATCGGTGATAATGCACACGATGCCCTCAATAACGTTCTTGCAGCAAAGGGCGCAGAGAAACTAACTGATGAAAACGGTCAGGAAGTAACAGGAAATGCAGCTAATGTATACGCATGGAGCGAAGCATTAGATACAGAAACCTATAGAACTTCACAGTACACAGATGAAGTTGTTACAAATCAGTTCGAAGAAGCTGATCCTAATTACTGGCAGGAAGGCACAGTTACTTATCTGTCAAGAAACGATTGGGAAGGAACATATCCAACATCTGCTACACAGCTTACACTTAATGATGAGATGATCGAGCTCCTTGCAGGTAATTATTATGAAAAGAGTGAAGATGCACTTTCTGTAGCTGATTTCACTCAGGGCGATAACATAGGAATGCCACTTGCTGCACTTATCGGACTTGAATATGACGATGAGGCATGGGATACATATTTGAACCAGTTTACAATATCTGAGCTTACAAGCCTTCTGTCAGATAACTTTGGTACAACTGAGATCGCATCTGTAGGTAAGCCGGCCATTGTTGCAGGTGATGGACCTGATGGTGTCGGCGGTACATATAATGAGAGTAAGTACGGAACAAGCGTACAGGATACATGTTTCCCAACAGAGATAGTTCTTGCTTCTACATTTAATAAAGACCTTATGTACAACAGAGGCAAGCTCATGGCAAATGAGTGCATGTATCTCGGAATGGAAGAAGACTGGATGCCTGGTATTAACATCCACAGAACACCATTTGGTGGCAGAAACTTTGAATACTATTCAGAAGATGCAGTTATGAGTTATCTCTGTGCTATTCCTGAAGTTGTTGCTATGGAAGAAAGAGGCGTTCAGGCCGGTGCCAAGCACGTAGTTGGTAATGATCAGGAAAATAACAGAGAAGGTATCGCAGTATTCTTTAACGAACAGGCATTTAGAGAGACATCTCTAAGAGCAGCAGAGGGCGCTATAGCAGCAGCCGGTGGAAAAGCCCTTATGCACGGCTTTAACAGACTTGGTCTTGTATGGTGCTCAGAGAGTACAGCACTTTGCAGCCAGGTAATCGAGAATGAATGGGGATTTGTCGGACAGCAGGAAACTGACGCTGTAGCAGGTGCCGAGGGTACATATAAGTGGCATCTTACAAGTGCAGTTGCAGCCGGTGTAGACCAGTTCTGCCTTGATTTCTCCGGTTCAGTTGGAACAGCTGTAGCAAAGCAGATCACAGACACTGATGATGGAGACCTTCTGGCACTTGTTAGAAAGTCAGCACATGATTACCTGTATACAGTTGCAAACAGCAGCGTTATGAACGGATACAGCGTTGATTCTAAAATCGTATCTGTAACACCTTGGTGGCAGCCACTTATGATCGTTCTGATCGTAGTATTTGCTGCACTTGACATTTTGTTTATATTCATGGATCTGAAGAAACGCAGAACTGTAACTGAGATTGTTAAGGAATGAGGTGGACAACTATGAAGAATTTTTTTGCAAAAAAATCATATGGCTTTTATGCCGTAGTGCTGGCGCTTATTGTTGCAGTTATATCACTTGTCAGATACCTGGCATGGGCTCCTGCCCATAATGCCACAAATGCTCTTGTAGTGGCTGCACTTATAATAGGAATTGTATTAAATGTTATTGTAATGATCAGGGACGAGGACCTTTTGATTGTAGCTGCGACAGCTTGCTATTCATTTGCAGTCTTCAGACATCTGGCTGATCAGGTTGGATCATTCGTGGATGCATTTCAGGGCATTAACATGTTCGGAGATGCCACACAGGTCGGAAACATAGTGTCTATAGCAATTGTTATGGGCATTGGAGTGTTACTTACAATTATTAGTGGATTTTTAAGAAGAGAAGTTTAATATGAAGAGAATATGCTTAAATGACAACTGGAAATGTTTTGTTACAGGGAAAAGAGATACCGCAATTGATGTAACTCTTCCTTATGATGCGATGCTATTGGATGAAAAGGACGACGAAAGCGTCACAGGAGTTAACCTTGGATGGTATGTGCCACAGGATTACTCTTTTGAAAAGACTCTTTTGGCTCCAAAGGAATGGGCAGATCAGATCACAGTTCTGTATTTCGAAGGTGTCTATCACAAGGCAACTGTATATGTAAATGGCGTCAAAGCTGCTTATCAGGACTATGGTTACACCGGATTTTATGTGGATGTGACAGAGCTTCTGAAATATGGTGAGGACAACACTATTCTTGTAGAGGCTATTAATACTGATCAGCCCAATAGCAGATGGTATACAGGAACCGGTATCTACAGACCTGTATGGCTATACCAGATGCCACAAAAGCATATTCTCATAAATGGAATTAAGGTTGATACCCTGTCAATAGATCCTCCTGTGATAAAGGCTGCGGTTAGTACAAACTCTGAAGGCCAGGTGACATGCACCATAGCAGAACTTGATACAGAGGTAAAAGAAATAACTAACGCCGATGGTGTAGCTGAGATCACCATGGAGCTTCCAAAAGCAGAACTATGGAGCCCCGAAAATCCCAAGCTTTATGACCTTAAGGTGAGCTTTGGTGATGATGTCAGAACTGAACGTATCGGAATCAGAACCCTTGAATTCAATGCTAAAAAAGGCTTTGCCATCAATGGAAAAAGAGTGATACTCAGGGGCGCATGCATTCACCATGACAATGGTATCCTCGGAGCAGCCGGACATGAGTTCTCTGACTACAGAAAGATCAGACTCATGAAGGAAAATGGCTATAATGCAGTGCGTAGTGCTCACAATCCATGCTCTGAGGCTATTCTTAGAGCATGCGATGAAATGGGCGTCCTGATGATGGATGAGTACGTCGATGCCTGGTATATCCACAAGACCAGATACGACTATGCAACCTCAGTTGAAAAGAACTACAAAAAAGACCTGAAGTCCCTTGTAGATAAGGATTACAATCATCCAAGTGTGATCATGTATTCAACCGGTAACGAAGTTGCGGAGACAGCTCAGGCAAGGGGGATCGAGCTTTGCGGCAACATGACTGACTACCTTCATGAACTTGATCCTTCAAGACCTGTATCATGTGGAATCAATATCTTTTTTAACTTCTTAAGTTCAATGGGACTTGGCATCTACTCTGATAAAAAGGCGGAGCAGGAAGTTAAGAATGTCAAAAAAAAGAAGGCAGTTGGAAGTGAATTCTTTAATAACCTTGCCGGGATCCTCGGTGCAGATTTCATGAAGTTTGGAGCTACTCTGTATCCATGCGATGTACTTACAAGAGACGCCTTTGCAAGAATGGATTTTGCAGGGTATAACTATGGAATCAACAGATATGTCCATGATCTAAAGAAATATCCTGACCGATTGATACTTGGAAGTGAGACATTTTGCAGCGATGCTTACAAGTTCATGGAGCTTGCTGCAGATGAGCCCAGGATAATAGGCGACTTCGTATGGTCAGGTATGGATTACCTGGGAGAAGTAGGCGTCGGAAGCTGGGAATACCAGGACTATGCACCAGATTTTAGCCACGGAAAAGGATGGGTGGCAGCAGGTTCCGGAAGAGTTGATCTCACAGGTAAATCTCTTTCTGAAGCTGATTACACTCGCGTAGCCTTTGGACAGATGGATATTGCAATAGGTGTTATCCCTGTTAAATATGCTGCTCAAAAACACTCTCCATCCGCATGGAAAATGACAAATGCCATGGCCAGCTGGTCATGGGAAGGATGCGAGAATATGAAGACCAGGGTAGAGGTCTATGCCCGCGCATACGAGATAGAGCTTCTGTTAAACGGTAAAACTATCGGTAAAAAGAGAACCAAAAACGATTGCAGAGTAGTATTTGATGTTACCTATATGCCGGGTGAACTTAAGGCTGTGGCATACGCTGAAAATGGTAAAGTAGTTGCTTCAACGGTTCTTTTAACTGCAGGGGAAAAGACTAAGTTAGTAGCAGAACCGGAGCTTACAGCAATAAATAGTGACGGCGATCTTGCTTATGTTCGACTTAAATTTACAGATCAGGCGGGAGAGTTAAAGCCCATTGAAAGAGATCACATCAAGGTCAGCGTAACCGGTGGAGAGCTCATTGGCCTTGGCAGCGCCTGCCCGTATTATGAGGGCAGCTATCTGGATGATGTATGCGACACATACTACGGTGAAGCACTTGCTGTAATAAGACCTGTAAGTAAAGGAAGCATGGTGGTAAATGCAGTTTCACTTAATAAGAATCTGACAGCGTCGGCCACTGTAGAGGTAAGATGATGAATAGAGAAAAGATAAAGAAGTTACTATTTCAGTTTGTTAAGTTTTATCTCTTTTCTCTTTTGGTTACACTGCTTCAGTATTTACTGCTCACTTTTTTGCCCACAATAATTAATAACAACACAGATTGGTGTAGTATACCTTGTCAGCTTTTTAGGGTAAAATTGGGTATAGTAGATACGTACATTTTTAATTATCCGGTAACCGGAGATGAAACTGGTGGAATGGGATATTTTGCAGCCTTTGCGATCACTTTGTTTATTGCTCAGTGCGTCAATTTCCCAATGCAGAGAAATGTTACCTTTAAGTCTCACGGAAATGTTTGGTATCAGGCGATGTGGTATGTCATAGCATTCGTTGCAATAACAGTAGTGTGCAGCGTGCTGATGTCCATCTATGTTCCTGTTTGTAAGCAGTTCCTTGAGCCTGCTGTTTATAACATTCTCATAACTGTTATAAATGGCGGTGTGCAGATGGTGATATATTTCCCTGTTTATAAGATTATTTTTCCAGAGGTAGAAAGTGATTAAAATCGCTGTTGTAGATGACGATCTTAATGAACAGCAAAAATTATCAGATATGTTTACAAGACTTGGTGGAGAGATAGGGATCGACCTGTCTGTTGTTACGTTCTCAGACAGGGAGTCTTTCCTGTCCGGGTACGATAAGAGCTATGCGATGCTCTGTCTCGACATTGAGCTTAATACAGAAGATGATAGTGATAATGGAATTGAACTTGCCAAAAAGATAAGGCAGGTCGATTCTGATGTCATTATCATCTTTATTACTAATCTGGCTCAGATGGCTATCAAAGGCTATGAGGTCAGGGCTTTTGATTTCATAGTAAAACCTGTCAATTACGGTGATTTTGCCATGAAGATGAGGAACGCTCTTGGTTTTTATCAGGGGCACAGGTCAGAGAGCTTCAAAGTTCAGACAGAGCATGGCTTTGTCATGATCTCAAGTGACGATCTCTACTACATAGAGGTGAACGGTCACTATATCTACTATCACACTACCAATCAGGTTTACAAACAAAAAGGCACACTAAAAGAGATAGAGGTCAAGATATCAGAACTGCCATTTAAGAGGTGCAACAACTGCTATCTGATCAATCTTAAACATGTAAGCGGTGTCGATAAGGATGATGTAATTGTAGGCGGAGACAGACTTAAGATAAGCCGCCCCAAAAAGAGGGAGTTTTTGCAGGCAATTGCTGAATACATGGGAGGTAAGATTTTGTGAATACCATGTTTGAAATATGGGATCTAATTTCATATGCAGTACAGCTGATATTGGCCGGAACTATAGTGATCATTTTTAGTCCCAGGAAAAAATACTGGGGACTGCGCTATGCTGTTTCAGCAGCTCTTTTCATTTTGGTATCTCTTTTTATGAATCATTTTTCCAGGAATATCATGGAGGTAATAGGCTTTGTGGGCTACTGGTCCCTATACATAGCGGGCGTATTATTCCAGATATTCTTGTGCACAGAGTACAACATGAGGCAGGTTCTGTACTATTCCATTGTTGCTCTTGCAGTGCAGCATGTTGCCTTCGATATATGTGAGATCTTTGATGCGATATTTGGCAGAATACAGGTAATAGATATAGTTGTCTATATTCTTATCTATGGGATATTTGCCTTTGTTATCAAAAGAATCTTTGCCAAGATGGAAGCCAAGAGCTTTAAGCAGACAGATCTGGTACCAATCATAACGATCATGATGATCGTGCTATTTGTAAGTGTCATGTATAAAGGCAATACCTTTTATGACGTGGAGTTCTCCTGGAATTATGTATATTACAGAATTGTTGATGCTCTTTGCTGCGTATATATTCTGTGGACACAGGGTACAAGGCGGCTCAGCGAGTACTATGCAAGCGAGCTTGAGGGTATCAATAAGGCATTCATGATTCAAAAGGAGCAGTTCAAGATTAAGCAGGAAACCATCGACAGTATCAATAGAAAGTGCCATGATCTAAAGCATCAGATCGAGGCTATCCATCACATGGAGAAGGATAGCGACAAAGAGGCTTTCTATAAAGAACTGAAGAAAGATATCATGATCTACGACGTGGCCATAGATACCGGTAACGAGGCCCTTAATGTCCTGATGATGGATAAGGGGCTGTACTGCTGCGAACATGATATACAGCTAAGCTGCATGGCCGACGCGGGTTCCCTCTCATTCATGAAACTCGAGGATGTCTATGCCATATTCGGAAATGCTCTGGATAACGCGATCACAGCAGTTGAGAAGATAAGTGATAAGGAAAAGAGAGTTATAAATCTGAAGGTCCTTAATCAGAACAATATGTTCATGCTACAGCTTCAGAACTATTACAATGATGTCCTGTCATTTGAAGATGGTATGCCCCTCACAACCAAGACAGACAAGACCCAGCACGGCTTTGGCGTCAAGAGCATCAGATATCTCGCAGAGAAGTATGGCGGCACTATGACAGTAAATGCCAAGGACGGCATATTTACCCTACAGATATTGCTTCCAATAATGGAACGCTAATCAAGGCAAATTATTCAGAGGAACTGATCAGTTTCTTACACGAAAAAAGGATATCACATTAATCTGTATGACACTTAAGGAAGCTTACAAGATCCTCGGCGCTTCTAAACATGACGACGACCGTGAGATTAAAGCCAAATACAAAAAGCTTCTTATCCTGTACCATCCGGATTCTGATCCGACCAGGAAAAGAAATCCTGAGGACGATGATAAGATCAGGCAGGTCATTGAAGCTTACAAAAAGATCAAGGAGTATGAAGGAGAGCCCTACTTCGACACTTATGAGTTTACCTGGGATGCCTTTGAGAACAAGGCTGCATTCTCTGAGAGGAACATCTACGTTCAGTTCAAGATGTATGATGAGGAGCTGCCACTTTCCAAGATGGCCAGAGGGAGATTTGTCTGGGATCCTGATATGGAAGAGTTCAAGCTCTTTTCCAAGAGCGTTCTGGAAGCCTGCAAGGATATCATGACAGACTATAGCGCAAGGCTCACGCCTGATAAGGTAAAAGAAATCTTTCATCTCATGATGCAGGAGTATGTCCTTCCTGCTGATGCAGCCAGAAAGATTGGCAATAAGGTCCGTGAGGATAGAGACACAGAAGTATTCGCTTTCAATGGATTTGTAAAAGAAAATCCTGCAGATCCGAAAGCTTCTGCACCAACTATAGGGGAGCCTTTGAACATTTTTCTCCGAGAAGACAGGGCAGTTGTTGAAGAAATTGTGACAGGTAAGGTGCTTGGATCAGTATCTTTTGATGAGGATGAGCTTTACTACGTGGTCCTTCCACTTCTGGAAGATCCCAAAGTGCAGACCCATGCTTCGATTACCAAAGTTGAAAAGAGCCGTAGATTTGGTAATCGGATGAATGTAGTGATAGAGCTGATGATACCAAAGGACCTTAAGGATGTAGCTGTCTCAAACGAAAGGCAGATCAAAAGAAGTTTGTTGTAAGCAGGCTTATTATTCAAACCATTTTCAAGCGATTCAACAAATCTGCCACAACACCCGGATCATCTATCAGAGAAATACCGAAACACTTCTTTCCAGCGTCCTTTATTGACGCCCCTACATGATATACCATCATCCCATCCAGAATTATAAACCTGTCATGAAATGCCTGTGTTTTCTTTACCATCAATGTCGGATACTGTGCATTGAAAACGGAAACATCTCTGTTAGAAAGCTTAGCACTTGAATATGTATATATTTTTACATCAACACTATCATTTTTCTTAGATAAGATGTCTAGTGTATCAACATCAACATATCCATCAATCAGGATTATCTCCTTTTGTGCTTTTTGAATAATAGAGGCTATCAGACTAAATGCATCATAAATCTGGCCATCAAAAAATATCTTTTGCTCAGATTCTGCGTGATCATCAATATACCGAAACACTTTATCAAATTTCTCGTCCGCACTTCTCTGATATTCCAGTTGTTTCAGTTCTATATCCCTAACTTTCTCGAAAAGAAGAGCATTATTGGCTATAAAACGGCGCATCTCAACAAATGTGCTCATTATACGTATTGACACTTTAATCGCCACATTGCTCCGAAGCACGCCAGAAAGCATGGCTATCCCTTGTTCCGTGAACACATATGGTCTATATCTCCTGCCGCCTCTTCCGTTTAAGGCTGCATTATTTGACTTCAAAGCATCAAACTCTTCTTTCGTCAATTGAAATCTGAAACTCTCTGGAAATCTTTCTGCATTCCTAGTTACTGCCTGATTAAAAGCCTTGGTTTCAACCTGATATAGCATAGCAAGATCACTATCTAACATAACCTGCTGTCCTCGAATGACATAAACCAGATTTTTAATATCTTTTGATTCCGCTATAATCGGAATAATATCTTTTTTCTGTTGTTCCTGCTTTTGCACTTTTTCCTCCATGTTTGAGGTCACAAATTGTGACCTCAAACATTCTCATTTTTTTTCTTAGTCGCTTCGTGCTCTCGTCCGATTTGCTCGAAGAGTTTAACTATTCTTTCTGCTGCATCCCTTGCAATATCATCTACAGATCTACCATCCATATCTACGGACATGACAAATAGATTTTCATTCACTCGGATATTTTCTCCCATTTGTAAAGCCCTCCATTTACTTACATCTATATACCAATAGTATATTTTATATATTATATTGTTGCTTACTGCCAGTCAATACTTATGATATACTTATGATACAAAAACTATATTTCGTAAAGGAATAATTATATGAATGAAGATTATGGAAATCAGATAAAAGAATACAGAATCAGCCTTGGTCTTACTCAAAACCAAGTTGCCACTGCAATGAAAGTAACTCCAGGCTATATAAGCAATGTAGAAAACGGAAGAACTGCTATGTCACTTAGAATGCTTATTTATTATGCCAAGTTGATGGGGATTACATTAGATGCTCTTGTAGGGCAGCTAGAGCCCGAATACAAGAGTTCCGCTTTGGATAATGCTCTTTTACGTGAAATATCCAAGCTTGAAGAATCATCAAAGGAAAAACTTTTAAAGACCATAAAAATATGGAATTCCTAAAAAGGATTGGAGATCAGATGAGAAACTTGATTACACCGATAATCCAGAGCAGTCACGAGATTTCCATTTTGCAAAAGAGGAAAAGAGACTCCGCTATGAATATCTGAAGGATAGGTTAAAAGAAAAAATGCAAATAGATGAGATTATTGAAATAGTAAGAGAGGCCGGAAATATACTACTGACAGCAAAACGCCCTAAGGTGATGGAAAAGTCCGGACATGCAAATTTTGTAACTGAAACAGACGAGAAGGTTCAAAGATTCCTTGTGGAAAAGTTGAAGGCGGTGCTGCCTGAGGCTGAGTTCCTCGGAGAAGAAGATGGGCAGGATGTCTTTTCCGCTAAGATGGCAAACGGATACTGCTTTGTTATAGATCCAATAGATGGAACATCAAATTTCATCTATGCGTATAGACCTTCAGTTGTATCAGTGGGACTTCTCAAGGATGGAAAGCCATACATGGCCGTTGTCTACAATCCCTATGATGACATGATGTTCTCTGCGGCAGCAGGCCAGGGCGCCTACATGAATGGTGAAAAGATAATGTCATCAGAGGCACCACTTTCTGATCAGCTCGCATGCTTTGGAACCGCTCCTTACTACGAAGAATACAGAGACAGATCTTTTGACATTGCCAAAAGACTCCTGCCCCAGTGCGTCGATCTTCGAAGATCCGGAACTGCTGCATGGGATATGTGCTGTGTTGCTCTTGGAAGATGCGGCCTATACTTTGAACTGAAGATTCAGATCTGGGACTACGCGGCAGCAGCGCTTATCGCCAAGGAAGCAGGCTGCAGCGTGACAGACATTGAAGGAAATCCCCTTTCATACACAGGCGCTTCATCAGCACTATGTATGGGGCGCGGGGTAAAAGAAATACCGGATTGCTTTAAGAACTGATGAAGAGAGGAGAGTGAGAGTGGTTTTATGCCACTCTCTATTTTTATGGCTAATTAAGGAAAAGAATATTATCAACCTAAAGGACTGCAGAAACACCGCAGTCCTTTATTAAGGTGTGATTATAGGACACATAATCGATTAGCATAAAATCACATAAATAGAAAAGAAGATTCTTTAATGAAGGAAGGTGATTTCATGTTTCTTATATGTTGTATGGTTATAGCACTAACACCAGTAATGCTCGGGTTATATGGTGTGTTCCTTGTTCTGAAGATATTTTTTCTATCGGCATTAACAGGAATCGGGTATGTAGGTAGCTGTTCGGCGCTTTTGATAATGCAGTTGTTCAAGAGAAAATAAAAGTGACGAGAACGCTGGATGATAAAGAGATTGCTGGGGATGCAACTGTTGTGTTTTTCAGAAAGGATGCAGAAATTATGAGAAAAATAGTGATGATATTAACTACAATCGTTATCGTGGGATTACTTCTTGGCGCAACAACCATTCCGGCACGGGCGTATGACTGGCAGGAATACTACGAGAATCTGCGCGCAAAGAGAGAACAGCAGGAAAAAGAGTTTACGGAAAAATGGCTGGATGAACTCGAAGCTGATGGAAACCTTACACCGGAGGCAATCAAGGCAGCAGGCAAGTATGGTGAAGGAAGAGTTCCTAATCATAAGTCAACTGGCGGAAGCAAATCTGGAAGCTATGTTGGAGAAAGCTCTGGCACAACAACTTCTGGAAAAAGATGGGTATACTCAGCAGATGAGTTACATGTTATAGGACTTCCTGAAGGCTCCAATGGATATACGAAGCCAGGCTACTATGGCGATGTGAATGGTACATATTCATCTGACTACTCAGGATCAGGCAAAGGCTGGGTGTATTCAGCAGATGAACTTCATGTAATTGGACTTCCTGAGGGAGAGGATGGCTACACGCTTCCTGGATGGTATGGGGATATCGATTAACAGATATATAGTTGGGGCGGGGAATGATCATATATCATTTCTCGCCCTGTGCCATTTGGGAAAGGCGGTGGTAACATGTTAGCTATTTTTGAATTATTTCTTGCAATAATCATTGTTGCAGTGAGACATTATTTGAAGAATAAAGAAAAATATCAGGTAAAGATAAAAAGGATATTGTTGAAAGTTGTGGCCACATTATTAGCACTGCTTCTTACAATTACAGTGCTACTGCAAGAGTTGATTCAGCAGCTGCTCAACAAGATCAGCAATCAGGAAAAGAAACTGAAACAAATAGATAAGAGCAAATAGAGAAAACGAAGCAAAGACAATTGGAATTAATTATAATTATAAAAAAGAATGTTTTAGTAAAGGACGAAGATGGCATCAGGATGATTTATAACTGGGATTAGAAGAATGGATATACCAATATTAAAACGGAGATGAACAATGAGAATAGGAATTGTATCTGATACTCATGGACTTCTCAGGAGAGAAGTGATAGAAGGTCTGCAGGGTGTTGATCACATAATTCATGCAGGGGATATCGACAAGAAGGAAGTGCTCGATGAGCTGGAAAAGATTGCACCGGTCACTGCAGTAAGAGGAAATGCTGACAAGGATTGGGCAGTGTACCTCCCTGAGAAAGCACTTCTTGAATTTGAAGGTAATAAGATCTATGTGATCCATAACAAAGGAAAAATCGATGATTATATCGCTGACCTTCCTATTATTATTTATGGACACAGCCACAAGTATTCCCTAGTTGAGAAAAAGCATGGACAGATTTGGTTCAACCCTGGGTGCTGTGGGAAAAGAAAACCTGATCAGGAAGTGAGTTATGGAATTCTTGATATCTGTGGAAAGTATGATTTCTATTTTGAGAAGAAAATCATAAAGGTCGAGGGCAGTACCAGTTCTCTTCCGGAAAATATCGTCTCTATTATTTCCAAGACGATGAAGCTTGCTGACAAGGGAGCTTCTCACAAAGAAATAGCTGCGAAACTGAAAATATCAGAAGATCTTGCGGAACAGATTTGCCGGATGTACTTTACACATCCGGGGGTAGATGTTGCCGGGATTCTGCAGAGGATAAGCAATTGATTCTTACGTCTTCGCCACGTTATGACGGAGTCTATTTTATGGGAAAAGACGATGATCATATCGTTGTTGATGTTCGTAGAACGGATGAATATGCAGCTGGTCATATACCGGGAGCAATCCTGATTCCCAATGAGGAAATTGGAACTGAGCAGCCGGCGGAACTTCCAGATCTTGACCAGATAATACTTATATATTGCCGAAGTGGTAATCGTAGCAAGCAGGCATCACAGAAGCTTGCAGATATGGGTTACACCAATGTGTATGAGTTTGGCGGAATCATAGATTGAACCGGAGAAGTAGTTACGTGGGACTAAACTCTGTATAAAAAATGTGGATAATGGTGTGAATTTGGAGAGTGAGAGTGGTTTTATACCACCTAAGAGATTATAGTTGTTTTATAATATTTTAATTCAAAGTTTGTTTTAATAATTACAAGTACAAGATATAATGACAATCACAAGAAAATATAAAAGGTAAAACCGGAGTGATCCGGCGACACAAAGCTATAGGGACTTGAAATTAAGTTAGCCAGTTGCGGAAGATATGAATGAGCACTGCTGGCATGGCAGTGTTTTTTCTTTGAAAACATTTATATGCAATTGCGATATCTTGAAACATTTGGCAGTAACTGTGTAAAGTGAAAAGGAGGCGCGCATGGCAATTAAGAGAACAATTTTTGGTATCATTCTTTGTGGAATTCTATTTGTTCAGAATGGAGCTATTACATCTTTGGCCGCAGGATATGATGCAACATCATCGGTAGAGTTTATGACGATTTCAACTGCCAGCGCGGTAACAACTGGACAAAAGAATGCTCTTAGCAAAGCTAAGACATATCTTAAGATGATGGCTTTTTCACATGACGGACTTGTAGATCAGTTGATATTTGAAGGGTATACTGAAGAAGAAGCAAAATATGGCGCAGATAATTGCGGAGCCGATTGGAACGCGCAGGCTTTAAAGAAAGCTAAAGAATACCTGAAACTAATGGCTTTTTCTGCAAAAGGGCTGCAAGAGCAACTTGAATTTGAGGGTTATACGACAGAAGAAGCAAAATATGGCGTAGACAATTGCGGAGCTGATTGGAATGAACAAGCTAAGGAAAAAGCGGCTGAGTACTTAAAATTGATGTCATTTTCAAAATCAGGTCTTATAGATCAATTGACTTTTGAAGGCTTTTCTGCAGAACAAGCTGAATATGGTGTTACAGCAAATGGCTACTAATTTTTGAGATTATGAATGGGATAGCATGAAACTGTCCCATTTTTAATGCCACGGAAAGATTCTAGAGAGTGAAAAACTGCTTCCAATAATGATTAAAGTGATAAAATAGCTTATGTGACTAATAATAAGGAGGTCTTAAAAAATGAAGTGTCCAAGTTGCGGCGCTGAGATTGGAGACAGCACAACTTGTGAGTTTTGTGGTACCCACATTTCTCTTGAGATGAAAAAGGAGCAAGAGCAGTTGAATAAAAAAGGCTGCCCAAAGTGTGGAAGTTCTAGTATCAAGTTTACTCGTGAAAACCAGGGAGAAATTCGTGGAAAAAATGCGAAGCAAATTGTTCATAGGACCGTAGGATTTTGCCAAGATTGCGGGCACACCTGGTATCCTGAATCTGAAGCAAATGAGGTTCCTAAAAAGAAAAACACAATTTGGTGGGTTCTTGGCTGGATATGTTTTTTCCCTGCACCTGTAATGGTCTTGATCTGGCGCAAAAAGAATACTTGGGATATCAAGATAAAAATAGCTGTGACAGTAATGTTTTGGTTACTGATATTTGTTTTGGGATCAAACAATAATCAGACTACAGATACACAAACAACAACTAATAATACTCAGATTGAAGAGACAAAAGAAACTCATATTTATGATAATGCTGAAATTGTAGATATGATGAGTGGTAGTGGCAAGAATAAGATTGGCACTATAACAGTTTGCCATGCAAATAAAGATGACTGTTCTGAAGAAATGTTGGCAGATTGGTATACTAACTTCGTGAAGAAAAATAGTGATTCCAAGTATCATGTTATCATTTACGATGATGTGGATAATAAAGGTGTATATTCTAATGGAATGGGATTTGTTCAGAAAGACATTGCATTGACAAAAGGTGCTGATGGAACTTATGAGGTTGGTGATGATGCAGGTTCAACAATGTATACAGTAAATGATGATGGCACTCTTGCTGTTCAAATTACTATGGCTGATGAATCTGTAGTTGAGCCAATAAAACAACAAGTTGATTCAATTATTCCCAATGAGTATAAAAATAGCGACATATATATGATTGATGTTGCTGGAGCAGAAGGTGAGTTGGATTGCAATATCACGCTTGTTTCAGATACATTTGAAAATGCTGATTTGCAGAGTTTGGCAGTTGATCTTGGCACGCAGGTAAAAGCGCTGGATTTAGGAATAAAGTATTTTTCTATAGTATTTCAAAAGGATGATTATACATTAACTGCAATATCCAGTGTTGATGACTTGAGTACACAAGAAGCTACAGAGATTACTACTAATATATTTTGATCATAAAAGAAAAGAGGTATAGTGATGAAGAAATTGAGAACAATAATCATTACATTTGCAATTCTTGTAAGCTTTGGTATTCAGACAAGTACTGTATATGCTGCTAGTGGAGATACTGTTGTTTATATCACCAAGACAGGTGAGTGCTATCATTCGTCAGGATGTAGTAGTTTGCGAAGAAGCAAAATAGAAACCACTCTTCAGAGTGCTATCGATAAAGGTTATAGAGCATGTTCAAAGTGTAATCCGGTTTCGTTGGATTCTTCAAGTCAGACAACAGCAGCAAAATCAACTACTGCGGTAGCAAATACCACAACCAAGACAACTGTCGATGCAGCGCTTGAGGCACTTAAAACATATAAAGGTAATAGTAGTGAGTTCAATGCATATGTATATTACATAAACAATGCTGATTTACAGACTGCAATTGGAGCTGATGGAGATAAGTTACTTAAGCATTATAATGATTATGGAAAGGCTGAAGGAAGAATAGCCAAGTAATTTAATAGGTATACTAATGGAGGGCTGAGTACACTACTTATGCCCTCTATTTTTTACTCTTTCAAGTTAATCCTAATACTAATACCCGAAAATAACTAATTTACTGTAAGATTTATATATGCAGGTATTTGAATTAAATAATAGAAAAAATGAAGCCGCTATATTTCCTGAATGAGGAAACATAGCGGCGTTGTTTTAGGGAGGAACCTTCGGATATTCTCCGAAGGTATGTGTGTTATGAAAAAGTATTGTTTTGTTTGGGTCAAGAAGTTGTGTTCTTCTTGATGGTTTTATATTATGACTTGTACTTTAACTGAAATTAAAAATGTTATGAAAGAATTATGAAGCAAAGACAAGCACAACTGCTAAGGAATAGTAAAAATGTAGTATACTGATTGTAACTGTTGTAGATAATACCTGCTTGGAGCGACTATATGATGGATACTACTAAGGATAATCTTTACATAATTACAAATCGAAAATTCCCCAGTGATAATTATGGGAATGATGATTATCTTAATAACTGGCCAATGCTGTATATTCTGGAGAATGAAAAAAAGGTATACATCGGCGAGTCTACGAATGTTGCCGAAAGAATGAAGCAGCATTATAACAATCAGGAAAAACGTGAGTTTAATCAGGTTCATTTTATATATTCTGACAGATTTAATCAGTCTGTTACTTTTGACTATGAGTCCAAACTTATTCAGTTTGTATCTGCAGATGGTAAATTCATAATCACAAATAAAAATGATGGTATCGCCAATAAGAATTATTTTAGGAAGCCGGACTATGACGATACCTTTGAAGAGTTATGGAATGAACTCAGGTCATTCAATCTCGCTGAGCATACTCTTGAGCAGATAAAAAATAGCGAGTTCTACAAGTATTCACCATTTAAAGAACTAAATAAGGATCAGAAGCAGTTAGCGGATGACATTATTTATGAGATACGTTCAGGGAAAAAGCTGCCAATTGTTGTGGAGGGACGCCCCGGCACCGGCAAGACGATTGTAGCAGTTTATCTTATGAAGTATTTAAGGGACTATCAGGATGAAAAGACTCATGAATATCCGTTCCGTAGTATGAAGATGGGACTTATCATCCCTCAGACATCACTGAGAGCAACCTTGAGAGGCCTTTTCAAAAAGATTGAAGGTTTGGCTTCAAAGGATGTTATAGGTGCATCTGATGCTGTGAAAGAGGGTTCCTGGGATATTCTGTTTGTAGATGAGGCGCAGAAACTTCAGGTAAGGCGCAGCATTGTGGGGTATCAGGCGTACGATAACAATAATAAAAAACTTGGACTTCCAAGTGATGCTACAGAGCTTGACTGGGTTCTTAAGATTGCAAAGACGCCCGTGTTCTTTTTTGATCCTGATCAGTTGTCCGGACCTTCAGGCACAACGATTGAAGTTTTTGAGAATAAGGTCAAACTTGAGCTTGGTAGGAGAAATCGTATTGGTGCGTATGTGGCGCATTTCTTAAAGATGCAGATGCGTGTAAAAGGCGGCGAAGAGTACATAAACTATGTAAATGATATTCTTCATGATGTTGATGTTCCAAAGAAGACTTTTACGGATTACGATTTCAAGATCTTTACTGATTTTGGAACCTTTAACAGGGAGCTGTATGTTAAAGAAAATGATATGGAACTCTGTAGAATGCTGGCAGGGTACGCATGGGAATGGAAGACCAAGAATGATAAAACTGCTTATGATATCGAGATTGAAGGAATCAGCAAGAGATGGAATCACTGCCTTAATAACTGGATAAACAGTGATGGTGCTCTTGATGAAGTGGGATGCATTCATACCAGTGCAGGATATGACCTTAATTATGCATTTGTTATTCTGGGAAAAGACATTAAATATGATGATGTTCGTCACAAGATATATGTTGATAGATCAAACTATTACGATAAACGTGGAAAGCAGTCCGCGACGGACGAAGAACTTGATCTATACATCAGAAATATCTATTACGTTCTCATGACAAGGGGAATCAGGGGAACATATTTGTATGTGTGTGATGAAAAACTTCGTGAGCATTTCATGAAATATGTGGAAAGGTTTTGAGGAATTATGAGCTTTAGTGATGTAAAAAGAGAAGTTGTAAAGTTTACTGAAGACAGAAACTGGGATCAGTTTCATACACCGGAGAATCTGGCGAAGAGTATTTCTATTGAGGCAGCAGAACTGCTTGAATGCTTTCAGTGGAGCCCTGATTATGATAAGGAAGCTGCCACAGAAGAGCTGGCCGATATCATGAACTATTGCATCCTTATGGCAGACAAAATGGGAATTGATATTGAGGATGCCATCATGGATAAAATCAGGAAAAACGCCGAGAAGTACCCAGTTGAAAAGAGCTATGGGAACAGTAAAAAGTATACGGAGTTATAAAAAATAACTTATGAGTGATGAAGCATATTCAAATGGAATAGTAAGAGAACCATTGTTTTAGACGAAGGCGATGTATTATAAATTATTATGAGGTATTTGCATGGGATGTGTTGCTGTAATATTCCTTACATTTACAATTCGGTATGATTTATTGCCACTTAACTCTTTGTCATAGTTGATACCATTTTTGAAGGAACATAATGTATTTAACTTGGAAACAGACCAGTCAACTGGGACTTCACTATTTATAACATCATTCGTAACAAAAGTGCCATTTGAAGCTTTATATGGTTTTCCTTGGTTATTGGGGAAATCATATTGCGAAAACCAATAATTGTATATCGTTTGAAGCTGGTGCACTAAATTATCGTTTTTAGGAGAATAATATGTCAAAATTTGAAGACGAATTAAATGCATTGCTGGAGAGAACTAAAGATATTAAGGCGCCTATCAATTGTGCAACATTGGGAACTAATATTGATGAATATAACAGACCTAGTGAAGATTGGCTCAATGATGTAGAAATTTTTTATAATAAATACCTAACAGAGCATGCACTTGGGCAGAGGATAAAAACGTTGTTGTTTCACCGTTCTCTTAGTGCATATAAAGATGTGGTTTCTTGCTTGACCAGTATCAGCAAAGATCATGATTTCATAGATAAGATGAACGGAATAGGAACTGTTGAAGTCCCTGCATATAAAGCTAAGATGATACCTGAATATGATGTGTTCCTTTCACATGCTAATGCTGACAAAGCAGAGATAGTTGATGAGTTAAATAATTCCCTTGAAATGCTTGGGGTAAAGGTTTTTTACGACAAAAAGAGTCTTGAGTGGGGCGACAATTGGAAGAAGCGTATTCTTGATGGTACAAAGAAGGCAGAGTTTGCAATAATAGTAATATCAGAGAACTTCTTTGATAGAGAATGGACCGAAAAGGAGCTTGGAGAGTTCCTAAACAGACAGAACAGAAATGGTCAGAAGCTGATATTGCCGATAGTTCATGGAATTACTAATGAAGATTTACGCAGTAAGTATCCGATGGTGGCAGATATACAAGCAATTGATTCTAAAGATTATACATGTGATCAGATAGCATTGCTATTTGCACGTCAGCTAATTCAGAGGTTGAAAGCTAATTAAAGAGTGAGGGATATGACTGGCTTTTACACAGAATAGATTTTTTTCCAAATATAAAATAATGGAAGCTGCAAAGCAGAGGAAGTAAAATGGATACATTTAATTCTTTAAATACCGATATACTCTCATCTTTCTACAAATACCTCGGTCCGGGTAATAGTCTTGGAGGTTATGAAAGGTCTTATAAGCTTGTATTCTACAAGTCTTATTTTGAGAGCATAAAAAGAGGAGAAGCCACTACAACAGAGCATATTGCTGAACTGTTCCGGGAGTATTACATAAATAGGATACGCCAGGGCAAAGTTCCTGACTTAAATGTTAGCAAGGCGATAGCAAATCCGGAGGAGAGTACTGTAAAGGATGCGCTCGATGTTATCCTTAAAAATCCTTTCAACGTGATTCAAAATAAGGGGTTCTTTAGAATTGAGAAGCAAGATGACCAAGACTGTTTCCAAATGGTTCCGGAATTAGCGTCGGCAATTACCAATGCTGAGATAGATAAGATCTTGGACATAGTTGAGCAGAAACTGAAATTGTACTATTCATCAATGGATAATGGAGCTAAGGGCAAATTGAGAGAAGTAATTGATAAGTTTCTAAATGGATATGTGGATGCCAAGAAAGGAGCTTTTACAGGAAGTCCTTTCGGTACATTTGTTAGGTCAGAGATTCCTAATGCCATTTACAATACAGGCCTTGTGGATCCGCAGAATTATCTGATAACCGGCAGTGTTGGGCAAGGTAATTGGGCGACAATCCCATGGATATGTATATTTGACCGCAGCATCACAACTACAGCAACAAAAGGTGTTTACATTGTATACCTGCTTTCAAAGACGGGAGAATCCTTATACTTAACATTTAATCAGGGCTGTACTGATATCAAGAATGCTCATGGTAAGCATGGTGCCATCAGGATCATGAGGGAAAGAGCTGCAGAAATTGTAGGAAGGATTGATAGCCGGGGATTTAACACGGATGAAGATATTGATCTTGGACAAGGGCTGACAGATTTAGGTGAAATGTATCAGAAAGGCACTATCTTCTATAAAGAATACAAAAGAGGTGCTGTACCATCTGAAGCAGAACTTCAACAGGATCTATCAAAGATGATGGATATTTACAGAGAATATGCCGGTGTTAAGCCAAAGACAGTAACTGATGTCACAAATGGAACCAAGGGAGAAAAAGATTTGTCTATCAAGAGTGATATAGAACAAATTAAAAAATACATAGCAGCTAAAGGCTTTAGCTACAATGAAGGCCTTATCGAAGACTTCTATTTGAGCTTGAAATCAAAACCTTTCGTTATCCTTGCTGGTACCAGCGGAACCGGAAAGACTCGCCTTGTGAAACTTTTTGCTGGGGCTGTTGGAGCTTATGCCAAGGAATCAGGCGGAAATGGCAGATTTAAGCTTGTTTCAGTTCGCCCTGATTGGTCTGATTCGACAGATCTTTTTGGACATACAGATTTGAACGGTAACTATATTCCTGGAGCTATTATCGATTTTGTAAAGGAGGCCAAAGAGAACAGGGAATATCCATATTTCCTTTGCCTGGATGAAATGAATCTTTCCAGAGTTGAGTATTACCTGAGCGACTTCTTATCTCTTATAGAAACAAGGACCAATGTTAACGGTGAGATTAAGACATATAAGCTGACCTTGGATAAAGCTGCGGAGAAGGATTATCCCGATCTTTATATCCCCGAGAACTTGTATGTTATAGGTACTGTAAACATGGATGAGACCACATTCCCGTTCAGTAAGAAAGTACTTGATAGAGCAAATACTATTGAGTTTTCTTATGTAGATCTTTTACCAAGCTTCTCATCTAATGCAGAGGCAGTAGCTCCACTCAACAAAGGAAATGATTTCTTTAAATCGCAGTATCTTGTTCTGGGTACAGATGTGAAGCCGGAGCAGCAGGAACTTGCGAAAAGAGTAAGTGCTGACCTGCAGAATATCAATAAAGTGTTGCAGCAGGCAAATGCGCATGTTGGATACAGAGTAAGAGATGAGATTGTTTTCTACATGCTGAACAATGACACTGCGAAGCTCCTAGACTATGATACCGCTTTTGACTATGAGATCATGCAAAAGATTTTGCCGAGGATCCAGGGAAGTAGCGAAGGCATCAAGAATATGATGTGTGACTTGTTCAAAATGTTTGCCGGCGATTATTCCGGTTTCAGCCAGAGCTATATTTGGAAGCAAATGGATGATTGTATCAATAATAAATCATGCAAATATAAAAATTCAGCTCAGAAGCTGTGCTACATGATGAGGAGATTCGAAGAGGATGGCTTTACTTCCTACTGGCTCTGATAAGTTATTAGAGATAAGCACTGAAAAACTGAATGTAGTCATCAAAAGTAGAAGAAGCTGGCAGGGAGATACTTCCAACCGGTCTTCTTCGCTTGTGCTTGATGGTAGGAATATTAAAGAAGTTAAGATCGCAGCGACAGAGGAGGATATTGAGTGTGAGAACTTTGATTATGCTCATTATGAATTTGAGATTCCTCCAATTTTTTTTGAGCAGACCGATTATGAGATCATCATAAAGAGCAATGATGGAAGTCAGCTCTCCTTTTGGAATGAAAACTCTTCTATCAAGGATAGAGTAGGATCTGCTTATGATGGAGATTATACTCTGTTATCTGGCGTTCTCAATTTTGAGAATACATGTGGCTATTCTGACTTTGAAATCTCTGCAGATGGCGTGAGATGTCTTACTATTCGGATAGAGGTATTCCCTTCTAAAATTACATACAAAGAAGATTATCAAAAGATGATCGATGACATTTCAGAGATGGTTTCTGAAGTGGCCATCGATTTTATGCAAAAGACATATCAGACTTTTAAACTCGGAGATAAGCAGAGTACTGTACTGTCTGTATATTTTCAGATTTTATCAGTCATCTTTAATGACTATATGAATGCGGTAAACAGGATTATCAGCGTTCCGCACCACAAGCTGATTACAGAGCATGAGGTTGTTCCGTATTACAAGGCAAAGAGGACCGACAAGACTTCTATCAACTGGCTAAGAAAGCGACAGGATAGGATGGTTATTTCTGATGGAGTAGTAGCTGCAGAGAGACTTCTTACAGCTAAGAAGCAGCTTACATATGACACTGAAGAGAACCGTTTTGTTAAGTATATACTGAGATCTACGGTAAAAAGGCTTGATGAGTTCATTAAGAGATACACAAGGTATGCCAAGAATGTAGCTGGTGGAGAGCCTGAAGAAAAAGTTATACAGGATGCGCAGCGTATGAAGAGGGATGTGAAGCGAGTTATGCATTCATCATTTCTTCAAGATGTTTCTGAGTATCATGCTGCTAAGAGCATGTCTCTTGTGTTTGGTATGGCTCCAGGTTACAGAGAACTCTATAAGTGTTACCTGATGTTAAGCAGAAGCCTTTCTGTTAACGGAGACATATTTAAAATGTCTGTTAAGGATACAGCTCTTTTGTATGAGTACTGGTGTTTTATAAAGCTATTTAGCATCTTAAAGAAAGAATACGAGCTGGTATCGCCGGATATAGTTAAGGTTGATAACAACGGAATAACTGTGACGCTAGTAAAAGGCCACAGATCCGAGGCACGATTTATCAATCCTAATACCGGTGAGCATATAACCCTTGTTTATAATCCTTCAGAGCAAAAGACACAAACCGTCAATCAGAGACCTGACAATGTACTTGAGCTTGAAAAGAGAGGAACCGACGTAGCTTACAAGTATGTATTTGATGCGAAGTACCGCATAGAGAAGGATCCTTCAAGCCCATTTTATCCTGATGATAAGCCAGGACCAAAGGTTGACGATATCAATACTATGCATAGATACAGGGATTCAATTGTATATGAGAATCGCGAATCCAAGTTTATGTTTGAAAAGACTATGTTTGGAGCGTACATTCTATTCCCCTATGACGACGAGGAACAGTACAAAAACCACAGATTCTATAAGAGTATAGAAACTGTAAATATTGGCGGACTTCCATTTTTACCTGGTTCCACCAAACTGGTGAGAAGCTTATTGGATGACCTTATCAGTGATTCCAAGGAATCTGCGTTTGAAAGAACAACGCTTCCTGCAGGTATAGAGGAGAAGCTTGCTAAGGTTGATTGGGATAAGAGAGAAGTGCTGATAGGAACTTTCAGATCTCCAGAGCAGTTCAAAACTTGTTATCAGAAGAAATTCTATTATGTTCCTAAGAGCATGGTAAGTGATGATAGACTGCCGATCCACTATGTTGCCTTGTATCAGACTAACAATAAGTTTGGAGATAAGGGCGAGATCAGGTACTATGGCGAGGCTATCCGTGTTGCTTTGGTAAAGAGATCATCTATAACAGAGGTGCCAATCAATCCAAGCAGAAACAATGGCGATGAGCCATACTACAGGATTACTGTCCGGGAGTGGAAGGATATTACTGATACTAATGAATCAGGTGAGACCATTAAGCCACTTGAGCAAGGTATGGCAATTGGTTTTACAAATATGTTTTTGCTTCAGCATAGCGATGTTGTCCCGGAGCTAAATATTAAATCTGAAGAAGAGTATAGATTTTATAGAGAACTCAAGCGTGCTTCTAAGGATGTTGATATTGCTGACGATAAGGCAAATATCGGATTTAAGCATGGGAATACATATTATGATTTCTATAACGGTAAAATTCAGGCTATTAGGAATGGGCGTATTATTCATGAATGCCTTATTGAAGACTTTGCTAAACGACCGGCAAGCTCTTTCAGATTGCTGCAATATGCAGTGAATGCGGGAAGTGTCACAAATTGAGGTGTAAAGATGGAGAACTATACATTTTTCTTATCTGATGTAATTGAAAAGACTGGGATTGATCATGATAAAATCGCACTAATCCGGCATACTCCTAAAAGTCATAAGAATTTTAGACAAGTATGGGAAGCGGGGATGGATTGCTTTGAAGAATATCAGAAGATCCAACCTAAAAACTATTTTCATGGCAAAGAGTATATATTTTCTTTTGTTGGTGAAACTAAATCTACAGCAAGGTTTATAGCTGTTTACAAGGTCAACGCTAGTAAAAATTTAAGTGTGTCAGATGTGAATCCTATATATTGGAAACGATTTGGAAATATTCATAGCAAAAAGGATGATTATTTTTATGATCTTGAGAAATTGAATATTTTGGAGGATTTGCAAGATAGGCTAGTAATCGATTATGGTGGCACAAGGAATATTGTGCATGTAAATTGGAATACCATTGCGAATAAGCCTGTTGTTGGTATCAGTAGCCGAGTGTTTGAAGGTTGCGAAAATATCATATGGCGCTTTTCAGATTTAGAGAAATATATTGGGCATGAAGAAATATATGGTGATTTATATACAGCATTGTCGTCGGTTAACGGCGTATATCTAATAGTTGATACTGTTGATTTTAGTCAATACATTGGTTCCGCATATGGCAGTGATGGTATTTGGGGAAGGTGGAAGGATTACCTCAGGACAAAAGGCACGGGCAATAACAAAAAATTGAAGGAGCATTTGGATAATAACCCAGATAGGTATAAAAGCCTTCAGTTTACAATACTTGAGACAATTCCGCGTACTGGAAATGAAGGCCAGGATAAGAAGTTTGCTCAACAACGAGAGGCGTGGTTTAAGAAAAAGTTGATGACTCGTAATGAGGAAACGGGGCTCAACATGAATTGAGTTACAGAAGTGGTAGGCGTATGGGAATAAAAGAGTATAACAAGCTTGTAAGGGATAAGATTCCAGAAATAATAGAACAGGACGGTAAGACATGTTCTGTGCGAGTTCTTAATGATGTGGACTACCTTAAGGCTCTTGATGCTAAATTGGATGAGGAACTAGCAGAATATCATAAAGACCAGAATATTGAGGAACTGGCAGATCTCCTGGAAGTATTGTATGCTGCTGCAGAGGCGAGAGGATTTACAATTGAAGAACTGGAAAGAATAAGACATGAAAAAGCAGAAAAACGTGGGGGATTTCATAAAAAAATATACTTAGAAACGGTTTTTGAGAAAACTATAGATTAATAATTCTGCTGACATGCAAGATATAAGTGTCATCGAGCAGAAACTGGATGTTGTTTTTGGTAAAGTGCCGTAATTTAAAGGAAATATTGGTTGAAGATAGCTATATCAAATACTGTTTTATAATGGTAGGATATCAAATGCTGCGTTGGTTATTGATCTATGTCTTGAATTGGCATGAGTAAATAAAATAAATATAACAACATTAGTACATAAACAAAAAGACTAGGAAAGGATTGAATATGAGTAATAAGAATAAGAAGGTCAAAAAGAGCAATGTAAGCATGGTTATTAACGAAGATGTTAAACAGGAAAGTAAAGAGTATCGCGAAAATGGCGGTAGTGAGCAGGGCCAGGATAATAAAGCAGAAAAAAGAAATGATTTTTCTCATAAGAAAGAATCTAAAAAGGATAACAGACAAGATAATAGAAAAGATAATAAGACAGTAGAAGTGTCAGAAAATAAGCAGGAAGAGCAACTTGTTGGGAATCCAATAGAGAGTCCTGTAGAGAAGAGCAGAAATGAACAAGAAAAAAAGCCTGTTGATAACGGCACTGTTACTACTGATAAAGATGCTAATGCAGAAAAGGAACAAGAGATTGAAACAGGTAAGCCTGTAGCTCGAATTAAGGAAGATGTAAAGCAAGACATTGCTTCTTCAGATGCTACCGCTGAAGAAAAGCAAGATAAGAGACCAGCATCTATTTCTCTTAAAGATAAGAGCGAACAGTTCAAGAAAATAATAGATGTAGCACTTGCATTTGAGAAGGTTGAGATAGAAAGAAATAGGCTAAAGAGAAAAAACAAGGAATTAACAGAAGAAAAAGCAGAATTAAAGAGGGGAATCGAAGAGGTAACAGTAAAGTTCGCAGAAAAGCAGGAAGAGATAGATAAACTCAAAGCTGATGTTGAGCATAGAAATGAGGTAATAAATATCGTAAAAGCAGACAAGACAGAATCTGCCCAGGAGTTTAAAAATGCACTTGGAGCATCTTTGAAGTCTTTCCATACAGATTTTGAAGAATTGAAAGCTATGGAAATGTCTAATGATGTAGGTCTTGCTATTGTAGATACTTTGGAGAATGTGTTTAAAGTACTAGAAAAGAATGGTATTACAATCAAATAATTAAATATATGTATTGGGAGAAATGAAGAGTTGTTAGTTAAGAAGTATAAGTGGATTGGAATTGATTTTGGAACAACAAATAGTGCATCTATTTCCTTTTTGGATGAGGGCAATTCTATTGGGAGATATGAGCACGGAGATGATCAGGGAACGCCTTTTCCATCTATAGTTGGGATAAATAAAGTAACTGGAGAAATTATTACAGGAAGAGACGCAAAAAATAGACGTCTGGAGCTTTCAGAAAATTACGAGTTTTTTACATCAATAAAAACTATTATTGATAAAGATGAATATTACGATGTTGCAGGAAGAAAATGGACGCCTGTAGCATTAGCTACTGAAATTCTCAAAGGGTTAAAACCTGCGCTCCCGCGAAATTATACCAAGGCTCTGGTATAAATCGTTAACAGTTACTACCGCAAATCCTTGATATTACT
>NZ_SVFW01000026.1:32007-55255 GCF_015056685.1 Butyrivibrio sp. | reverse complement strand
TACTACCATTACCACTCTTTATCGTCAAATATATATTCAATTTTGATATGACTCGTCAACTCGACAAATCTCAATTTGACTCAGGATAAGTATTTCTGATGAGATGTTTTTACATTATTCTGATTAACGATTGCATAGTGCATAGTCGTACTGATCTGCGAGTGACCAAGGAGCCTCTGAACCTGCTCTATTGGCATCCCTTTGTCAATAGCCCTTGTTGCAGCTGACCTTCTGAACTTATGAGGAAAAATTCTTTGAAGCGTTAAACTTCTCCCCAATTGCCTAACTCGTATCTCTACACCGCTTATTTTTAGCCTGTCATGCGGAGCATCCAACGATACGAATAATGCCGGATTATTATCATCCCTACTGCTGAGATAGTCTTGTATATGTAATTTTGCTTTTGCGTCAAAATAAACTTTTCTTTCTTTACCACCTTTACCAAAAACAATGCATTCTCTAGCATCAAAATCGATGTCTGCAATATTAAGGTTCACCAGTTCTCCTACACGAATACCTGTAGAATACAGCAGATCTATCATCGCCAGATCTCTTTGACAGGAACAGTTGTCTCTAATCTTTTCTATATCTTCATCAGATATAACTTCTTTGACCTGCTGATTGGTTTTAATCTTATGAATTCTTCTCATTGGGCTCTTCAGAATATAGTTTTCTTCCTCAAGCCATGAATAGAAGCTTGATATATTGCGTCTTACATTATCCACTGTAACTTTGCTGCAGTTGTTTACTTGCTGATATTCAGAAAGGTACTCACGCATTCTTTCTGTTGTTATCTTTCTAATAGGCGTAGTAACTGAAATGAGCATTTTTTCTACTGTTGCCTGATAATACTGTATTGTCCTATCCGAGCATCCCTCTATCTTCTTTGCATCCAAGAACATTTTAAGATAATCCTCATTCGAGATATCCTTCTTCTCAGCCTCTTCTGCCGAAAATGCCTTCAACATTACTTCCTGAAGTTTCTTCATTTGAGCAACAGAAAGATACTCTGCCATTTCATTCAGAACCGCAACAACCTTTGTTTCCATACTGGTACACTTCCTCCTTGGTACCAGCATCCTACATCCATAATTAGTTTTTATCCAAAGTATTCTTGCATTAAACTATCAAACAGCTTTTGAGTCTCATCCAAAGACTTTTGCACTGCAACTTTTGATTTGTCGATCTGTTCGACAAACTTAACAAATTCGTCCTGATCTTTCTTTTCTGCTACAGGCAGTTCAAAGCCCCTTATCATTCCTAGATTTAAATTTTTCTGACGCACGCCTCTTCTTTGTGAGAGATAGTTTTCTTTCATCAATGACAGAGCATAATATAACCAAACTATATTTACTGATTCGTTAGGTTCTATACATGCGCATGCCTGATTTGATGCAGAATCTTCTTTGAGAATTCCCATTTTAAATGCAGCAGTATCGTACATTCCAACAAGCATGCTTCCAGCTCTAAAGAGCTTTGCTGCACTTTCCTCTATAGCAGAAGCTGTTATTTTTTCAATTGATCCATGTAAATATAACGAATTCAATTCACCTGCAGAATACCAGTTTATGTCACCAGTAAAATACTCTGGCTTCGTACGAGATGGCGTACCACCACTATTCCATGTTCCAAGTTCTTCAAGTCGCTTTACCATTAGTGATTTTGTATTTTTTATTGGATCACCAAAGAGCTCGACAAATCGGGCTTTGATGAGTTCGTCGAGTTTTTGAAGTTCATCTTCTCTTGATACAATTACTCTTTCACATTTACCAAGGATATCTACAATCTCTGCTTGTCTCTCTAATGAATCTAAATTAAATTGCTCATTTTTATAATCTTTAAAATATATATGCGGTATAGTTGCACCAGTAAAATACTTTTCAAGATGCATATACCTAACAACATAGCAAAGGTATTCAGGCAAAACATTTTCTTTAGGCAGCAAATACTGCATCGTGCCTATCACTGAAGATTTAGCCGGATGCAATGTTGTTCTTCCTATTCCAGCACCATCCTTAACTACAGCAACATATGGCTTATCTTGATGGTAAAAATCAACATTTCCGATATATCCCGATGCTCCATAAATAGGATAATCTCCTGTAGCATCTATAATATCTGACTGTTTTAAATTTGATGAGCCACGCTCACAAACATCTTCAAGTTTTACTCTCATCTATCATCCCTACAAATCTCAATTTATTTTACGTTCAACAGTTTCTTAAGCTCAGCAAACTCAGTCTGAATTTCAGACTCAATTGCTTCAATCTTTTCCATGATTACATCGGTGGGCTCATATTCAACCTTTTCATAAACCACTTCTTTATATTTGTTTATGGAAAGATCGTAATCATTCGCCACAATATCTTCTACTGGAACAAAGAAGCTCTGATCTGTTCTCTTCCTGTCTACCTCTGCATCCAGATTGTTATATCTACTGATAATGTCAGGAATATCATTTTCTGTAACTTCCTGTCTCTTATCATCCAAGCTGTAACCATCAGCCTTCATGTCATAAAACCATACTTTATCTGTTCCACCACTACCAGTCTTGGTAAATACCAGTATTGCTGTTGAAACTCCGGCGTATGGCTTAAATACTCCGCTTGGCATTGAAATAACAGCATCAAGTTTGTTGTTGTCTATAATCTCTTTTCTTATCTGCTTATGTGCATTACTGGATCCAAAGAGAACTCCATCAGGAACAATAACTGCTCCTCGACCACCTTTTTTGAGAATTCTAAGGAATAATGCAAGGAACAACAGCTCAGTCTTCTTGGTCTTAGTGACTTTCAAAAGATCTGCAGACACGGCCTCATAGTCCAAACTTCCTTTAAAAGGTGGATTGGCAAGTACCAATGAATACTTTTCGACATCCGTGTTCTGCTCTGACAGGCTATCTCTATATGAGATATTCGGATTTTCAACTCCATGCAGCAGCATATTCATGGCACCAATACGGAGCATAGTTCTGTCCATATCATTCCCATAGAACATGTCGTTATTGAAGTGATTCCTCTTTTTCTCATCCAAAAACATATCTTGATGGTTTTTACGAAGATAGTTCTGTGCTGCGATAAGGAAACCTGCAGAACCCATGGCCGGATCGATAATAAAATCATCCGGCTGAGGTTTTGTAATCTCAACCATCATTTCAATAATATGTCTTGGTGTTCTAAACTGACCATTTGTACCAGCTGTTGCAACTTTTGAAAGCAGATACTCGTACAAATCTCCCTTTGTATCTTCATTTCCAAGTTCAAGCTGATCAATTCCATCAACAATCTTAGTGAGCATTGCAGCTGTAGGAATTTTAAAAATTGCATCACCCATATACTTGGAGTAAGCAGAATCACCGTCCTGGTGAAGATTCTTTATAAACGGAAATACCCCATTCAGCACAAGATCATACATCTCTTCTGCAGACCCAAGGTTCTTAAACTTACTCCACCTATATTTCTGGCAATCACCTGGAAACATCGGTTCATAAGCCACCCCAAGGAAATTCGCTTCGTTTTCTTTGGTGGTTTCAACGTCATCAAGCTGTTTGATGAAAAGCAAATAAGTAAACTGTTCGATGACATCAAGAGGATTGGTTATTCCTCCTGTCCAAAATGTCTCCCATATTTTGTCAATCTTGTTCTTTAAATCGCCTGTAATCATTATTGTATTCATACCTCTTTCTTTACTAATTCCATCATGTCACTAATGTCACAATCCAGATAATTAGCAATCTTTAATATAATCCCCATGGATACCTCTTCATCTTTTGTCATCTTGGTCATGGTATTAGGAGACATCTCTACAGCTTTTCGAAGATCAGCTTTGGTCATCTTCTTATCAATGAGCAGCTTCCATAATCTGTTATAACTTATAATCCTTTTTTGCATGCGCAATTCTCCATAATTGAAGACTATAGTAACCAAAAATAATTATACCATTGCGCATTAGTTTAGTGCTATTGTTTCGCAGAAACTTGGGAGCTTTTAACAATTTTTTTATATTTCCCCAAAATTTCACCAAATGTTAAAACCAGTTAAAAACCAGATGCTTCCTTGCTCTATTTATAGACAAAGGCGAAGCATGATATATGATCATCCCCCGCCCCAAACAAACATTTTCCCTCTTCTCTATGATCCAAGTTTTGTGAGACTTTCTTTTAGGAGCTGCATTAGTGGGTTGGAATTCATGAATTAATGCAAAATAAAAAATGCGCCTGACAAAACAAGCGCATTTCTTATCTATAATAAAAATATAATACAAATTCTTATTGTTTTCCGGCGTTTTCATCGAATACTTCAGTGACTGTTTGAAACCAAGATGTGGGATCGTTTGGATTCATTCGTCCTACTGCTTTTTTTGCCAGTTGTTCAACTTGCTCTTGGCGCTTCATCTCTCTTGCAGCTAAATTTGAATGGCCTAATCGACCACCGCCTGCTACATTTTCGAGTTCTTCATCCATAAATTTTCTCTTATTATTTTCTGACATAATGAATCCTCCTTCGACTAAATATCATTTTCATTAACTATAGAAATGAAAAGAATTATTCTTATTTTTTTTCGTATTTTTCATCGAACACATCTGCTACTGTCTGGAACCAGGATGAAGGATCGTTTGGATCCATTCGTCCTACTGCTTCTTTTGCCAGTTGTTCAACTTTCTTCTGACGCTTCATCTCTCTTGTATATGCCGTTGAAGATTTACCAAATCCTTTACCACCAGCTACCTCTTCAAGTTCCTCATCTGAAATACTGTTAATATTTTTATCAGCCATAACTGTACCTCCTAAGGTCTATATCGACACGGAATTTACTTTGGTTAATAATTTATACGAACCAATTAATAAAATGGCTATTATTTATGCGTCTTTTCAACAGCCTAATTTTCGGGCATTAAAAAAGCCTTATGGCAAGTCATTTTCAGCTCGTCATAAGGCATCTTCTATGATACTACATCTGTATTCATTTTACAGCTATCTCTTTTTCACCTTTGATGAATCTATTCCCCATCTCTTACAATCTTTTATAAAAGCTTTCAAGCTCTGCTTTGGTTTCCTCAAGAGCCTTTTTAGTACTGTCATTATTAGTCGGGAAGTCAAACATTTGATACAGATATCCCTGTTCTTTGGCCAGTTCCCAGCTCTTTGGATATACAAGTTCAAAAGAAAGTGCTATGTGACCAATGAGGTGTTCCGCAGGTGAAACCATGATATCACGAAATATAGCATGATGTTCTCTGACCTGATCCATGACTTTTTGTGAGACTCCCGATGAAAAAAGCACTTCTCTTGTCACATTATAGATTTCTTCCATAGGTGTCTCTACATTTACTCTCAGAATATCAACCTTGTCAGCATCCCTTAGAATATTGCAAAAAACAAGTGTTTTCCCCGATATCAGGCTATCAATCCTATACTTGTTGTGCTGTCTGATCACTATCTCAAGATTCTTATCCCATGACCTGAAATCAATATAATCTTTGATAAGTTTTTCCTCTTCAAAAAGAAGGTCTGCTCCAAATTCAGCATGGTCAACAGACTCAGAGTCAATGAAAGTATTATATCTTTTGATTTGTTCAAATCTTCCTACATCATGTAACATACCTGAAAGCCATGCAAATTCAATATCCTCATCATCAAGTTCAAGGCTTTTTGCTATTTCTTCGCAGTTATCTGCTACTCTGTATGTATGAGCTATTTTGAGCGCTATCTTTGGATTTGCTGGGTCATAATTCCTTGTATATGCTGCAAACTGCTCTTTTACTCTTTTCCTGTCTATATGCATCTTTCTTTTCAACCTCGATTACATTAATTGTACGTTCCAATGATACCATTTTCTAAGTCATTGCGTAAAAAAAGTTTATTTTTAATTTATAAAAATCTAACAACAAAATCATCGCTTAGTCGTATTAATAAATATATGATAGATATAGGATTACGCAAATAGGAGGGATTATCATGAAAATAGAAGAAGCTGAAAAGATCATCAACAGCTCCAGTAATATGGATGATGCCATGAAGAAACTTAATATCTCTAAAGTAGAACTAACTGATGAACAGTTAGATATGATTGCCGGCGGCATTGATTGGACTAAAGTTGCACTTCAAATTTTTAAAGAGGTCGCTCAAAACTCCAAAAAAGATAGATGAAATAAAAGGGATTCCCGATAATTGGGAATCCCTTTTATATGTATATTATCTTTTGCTCGAATGACTGGATTTTATGGTTGATTCCTTCTGGCTTCATCCATAAAATACATTTTTGTGCCGGGTTCAAAATGATTTTTGGGCCTGTTATTTTCAAAAATAGCATAATTTTTTAGCATATTCTTTATGCTATTTCTTGTTATGGCACTTTCAGTCTGACTAAGTTCATTTGCAACATTTGAAAGCTCAGCAATCTCCTGCTGCATCATAAGCATGTTATTTGCCATATTTGTCATGATCTGAATAACATTACCCGGATTATCTCTCATGAAATCATTAAGCAGTTCCTCAGTTATTCTAAGTAGTTTAATCTTAGAAAAAGAAATGATCGTATATATTGCAGGCTTTTTTGTAAGAATTCCAAATTCACCAAAGCAGCTGCCGGGACAAAGTATTCCCAGGAGTACTTCATTTTCAGTACCATACCCTGTGTACATTTCAACATGACCACTTAAGATTTTATACATGTCAAGATTTCTTTCGCCTTCCCGAAGTATAATTGTTCCCTCGGGAATCTCATATATCTGATTTCTCAGTGTCACGCTTTTTTCATCAAATACTTTGCCCATAAAAGACAGCCCTCATTTTTTCTCAAACATGGTTTCTAATATCCCACAAAGGTCTGATACTTATTCCTGGTTTTCATTAGACTCTTCACTTGTACTGTCTTCACCAGACTCATCATTGTTATCATCCTGCTGAGCATCACCTGCATCAGGCTCTGCGTCGTTAGCTTCAGCTGTATCCTCATTTACAATTGCGTCTTCCGACTGCTTTATTGCATCTTCATTATCTATAGATACATTTTTGTCAGAATCTTCAGTATTACTCTGAGCATCTGGATTTGAAGCTTCTACATTAGATGTTTCTTCAACGTTATTAGCGTCATCTGATGTTTCTTTAATTTCTGCACTATCTACATCATCAGCTTCTTTTGCTTCTTCCAAATTCTCTGATTCTTCTGTTTCCTTTGTTGCCTCTAAAATCTCTGATTCTTCGGTGTTATCTGCTACTACACCTTCCTCAACTATATGATCATCAGCAGTTTCTTCAGCACTTTCCTCTTCTGCTGCAGCATCTTCTGTAACTTCTACGGCATCAGTTGTTTCTGATTTAGCCTCACTGATTGTAGGTTCAGTTGGTTCATCGGTTCCAGCAGCTCTTAAACTCTTGTCTGAATCTGTTTCATCAGCACTCTGATCATTTTCAGAATTTTGGGCCATGCCTTCAGCATCTTCTGCTGCCTGCTTACGTACTTTTTCAGCTAATGCCTGACTTTTTTCAAATGTTGTATCATAACCATCAACCTTAGTTACATAAGTTTCCAGGACATCTGAACCAAATTCATCTTTGCTTAGCTCATACTGATTACCATAACTGTCACTTAATGTATATATAGGCATCAAATCAGTAATAGTCTGAAGTTTTAAGGAATTTTCCTTGTCAAAAAATACAGTGCCAATCGAATGGATCATGACATCTGTTGCGCCATCAACAATATATGAAGCACCACTTAAAAGCTCAAGATAGCACCCCTCAAGAGATTCGACATCGTTATAAGGTCCAGCCTCTCCATTGCTTATATCCTGATATGAATCAAATGTAAACTTATCATTTTCAGAGGATACATTCAAAAAGATAGTTCTTAACTTGCCATCACTAGCAGCTTTTTTAAAATAATTCTCTCTTTTCTCATAGCCATCAGGTGTAGCTACATCACCTACGTTATTCCATATGGTCAATGGAATATATCCGTAATAAGTATTTGTTTCACTGTCAAAATAAGTCATGTAAAAACTTGTTATCTGGTCGTTTAACGTATACCATTTCTGATCAAATGGTTTAACTGTAATACTTACACTTCTATTATCTGTAGATTTTTCTGATGCAGATGTGAAAAGAGATGTTTGCCCTATATCCTGATATGTGTCATCAATTTTTAATGCAACCTGTACGTTTACAGTATCATCAATAACAACTGGATCAACATTGACAATTTTTATAGTAGCAGTTTGCTTTTCGTCATCTTTGGTTATCGTAATATTATTTTTTTTCACGCGATTTTCAACAAAGTAGCTGATGATTTTTTTTAAATCTTTTGCCTCTTCAAAATCTATACCAGCTTTTTCAATAAGGACACTTGTTTTATAATCTTCGCTTTTATCTTCAAGGATCTTGATTATATCATCTACATTATAATTCGTAGTATCTTTCCAAAGGTCACCAACTACAAATGCTGAAACAGTTGTTAACGCCAATTGTGCATAAGCCTTCATATAGACATCATTGGCATTTATATTACCGTATATTTCTTCCACATCTGATGCTTTGGCATTTATGTAGTTCAGATCGCCCTTTTCATTTTTGCCTGCATATACCCTTGTAAAAGGCTGTATTGGAAAATTGATACTAAGACCACAGTTTACATATTCTTTATCTTTTCCACATGCATATATGATTGCATTATTATTAATTGAATTTTTAAGATTTATGCTTGCATTTTGTAATGCAGGGCTTATTCCTTGTTCATTACTTAGCTTATTACAAAGCTTAACAATATCTAAGAGGCAATTATTGTCGTAACCATTTTTAACTCCATAATCACCTTCTTTTCCAATTGTTGTTATTACCATTTCATAGCCTGTAATATCTTTAATATCACCAAGTAAAGCAAGTGCAAAGTCGCTCAAAGCTTCATCTAAATCATCCATCTTTGAACAATCAAATAGTGCAAGTGTTATATTACCTGAATTGTCCTTATACTGATCCATATATGAATCTATAATATTAGTTGCAAGTTCAGTTGTTTCCATATCGGGATTTTCACTGTAAGCAGTCATAAATTCATAGTAATCCCAGCCTGCACCCGGTTCGTTTTCTTCAGAGAAAATAAGATAGTCAGAATATCCATGTAGAGCGTCTGCAACTTCAATTGTAGCCATCTGGCAGGCATCAAAGCCTATGAAATCAAATTTCTTGCCGTCTTGTATAAAATCTGAATTTTCAATTGAAGCCATCAGCTTGTCTAATGTAAAACCTACATCATTCCTTTTATCGGTCTTTCCTTCTTTTACATCATTATCATAGATTTCATCAAAACCATATCCTTTTATTCCATTGCCATGATCCCATAAAATAAGATCATAATACTCAGAACTGGTTGAAGAAGTAACGTAATCAATAAAATCGGTAAGATACGTGTTGTCCAGGAAGTAAAGATCTGTATATGTCTCACGTAAAGAAAGATAATTTGTATTATTATCGTCTTTAAGCACTTCATATATCTGCACATCCCGAGAAATATCCGTAGCATACAGATTATAAAGCTCATCAGCATATTTATTAACTTCTTTTTTCTCATTTTCATCCAGTTCAGCTATCTGCTTGCCTGGATAAAGTAAATTACAGGCGTAATCTGCGTAGTAATCTCCATCATTCATGTGCCATTTATTTGTGCCGCCTGTAGTGATGTATATCTTTGTATTATCAGGTATATTAGCTCTTAAAAGATCCAGCATATTTTTGGTACCGAAACAAGAATTTGACTCAAGGTCTGTACCATTTAAAAAGATCATAATAGTTCTGGTATAAAGATCAATAATATCTTGATCTTCAGAATCACTAGTATCTTCTCCTGGATCCTGTGTGTTTTCTCTTTCAAGCTCAGCCTGTTCTTTAACAGCTTCTGCTATGGCAGTGTCAAAAGCCTCAAACTCCCTTGTATCTGCAATTGCAGTTAATACGCTCATAGGAATCTCAGTTCCATTTTCAAGCGCATCTATAAGAGTTTTATTTCCGGTTTTTTGTAATAAAGATTTATATCCTTCTTTTGAAATACCCGTAAAAATAGCAGAAAAACTTAAGGTTTTACCTTTTTTTAATTCAAGCTTGTTAAGGCCAAAGAAAAATTTAAGTGAAGGCAAACTTGTCTTTGCAAGTTTTTCGTCTAAAACAGTTATATTCAGCGCTACTTTATTGGAACCGTCTTTTACCTCATATGTTTCTTTTCCATCATATGAGATCAGTAGTCCGGCAAAAGAGTCTGATTTAAGAACTGTCCCTATAGGATACAGCTTTTGTAACTGATCATAAACAGATATGCTTGCTGCATAAGAAGTAAATGAATTGACACCGATAAGTAAAGGCGATGTCACAACCATCACTGAAGATAATAAAACTACAAGGATACTTTTTAGCTTTTTACCCATAAACACCTCCATGTAAAAAACAACACACTTCTTAGATATTTATCGGGTAAAAAGCTATCCATGCTAATAATAAAACGATAAAAAAAGTATTAAATTCATGATCCTGCCGGCCCATTATACTTAAGGCAAAGCATAGTTATATCATCAAATTGATCTGCATCTTTAACAAAGTCTTCAATATGACTCTTTACATTTGAAAGAACCTGCTGTGGAGTGGCTTCTTTATCTGAATTAAGGGCTTCAACAAGCCTTTCCTCTCCAAAAAGTTCATTGTTTATATTTGTAGCTTCTGTAACACCGTCGGTATAAACAAAAAGCGTATCTCCTGGCTTTAGTTCAAATTCATGTTCTTTGTATCTTATGCCTTCTATTGTTGCAACTGCCGGAGAATGCCTGTATATCACAAGCTCATAATCTCCATCTTTCTTCTTAAATGCAGGGTGCTCGTGACCTGCATTAACCGCTGTTCCTTTTCCTGTTGTAAGGTCAAAAATAGCAAGCCATACTGTTACAAAAAGCTCAGCAGTATTTCCCTCGCAAAGCTGTTCATTCACATTCATTAAAGCCTGTGAGGGGCTGTCCCCCGCAAGGACTCTGTTCTTTATCAGTGTCTTTGCAACCATCATAAACAGCGCTGCAGGTATTCCTTTACCTGAAACATCAGCCATTACAAGGGCTATATGGTTATCGTCTACCATAAAAAAGTCATAGAAATCTCCGCCAACTTCTTTGGCAGGATTCATTGATGCATAAAGGTCAAATTCCTCTCTGTCAGGTCTGAAAGGAAAAATCTTTGGAAGAACATTTTCCTGAATTGATGATGCAAGCGCAAGATCTCTGTCAGCAACAGCTTTCGCGCGGCCCTGAGAAACATTTAATATGCAGTACATAAGAAGAATTGTCAGCATAACTGTCGCTGCTGTCGGAGAAAGCCCATACACACCTATTGTAAAAATCCCCATAGATAGAGGTGCAAATGCATATACAAAGAAGGTATATATCTGATATTTTTCAAGCTGTTTTCTCTCAATAACAACTGCAGCAAGAGCTGAAAATGCTGTAAAGAAAGCATATATCATTGAAATAGGATAGTACGCGCTTCTGTGATAAATTCCCATTTCATCAACAGTAAAGTACACTCCGGTAAAAAGATTAATTATTCGCATGCCAACAGCAATATACAAGCCAATCTTTGCTATTATTCCCAGATTCTTAACGACACCCTTGTTGACCTTAAGATAGGTCATAGTATAGAGCCAGAAAAAGTAAGCCTCCACTGGAGCACAGAAATAATAGAAAGTATTATCAATAATATTCAAAACCCTCAAGCTTGGAACACCATCCAAAAGCCATGCGCAGGCATCTGTGAAAAGTCCCAGATATGCAACGTTTATAAGAGAAAGCAAGTGCTTTAGATTTGCACCTGTTTTTTGAACATCAACAAGGCAGCAGATATATAATACATAACCGATCATCATACCCACAGCGTCAATACCTATATTGATCAGATATATATCTACAAGATCATTGATTCCTCTTAAATGAACGAGATAACCTACAACAATTACGAGTAAAATATATATTGCTGAAATAATAAAAGCTTCCCTTCGTTTATGGTTAGATAATCCCTGCATGATTGCCCTCTGTTTAAAAGAAATATAGATAGTTTCTACACTTATAATAATACGTTATTTTATATACACAAAATTATTAAAAAAATATAAAAAAAAGAACTCCCAAATTGCATAACACAACTCGGGAGTCCATCATTTAGCTTATCTTTCTTTTATAGAATACTTTGCACCACATACAACCAAGGCACCAAGTGAAGCAATAATAATTATAATTGCTCTTATCGGTGAATTGGTCGTATCATCTGTACTTGCTTTTCTTGCGCCAAGAACTGCTGCTTCTCTCTTTTCACCAAGAACTGCTGGTTCTACAGGAGTTGGAGCTGGTGCCTCAGCTACTGTAGTAGCTACTAAAGAAACTACTGCAGGTGCAGGAGCTGAAGCTGGCTCAGGATCAGGATCAGATTCAGAATCAGGTGCAGGATCAGGATCTGACTCTTCAATTATTACTACTACAGGATCATTATTTTCCTGCGGCTGATCTATTGGATCATCCTCTTTGTTGTCAGGCTCATCTGGATCAACAACCGGATCATCTATTATTTCTTCTTCAATGGCTTTTTTAAGTGCTTTGATATTTATTCCACCAAGTTCACTGTTTAATGTGATCTTGTAGACACCATCAGATATCTTTTCAACGCTTGCTATTGTTTTTAAATAATCCTCATTATCAAGCTCATAGCCTTCTTGGAATTTAATGTTAAGAACCTCTCCGATTCTCATAGTTTCAAGGCCGTCGCCAAATACTCTTACATCCTCGCCATCATTCAAAGAATCCAAAGTAACTTCTTCATCATGCTTTATTATGTAATTTATCAATCCCTTTACGGTATCAATAACTTCTTGTGCAAGTTCATCCGCGTCATCTGAAGGCTCTTCATCAATATCATCATCATCTACAGGCTCTTCATCAATATCAGCCTCATCTACCGGATCTTCTTCATTGGTTGCAGCAAGCATGGGTGCGGATCTAAGTTCATAATATTCAGGAATACCAAATAATGACCCATAGTCCCGATAGCCCACAACTTCTCCATTATCGCCAAGGTTAAATTCATATACAACTATGTCCGGAGTTGCCGCAATAACTTCTGCAGCTGTTTCATATCCTTTATTTAGCAAAAGTACACCATATGCTCCGTTACCGTTGTCTTCTGACTTTACTGTTTCCTCAACTATTACAACCCCCTTTACAGATTCTGGTTCCTGATCTTCTTCCCAATTATCTCTTGTCTCCGGATCAATGTCTTCATCATCTGATATTTCAAGTGTTCTAAGTCTTGGACCATCATCATTATCCATACCAATTATTACACCAATAGCAGCGGAAGGTATTTTTGAATAAATATCCTTGTCAGAATCATCAAATTCCTCATCTTCAGTTTCTTCCATTTCGATTTTTCCGCTTGCTGTAACATCACCTTTTACATGTACTGTGCTACCATAATCTGATAGAACACCAAATACTCCACCGGTTACATTGCCGCCGACATTAACATTTGAAGGATTCTCTTCAATTTTCACATATTCTCCGGCTTCCCTCAAATAACCAGTTTCATATAAATCTTCATCTAATACAGCCGGTTCATTATACACATATTTATTGGTTGTAGACGCCCCTATTCCAATTGCATTTCCTTCTACATCTTTTTCTACAGTAATATTGGACCCCTTTGATTCTATACCAGACTCTATACTACCCTTAACGCTACCTCCTACAGATATGGTTGAGTCACTTGACCTTATTCCTTTTCCACCACCTGTAACACTACCTTCTACGGATATGGTTGATTCATCTGACCTTATTCCATATTCACCACCTGTAACATCTCCTCCAACTTTTATATCACTTTTATCATATGCAGTAACACCAGTATAATCTCCTGTCACATTGCCGGAAACATCTACTTTTCCTTTATTAATATATAACCCATAATCCCCAGTAACATCACCCCCCACAGTTACAGTTCCATTAACTTCTCTATCTTCATCAGAATAATGACCGTAAATTCCTACTCCATCTTCTGTTAGTCCTGTGACATTACCACCAACATTTACAACACCTCCACCTGTTACATATATACCATTAATAGCTCCTGTCACATTTTCACCAACTGTAACGGTTCCCTCTCCATTTACTTCAATACCACTAGAATTGGTACTGGTACTGCCTTCAGTAGCATTAACATTTCCATCTACATTAACTGTACCACCCTCATTTTGTATCCCAGTACCCTTAGCCTCAACATCACCATGGGCTGTAACACTACCCTCATTTGCTACATAAATTCCCTCAGAATCAGAAGTAATATTTCCCACTTCCTTTGAACTTTGTTCATCTGGCTTTGAAGAATCTGGATTAGAAACGACTGTCTCTGTGGCATCCTCGTAGTCACCCTCAGCAGAAACTGTGAATCCTGCTCCAATTGACGCAGTTGCAATTAGTATTGCAGATGTAGCAACTGCCAACGACCTGTGCATCACCTTTCTAAGCTTTTTACTTACCATAACATTTCCCTCTCTTTTAAAAATAAATTGTTGTTTTTCTGCAACATTATTTCCGTTTCCGAGAACATCATAACAATTTAAAATTAAAAAAAAAGTATCTTTTGGTTACCTCTTTTACGAAAATCTGTTTTCGTGATTATACACAAAAAAAAGGTCTGACCATCAAAAGTCAGACCCATAATAAACAATTATAAAGTTATCACTGATTATTCTTATCAGCTACAAGTGATTTTATAACCTCGTCTAAAGAATTATTGCTATAAGAGTTTCCATTTATATCTGCAAAGAAATTTAATTTTCCATCTTTTCCAATGCTGATTCCAAAATTGGAAATCTCATCTTTATCATCAGTATTTTCGCTGATCTTTTTGCTCATATCACTGATCTTGGTCATTGCATCATCAATTTTTCCCAGAAGCTTATCTTTTGCCTCTTTATCTTTTTCATCATCAGAAGCAAGAAGCTTCATCTCATCTTCGGAAAGAATAATGCTATATTCAAGATCTCCGCCTATCTGCGACAGATCATCATCAGGCCCGGCCACAAATACATCGGCGTTTTCGTATTTCTTTTGAAGCAGGTCAACAACCTTGCCATACATTTCAACTTCGGGAGAAAAAGAAACTGTGGCGCTGTTTCCAAGGCCTGTTCCAAATACTGAGGCTTTATTACTAACATCTTTGGATTTATCAGCAGATCTTGCATTTGACTTTCCCGCTACTTTCGCCGTTTTAGTGGCATTTGCAACATTGCGGTACATTTGACTGACATTATTACTAATACTGGCTGCCATAATTTTTCCTCCTTGAAAAATCAGAGCATAGATTCCTTTCTATGCAAAAGAATGTGTAATACAAACACACTCGTTGTTCTTTGGCTTTAAGATATCATCTACTTTATAGCTAACCAATTAAATTTGTATTAAATTTTGTATATTCTGCAATATTATTTCAAGTAATATCAAAAAACATGAAAGTCTCATTCAATCCATTCAGCATAAGCTTTTTCATATTCTTCCAGATTCATAGATTTTTCGTGCTTCTTATAGTATTTATAGCGCTGTCTTGCCATTCCATAGGAAGAATACTCGCCTTCAAACTCATTTAGCTTTGACATGATATATCCATCACCATTCATAATAGAAAACGGAACCACAATAGCATTACTGATGATAATATTTTCAGCCTCTGCAAACTCAGTAAATCTCCTGTCATTATCGTCAGTAATCGAAGAAGCAAGATCAATCTGCTCCCGCCATTTCTTATGTATCTTTTTTATCTCTGAATTATCAGAAAGCTGCCAGAATGTGTAGTCTCCATCATCTTCAAAGGGCTCTGTCCAGGTTTGAGGATCCTCATAATCCGCGCCCCATCGGCATTTCATAAAAGCATATTTACCTGCCATGCGAACTGAGAGTAAAAACCCCATATCGCTCCCGGCGGTTACTATAACATCGATAAAATCCTTTCCTAAAGTCGATTCTATCTGTTCCTCCATCATATATGCTTCCTGCTTCCACCCTTCTGTTGAAGGATTATATGGCATAAGCATTTTTATTGGAAAAGTCACCCCCTTTGGCGTAAGTTCAAGCCTCGCAAGATCTCTGTAGATTCTTGCTTTTTTAGGGTCAAAAGAGTCATTTCCGGCGTGATACGCAAGTTTCCCATAAGATGTATAATCTTTCCCGTTAAAAGAATTAGAGCCTTTAGGAGTGATCGTGTTATTTATAAGAATTTCCGGATCGTATGGTTCATAGAGCTTTAAAATACTTACCCTGTCTATGGAAGACATGACAGCTTTTCTAAAGCTCAAGTTTTCTACAGCTTTTTTCCAGTTATCAGGTTCATATCTTTTATCAAATAATGGTTCATAATTAAAGGAATAAAAATATGAAAAAGAGCTATCCGGTCTTGACCTGTGAATATTCTCTGCATATTCAGGGTTACTCATATACTCATCAAGATGATCAGGACTTATGATTGCCTTATCAACAGAGCCATTCATATATTGCTCTGGCCCAATTAACAGAGCATCAGCATCATAATAATTTTCAATCCTGTCAAGATAGACGTTTTTCTTATCCCAATAGGTGGGATTTTTTACAAATATCTGCTTTTCAAGTGGTTTAAAATAATGCAGTATATAAGCTCCGTTATATAACAGAAACTCATTGTCTGTAGCAAAAACACTTCCAATCTCATTAAGGTACTCTCTGCAGATTGGGAGATACGTTGTATAAGATAAAACGCTGGTAAAAAAGGGACATGGTTTTTCCAGGATGTATTTCAAAGTCTTATCATCTTCTGCCACAACTCCAATATCAGAAGGGATTGTCTTTTCCGGTATTTCCTCAAAATCATCGGGGTTTAAGACATACGATGTAAATTCATAGTATTTCTGGGCATTTAAGACCACAGCACCTGTCGAATACATGTACTGACAATCTGTATCATTGGCAGCATTATTAACATATTCTGCAGCACATACAAAGTCATCAGCTACTACATCTGCATAATAATTGCCGTTGTAGTCGACCCATTTTATTCCGTCCCTTAAATGAAAAGTCCACTCAGTAAAATCCTCATTTGACTCCCAGCTCTCAGCAAGTCCGGGGATAATATTGCCCTTTGTGTCATAGTCAACAAGAGCATCTATAACATTGGCACAAACTGCTGTATCAACAGCAGAACTTGTCACCAGGTAGTTTAGATTAATAACCTCCGAAGAATATAAAGTCTTAAAAACAACTGCATCATTGTCGTAAGCATCTTCAAGCGTATGATTTTCAAGATCAGGAAGCTTACCATAGCAACCGGTCAAAAAAGTCATCACAAAACACAGGAATAGAAGTATGCACTTTTGAGAAAAACGGCTCATCCTCGCATCTCCTTTCCAATTGATTTGTAATAGAGCTCTTTATCGCGATACATCTCCTCCTCAGCAAGCTTGATTACTGTTAAAAGCTTCTTATCAGGTGTTGCCATGGCAAGACCACTTGCAACATGGTAATTTTCTTTTTCAATATCATCAAGAACCCTTCTAAGGTCCTTTCTTACGGCCTGTTCATCCCTTTCATACCTGAATGCTACAAATTCATCACCGCCAATCCTATAGGTGTTATTTTCGCCAAATTCGGCGCTTATAATTGATGCTATGGTTTTTAGCATATTATCACCGGCCACATGGCCCTGGGTATTATTGAGCTCATGAAGGCCATTTACATCAAAGTAAATACATGCCATACCATCTGTCCCCTGCTGTAGATGCTGGCAAAAATATTCGTACCTGTTTCTGTTTTGAAGGCCCGTTAGAGCATCCATATTAGCTCTTCTTTCCATGCCTTTAAGGGAACCGGTTGTAATATGGATAATGTAAAAGAAATAAATAATAAGAGAAATAGCCTCTGCGGCAATAAGCAGATATATGCCAATATGCATTGGTCTTACTGCTTCGTAGACATATTTTTCCGGAACGCTAAGAACCATCTCCCAATTGGCTATTGTCATTGGCAGATAGCAATAATACATTATTTCATTTGTTGAATGGTCACGAACAATAGCATAGCCGCTTTTTCCGCTTTTTATGTTTTCATCCAGAGTTTTCCCTGTACTTATGGCAAGGAGCTTTAGAGTTGACTCATCAAAATAGGTATTTATTCGGTTTTTGCCATCTATAAGGTACTTTCCGGTATCTCTTTCAATGATAGAAATAATGCCATGGCCGTTATATACTTCAGGAGACCATGCATCAATAATACCTGCAGGTGTTGTGGTGCCATATATAAAAGCTATTGTTCTGTCATCCTTCCTTATAGGAACAAAGCTTCTAATATCCAAAACTGAGGGAATTTCAAGATCTCTTTGAAGGGTTGAAATATGTTCTCCCTTCTCAAGCACAGAATTAAAATCCAAAATCCCGGTTGCATCAATATCTTTTCCTGAAATTCTAATGACTTCATTTCTGGGCGTAAGAATAGCAGCCTCTGAAATATTGGAATTTACATAATAAATATTCAAATATCTGGTAACACCTAGGGAATGTAAAGATTCTCCGGACTCGGAGATAATTTTAGAAATAAGCCGTAACATATTACGGTCCGCACGAAACTCACCCTCGATGGAGCTTATGGCTTCATCGGTGGATTTTTTGAGTTCTAAATAACTTTGGTCTCTAGTATAGTTTTTTACATAGAGAACGTAAACAGTAGAATATAAGAACACGATCAGCATAAGAATGAGTGTAGCAATCAGGCTTCGCGTTCTAAATCTTTCCTGCGCACGCTTCCACATAGCTCATCCTCCATGAAAGGCCTGACAATTAAGCCAGGCCCTCTATAGGTGAATCAAAGTTTCTTGGAAAGCTCATAGTCTTCAATATACTGAGTAATAAATTTCACGGTACCATCTATACCGAGAATGCTTGAATTGATGCAAAGGTCATAGCTGTCAGCTCTGCCCCATTTCTTGGATGAATAATAGTTGTAATAGCTCTGACGCTGTTTATCCTTTTTATTCATCATCTCTCTTGCCTTGTCATCTGTTGTGATATCCTCAAAACGCTCTTTTATGCGCTTTATCTTGCACTCTTCATCAGCCGTGATAAAGAGATTAAGAACATTTGGAAAATCAGATAATGCATAATCTGCACATCTTCCAACAATAACGCAAGGGCCTTCCTGAGCAATCTTTTTGATAGTATCAAACTGTGCCAAAAAAACTTTGTGGCTGATAGGCATGTCAACAAAACTTGAAGAATTATATCCAAATGAATATGTGTCCATTACAAGGTTGTAAAGAAAAGAATTTGTAGGACGCTCATCATGATTCTGAATCATCTCCTCGCAAAAGCCACTCTCTTTTGCTGCTCTAGAAAGAAGCTCCTTGTCATAACACTTAATCCCGAAATGATCGGCGACCATCTCTCCTATTTCTCTTCCGCCTGATCCGAATTGTCTTCCAATAGTGATTATAGTATTCATATACATCACCCCTTTCCCCTTTTTCTTATTTTACCTTATTTAAGAACATTGAGCAAATGTGAAAAATACTCAGGTAGCGGCGCATCCGTTTCTATATACTCTTTTGTTGTGGGATGTATAAAGCCAAGAGTCTTGGCGTGTAAGCACTGCCCCTTTAATTTAAATCTGCTCTTCCTGTTTCCGGCATACACTTCATCTCCCAAAAGAGGATGTCCAATATGAGCCATATGAACACGAATCTGATGGGTTCTGCCTGTTTCAAGTCTGCACTCTATATAAGTCATATTATCTTCCTCAAATCGCTTTAGAACGCGAAAATGAGTAACCGCTTCTTTACCGCCACTTGTAACTACAGCCATTTTCTTTCTGTCATTAGTGCTTCTGCCAATAAGGGTTTCGATGGTGCCCTCATTCTCTTTAATTACGCCGTAGCAAATTGCATGATATACACGATTTATAGAATGCTCTTTGAGTTGCTTTGCTATTTTTTGATGTGCATTATCATTTTTACAGATAATAACTGATCCCGTAGTATCTTTATCAATCCTGTGAACAATTCCCGGCCTCATAACACCGTTAATACCTGATAAATTATCATGACAGTGATACATAACAGCGTTTACCAGAGTATCCTTATAATGACCTGCAGCAGGATGGACGACCATATCTTTTGGCTTATTTACAACAAGTACATCTTCGTCCTCATAGATTATGTCCAGCGGAATATCCTGAGGCAATATCTCAGGAATCTCAGCGGGCGGAATCTCCATTTTGATATAATCATTTTCAGAGATACAAAAGCTTGCCTTTACATTTTTTCCATTGCAAAAGACCTTTTTGTCATCAATAAGTTTTTTTATATAAGTGCGAGAAAAAGAAGGGCTAAGCTCAGATAAAAGCTTATCTATCCTTAGTCCTTCATATTCATCACTTACAACATATTCAAATAATTTGTTTTCACTATCCATTATTTTTCCCTAAATTTCTTTTGCTGGTTAAAGCTAAGGAAATTGAAATCATTCTCTTTATAGTAAAAAAGAAAAAGGATCACAAACAAAAATGTTGAAACAGTAACATATATATCTGCTACGTTAAATATCGGAAAATTGATGATAACAAAATAGATGAAATCAACAACATAATCGTTGCGAACTCTGTCTATCATGTTCCCGGCTGCACCACTTGCGATCATAACAAGTAAAATATGCATGATATTGTACTTTTTGTCATCAGGCATTCTAAAGAGAACATAAGCTATAATGCAAAGTATCATTACAGCAACCAGGATAAAGAAAACCTTCTGATTCTGCAAAAGACCAAAGGCAGCGCCACTGTTTTTTAAGAAATTAAGCTCTAATACGCCGTCAATTATCTTTATAGCAGGCTTGTCTTCCAAATGGATAACTGCAAGGTACTTAGTAAACTGGTCTAAAAAAACTAAAAGGATTATCATCAAAAAATCAACCAGCAAAAAGATTTTTTTCTTTTTAGATATATTTGTATTCATAAAAACTGATCAGTCTCCATTCTCAACGTAGATAATTTCATTTAAAGCAGCATTCATCTCTTCTTCGGTAACGGTTGTATCAATAAATGCTTTTCCAATCTTTTTAAGGAGAATAAACTTAATCTTATCTCCATCAGCCTTTTTATCTGACTTTGTGAGCTTTATCACCTCTGAAGGCTCAAGGTCTTCTACTGATATAGGGAGATTAAAGGGAACAAACATATCCCTGATCTCGTAGTATTCTTCCATAGCGATCAGCTCTTTTTTCCAGGAGATAAAAGCTGCTGCAACACAGCCAAGAGCTACGCACTCACCGTGAGTTAATGTAAATCCTTTTGCCTTTTCAATAGCATGTCCAAGAGTATGACCAAAATTAAGCAGAGCTCTGTCTCCCTTTTCTGTGGGATCCTTTTCAACGACTGCTTTCTTGATCTCGCAGCTTCTTTTTACCATCTCAAGAACTACATCTGTATCCTTGTCTTCAATCTCGTACATGTTCTCAATAAGCCATGAATAGAAAGAAGCATCTTTAATAAGACCATGCTTCATAACTTCTGCAAATCCTGAAGCATACTGCCTGTCACTTAAGGAATTAAGAGTAGAAATATTCATATACACAAGACGAGGCATATGGAATGCGCCTACCATATTTTTATACTCGTCAAAATCAACACCAGTCTTACCACCAATGCTGCTGTCTGTCTGAGCTAAAAGAGTTGTAGGAATCTGAATAAAATCAATTCCCCTAAGATATGTTGCAGAAGCAAAACCTGCCATATCACCAACAACACCGCCCCCAAGTGCAACAACAAGGTCATGTCTGTCAAAATGATTTTCAATCAAAACCTTATAGATTTTCTCAATTTCTTTGAGATTCTTATTATCTTCACCGGCAGGGATTGCATAAGTTATAACTGTCTTTGATACCTTATTAAGTTCCTTTTGAACATCCTTTGCATATAACTTCTCAACATTACTATCAGTAATTATAGCTATTTTCCTGCCCTCAAAGCCAAGCTCCCTAACCTTATCACTTAGCCCTTCAAAATTCTTTTCAAACATGATCTCATAACATGGCTTCCCACCATAGTTAACAACTAAACTTTCCATACCTAGTATCCTCTATTCTTCTAAACAAAAATTAAGCTGCTGCGAATGCAGCAGCTTGTTATATTAATCGATTTGATGAGGTCCCTCTGGTATTCCACTACCGAAGCCACTCAAAATATTCTGGAAATCGCCTGAAATATCAACTGATGCCGGTGTAATAATGAAGATGTATCTTGATATCTTCTGAAGATTACCTGAAATTGCAAATGTTGAACCTGATGTAAAATCTATGATCCTCTGTGCAATATCTACATCAAGACCTTCTAAATTAAGCACAACTGTGCGATTTGCTAAAAGTGTTTCTGTTATCTCCCTTGCATCCTCAACAGATGTAGGTTTGATCACGCAAACTTCCATACCGGCAGCTGATAAAGCTTTCTTTGACCTGGATGGAACAACCTTTGGTGCAGGTTTTTTTGCCTTTTCCTCGGAAACATCAATAGTGGGATCATCCTTACCAATTGGAGCCTGATTATTTATTGACTCGATCTTGGACCCACCATCATAATAAGTGTCATCCTCGTCATAATAACCATCTTCATCCCCATTAAGCTGAATTGCTTTTAAGAATTTATCCATTACACTCATTTTATCTAATGCTCCTCACAATTATTTTTCCCAACACTCATATAATATTATCGTAGTTTTACGTATTATGTCAAATTTATATGGTTTTTTTAACAATTTTTAAAATTTTACCCCTGAGAAGAAGCTGATGCTGACGAATCTTCAGATATGCCTTCTGTGGACTCTTGCGCAGGTTCCTCACTTACTTCATCAGATGACTCGCTTGCTTCATCTGCCTTTCCTGACTTCTCATCAACTGTTGATGAATCAAGAACTATATAGTCATATACATTAAGTCCATACATAGTATTGGAACGAACTATGGCGTACTCATCATTCTGATAAAGGATCTTAACCTGTCTGAAATCTGCATAACCTTTGTTTATATTATAAACCCCAATAAGAGTATCTGTCTTACTAACAGTATATCTTTCATTAGAATCAGGCTTTATCAGTGTATCACCAGCCCTTAATGTGTCCGTATCAATGTAATACTCAGTATCTGTCTCATTATATACATTAAGTGAAACAAA
>NZ_SVFW01000026.1:0-31907 GCF_015056685.1 Butyrivibrio sp. | reverse complement strand
GTATCACCAGCCCTTAATGTGTCCGTATCAATGTAATACTCAGTATCTGTCTCATTATATACATTAAGTGAAACAAACTCGGTAGTGGCATTACCCTGTTCATCGTACTTTTCCCTTAGTACTCCTGAGGTGTTGTCATTATTGTTAATGAGGTAAGCCTTAGGAATCAGGAAAAAGCTCTTATTCACAATTGAAGAATTAGGAATCTTAAGTCCTGTCTCATCCTCTGTTATTAGCTCCACATTTAAAAATCTGTCTCTGCAGAAAGTTATCATGGAATTTGTAAATGTAAGCTGAACGAAGCTTTGGCCATCCACATTCGTATAGGTAGTGACCTTACCCCATGATTCATCCTGGTTTTTAATGAATCTGACCTTGATATATTCAAGATCCTCAAATTCCTGAAGTCTTTCAGGATCCTGTTCATTTATAATTATAGACCATTCTTCACTTGTGCATAGCTTATATACAGGGTCCCCCGCCTTAACAAGAGTATTATTGATAAGCTGAGTCTTTTCATAGTTCTTTTGGTCGAGCTTATCAAGAGTCATAGTCTCAAGTGTCAGATCCTCATATCCATCAATAGAATACACGACTATTCCTGTGTCAGGAGCATTTTTATATCCAATAGATGAAAGTGTTCCACTGTTTGAATTAAGAGATTGTATATTCTGCAGAATACTACTGTTTGAAAGCTTTTGAACAGTTCCATCTATGCTGACCTTAAAATCATATACAGTATAAAAATTCTGAGGATCAAAGGATGAATCAAAATTTACAATCTGGCTTCGAAGTTCAGATAAGTCCTCATCACCAAGTGCGACTTCTTCAGAACCTTGTGATTTAAGATACTCAAGAAGCTGCCCTGACTCATCAACTGTATAAACAAGATTTCCTACTGCAACTCTTCCGCCTTCTGTTGCAAAATAATTGACATAACCTGCATTGTCACTGGTTATGATCTTCTCTGTACGAACAGCCACAGCATCATAGATATTATTTGTTGAAAGAGCTCCCTCTTTAACCTGATATCCGACTATATGATCCCTGCGCATATAAGTAATGACACTGATAACGATATAGATAGCCATTACGGAAAAGAATATCATTCCAATGTTTATATTATTTATATTGCCCGGATATTTTGTTACGCGGCTGTTTTTCTTAGCCATTTTCCCAACCTTTATACTTTTTTACAATATATAAGCCGCGGAAAGCCCGCGGCTTATATATATTATACTTTAAAATTAAAGTGAAATTACAACCTTGGATCTAACATTTTCAGGAAGCTCTGATTCATCCATTGAAACGCTTAAGATGAAATCAATATTGAACTTCTCAGAAAGCTTTTCGAGCTTGTCAATAGTTTCTGTTATGTCCTTGCCCTCGAGACAAGAGATATTTAAAAATCCATCAAAATACATCTGTTGGAGATCGTGGTCTTGAGAAATAATACCACTTACGAATCCGATAAACTCATCAGAATTTGAAATCATAAACTCTGGAACTACAATAAGTCTGATCTTATTGTTTAATTCATACATGTGCTTGGTGTTCTTATCAAGAAATACTACGCTTCCGAGTACATTCTTAACCTCGGTATTAACCTTGTCCAATAAACATTTTGTCTTTCCTTTACCCTTTTTCCCAACAATTAACTGAACCATCGGCATACCCTCCTGCTAGTTAGAATTTAAATTCTTGTAATAATTATAGAATATTACATGTTAAAAAACAACTCTATTTGGTTATTTCTGAAAGCAAAGATGACATGTCTGAGTAAAGTGTACCACTGTCTGTATCGCGCATGATAACTGCGATGTAAGGACTTCCGTTTGTATCTCTTGCAAGCAGGATAAGGCAATGACCGGCAGCAGATGTTGTACCGGTTTTACCGCCAATAACTGTAACCCCCATAGGCGCTGACTGGGTGCCTTGAAGATACGCATTAGTATTGGATACAGAAACTTCCTTTGAGTTACCTGATGAATCAAGATAGTTTGTGCTGTATTCAGTCATATTTATTATTTCGCTGAAGGTCTCATACTGCATGGCAGCATTGAATATCAGATACATATCATAAGCTGTAACATAATGATCCTCATCCGTTAAACCGTGAGGATTTGTAAAATGAGAATTGGTCGCTCCTATAGCAAGAGCTTCCTTATTCATCATATCTGTGAACCCTTCAATGGATCCTCCAATATTAGTGGCAATAAGATTAGCTACATCATTAGCTGAATATATAAGCAGGATCCTAAGTGCCTGATCAAGAGTTAGTCTGTCGCCCTCCTTAAGATTCACCTTTTGAGCTCCGCTCTCATTGACATAGACATTACTGTCCGCAACAAGAACCTGATCAAGCTTGCCGTATTTTAACGCAACAAGAGCAGTCATGACCTTTGTCAGGCTTGCAGGATGAACCTGGAGATTAACATTTTTGGCATATAAGGTTTCTTTGTTATTGAGATCAAAAAGACCGGCGCTGACATCAGAAGAAATAACATCCTCATCTCCTGTTATATCACCGTCTGCTACGCAAAGATCTGAAGCAAAAGTAGGATAATAATATGTATTTCTGACATCTTCAGTTGATGAAGATACAGAGTACTTTGCAGAATATGAAAAGTAAGAACAGCCGGTAAGTCCAGTTGTTCCTACTAAAAGACACAATAATAAAGCTATCTTACTTGTACATCTCACGCCACTCAAAATCTCCCCTATCCAATGACTTAAGTAAAAGCTCAGCTGATGCCAGATTGGTGGCAACAGGAATATTATGCATATCACAAAGTGACATGATATTGCTTATATCAGGTTCATGAGATTTTACTGTTAATGGATCTCTTAAAAAGATCACAAGGTCGATTTCGTTGTGCTCTATTGCTGCGCCAAGCTGCTGAGCACCACCAAGATGTCCTGCAAGATACTTGTGAATTGAAAGATTTGTTACCTCTTCTACAAGTCTTCCTGTAGTTCCTGTAGCATAAAGATCATTTTTACTAAGGATTCCTCTATAAGCTATGCAGAAATTCTGCATAAGTTTCTTTTTCGCATCATGTGCAATTAAAGCTATATTCATATACTTTAACCTCTCCCCAAAATATATTTATTTCCTTGAAGTCTGACATTGAGCACAAAGCCAATGCCTACATAAACACTTAAAAGTGAAGTCAGACCGGCACTTACAAAAGGAAGTGGAAGTCCTGTATTGGGCAGAACTCCGGTTGCAACTCCTATGTTTATAATGCCCTGGAAGCCTATCCAGCCTCCAACGCCTGCGGCGATTACCTCGCCTGCTTTATCCTTGGCTCTCATGGAGATCATGAAGCATTCAATAGCAATGCCAAGAATCAAAACCACAACAATACATGCCCCAATGAAACCAAACTCTTCACCGATAACAGTGAAAATGAAGTCTGTCTGGGACTCAGAAATAAATCCGCCATTAAGAACAGAGCTTATCTCGTTGGTGTTATAACCCTTGCCGTAAAGCTGACCTGAACCAATAGCCATCATAGAATTAAGTGTCTGATAAGCCTCAGAATTAGCATACTCTTCAGGATGTAGCCATGCAAGAATTCTACGCTGCTGATAGTCCTTAAGAATACTGCTGTCTTCCTGAACAGCATTATAAATTATAAATAATACTGAAGGAATAGAAACAGATAAAACAAAGACGACTAGCTTCCAATTCACCCCGGCAACAAAGATCATTGATGAGAAAATCATCATTACCATGATACATGTTGAAAGGTCGGGCTGCTTAAAGATTAGTCCCAAAGGAAGCGCAAGCAGTGCCAAGCAAATCAGAACAAAGCTTATGTTCTTAACTTTGTCCTTATATTTCATGATAAACTGAGCATAAAATAAAATCAATAAAATTTTGGCTGCCTCTGATGGCTGGAATGTTATTCCAAATAAGTTTATCCATCTTTGAGCTCCGTTTGTGCTGCTACCCAAGGGAGATAAAACAAGGCCCAAAAGAGCTACATTCAGTATATAAAACGGAATGTAAAGTTTTATCAAAACCGAATAATCAAGTAGTGAAATAAAAACCATTAAAACCACGCCAAAAACCATACCTGCTGTCTGTTTGGAGACATAGGAAGGATTAGCTGAGCTGATAGCCATTATTCCAAATATTGTAAGACCAATTACCATTATGACTAAAGGAAAGTCATAATCCATTATCTTGTATTTCTTTAACATTTTTCCCCCATTAGTCGGCGTTTGTAGCACCATCCTGAAGTTCTCTTGCTGTACCTGAAAGAATATCATCCTCATCTCTAAGTTCAAAGTAATAAGAAAGAGCTTCTTTTGTGATCTGTGCAGCATAGCTTGAGGTATAACCATAAGCAATTCGTGTTGCAATTGCAATTTCAGGCTTTTCATAAGGTGCATAGCAGATAAAGAGCGAGTGGTTTGGTCTACTCTTTGATTCCTGCGCTGTACCTGTCTTACCGGCTACGTTAACTCCAAGATTTGCATAATAGGATTTGTCCTGTACAACCTGTCTCATACCTAAATGAATAGCATTCCAGTAAGACTGAGGCATATCGATAGTATTTCTGACAGATGCACTGTACTCTTCAAGCAGATTACCGCTTGAATCGGTAGTTTTATCTATAAGAGAAAGATTATAACATGTACCACTATTTGCAATAGTTGTTACATATCTTGCAAGTCCTATAGTTGTATATGAATGACTACCCTGTCCAATAGCAGAACGAACAGCGTCCTGATCTGATACAGAAGGCTCTGATTCTGCAATTTCTATGCCTGATTTTTCTGTAAGACCATACATATCTGCATACTGGGCAAGCTTTTCAAGACCGGTCTCTGATGAATAAGAACTACCCAAAAGACCAAGTCTGTAACCAACTTCATAGAAAAATACGTTACATGAATTACGGATACCACCTGTAACATTTAAGTTACCGTGTCCACTAGGATATATCCAACACCTTGGCGGATGATCGAGCTTATCAAAAATACCGCCGCAATAAATTGTTGAATCAGTTGTAATAACTCCTTCTGTAAGGCCTGCTGTCGCAGAAACAATCTTAAAGGTAGAACCTGGAGCTGTCTTCTGCTGTGTGGCATAGTTGTACAGAGGATTTGACTTATCACTTCTAAGTTTGGCGTAATACTCAGCATCAACGCCGTTTGCCATTTTGTTGTTATCGTATCCGGGATACGAAACTATAGCCAGCACATCACCTGAATTAACGTCTGTAACAACCATTGATCCTGTGCATGGATCAAGAGCAAGCTGCGCAGGTGTAATATCCAGGTTGGAAATCCTGTTAGTCATAAAGGTATAGGCTGTCTCTCCGCCTCTATCCCATATTCCCTGCTCTTCATCTGATAAAGTAACTTTATCCTGTTCAAGAAGGAGGTTGCAAACCTGAGTGCCACTTATGTTTCCATCCAGCAAAAGATATTTATAGAGCCTTGTCTGGAAGTCATAATCAGATGACATCTCATCAATGATGTAATCTACTATCTGAGCAAAGATTTCTTCAGAATCTGCGTACTGATTGTCGATGCTGAGTTTAGAAACATCGATCCAGTTCATAGCGATAGCATATTTTAAGTATTCAGTAAGAGAAATTGTCTCATCTGTTGTCCATGCAACATATACATCATCTTCTTTATCTACAAGAGTAGAATTGATAACACCATCAGAATAAAGCATTGATGCAATATGGCTCATGTACCACTGATATTCACTGCTAAGGGCATTATAAGGAGTCTTTGCAGTTTCAAATTCTTCCCTGAGTCTTGAAAGAACTGCAGCGTTCTTAGTTGTGAAAGCCTCATATACTGCTTTCTCTGTTTCTTTTGCATCATCCTCAGCAAAATGAGGTATATCAACAACGTCGTTGTCAAAAATAGCATAATAAACATCATAGATCGGGATTACAATACTGCTTGAGCTACTTGTCTCTGTATATGTGTATGTCTTTACATTCTGGATCTTGGAAACAAGGATACCAGCAAGTGACTGCTCAATAATATCGTAACAGGCTTCAGTCAGATCCTTATCAATAGTAAGATAAACATCGTTACCGGCAATAGAATCCACATAATTGCTGGTCTCGATAACCTGACCCGTATTATCTACATAAACAGTCTCAGATCCCTTTGTTCCCTGAAGCACAGACTCCATAGCCTGCTCAATTCCGGATTTACCAACAGTATCATTAAGGCCATAGCTTGAATTTATCTGCTGAAGCTCAGCAAGTTCATCCTCTGAAACCTTACCTGTATAACCAAGAAGATGTGAGAAATACTGTGCATCAACATACTTTCTGGCTGTATTCTCCTCGATAGAAACACCCTCAAGCATGCCCAGATTCTCCATAACATCAGCAACTGTCTGGTCACTTACGTCAGAAGCAACTGTAGTATCAATGTACTTCTGATAACTGTTAGAATCCATATTGTAACGAACTGTCAAAACCTTAAGAGCTCTGTCATTGGTATAGCCCCTTCTTGCAACAAAAGAAGAAGATACTCCGGGAGTTTCATACTCTCCTACACCAAATTTTTTGCAGAGGTCATCAATAACATTCTCAGGAGTTTTTGTCTTTTCCTCGTACTTAAGGTCATTTATAGATGTGTGTCCATAAACATCTGCCAGGAATCTAAGAAGTGAATTCCCTGTTACCTTAAACTCAAATTCATTGCTCTCATTAAGGATAATATTGAAATCCTGATCTACTGTATCACCATTTTCCTCGATGATATCAATAAGAGCATTTAAAGTCTGGTTAATCGCTGTGTTTTTGCCTGAACCTGACTTATAAACGTCTTCTATAGTTACAGAATTGGCAAGTTCATTGTAAGCTAAAAGATTGCCGTTTCTGTCATAGATATTTCCTCTTGTAGCAGCTATGGTCTTCTCTTTTTTGATCCTTAACTTAAAAGTATCAAGATAATACTCACCATTTATTATCTGCAGCGAAAAAAGCCTGTATATCATTACACAGGCCAAAGTAAACAGAACAAAAGAAACAATGACTGCTCTGGATGTTATGAATTTAATTATGTTTTCTTTTATTTCATCAAACAAATTTCTTGGCGCTCCTTTGTTCCTTTTCATCAATGATATTATTGACCTTAAGGATGATCGGATAAATAAATATGGCTACGATAGCTGTATACACAACCTCAGGTAATATTACTGTCTGCATATAATAGCCGATATTAAATTTGGTCCTGAACAAGAACATCAGGACATAACAGACAAAGCCAAAAACAAAGTCTGATATTGTTATTACCAGGATAGGGATAGCAACATTTTGTGAAAAAAAGATAATGTGAAGCTTTCCTACAATAAATCCAATATACATGTAAATTAGTGCAAAAAAGCCCAGATATGTTCCAAAGAAAATATCGACTAAAAGGCCGCAGAAAAAGCCTGTTAAAAGTCCCGCTTTATCTCCCTTGATAAAAGCTGTAGAAGAAGTCATTATCATAAGGACATTGGGCGCTATTCCACCAAAGTCCAGTGCCCTGAAAAGCGTAGTCTGTAAAATAAATGAAACTATGATAAATATGAAGTTTACAAGTATACGCCTAATATTCATAAAAAATCTTAATTTCCACCATTATTCTTAACTTGTAATATCACAAGTACTTCATTCATATGTTCAAAGTCCACTGCAGGAGAAAGAGTTCCTGACTTAGTAAGATTATTTGAATCATCTTCCAAAGTAGAAATATATCCTATCAGAATTCCGGGAAGATACTTATCACTGATATTTGAAGTCACAATCTTGTCACCGATGCTAACCTTATCTGCATCATCAACAAGTTTAGAAAAGCTTATATATCCGCTTCTGTAGAGCTCTAAATCTCCTGTAACGATAAGGTTGTCAGAAGATGAAAGAACCATTCCACTCACAGCAGAATTATCAGCAATTATAGACTGAACCTTTGCCCAGTCAGGTCCAACATCAATTACTCTTCCTACAAGCCCTGCACCTGCAATGACATTCATATCGACTGCAATGCCATCATCAGAACCCTTATCTATAACAAAAGAATAATACCAGTTGCCCGCATCCTTGGCGATGATCCTGGCTCCGGTCTTAGGGTAATCACTATACTTTGAATCAAGTTCATATAACTCACGAAGCTCAGTGAGCTCATATTTTTCCTGTTCAAGGTTTGTATTGGCAATAGTGAGCTCATCTATCTGACTCTTTAGCTTCTCATTTTCATCAAGAAGCTGTGTAATGGAGGCAAGTTTATCTGTAGTCTCTTTTATATAGCTTGAACAGATTGTGATCCCCTTTTGAAATGGCACAACAAAAACACCTGCAAACGAGTTCAAAGGACCCGTGAACAGATTAGTGTTAAATGTGATAACAATTAACGCCGTACATAGAATTGTTAAAATAAAGAGGAGATATTTACTTGGAAGGGTAAATTCTTCTCCTCTTTGCCTTATGATGGGACTCATTTATCTATCCTCTTCGATTCCATATGCAAGAGGTTTATACTGATCATCTTTAATAATCTTGGCAAGACCAAGAGCTCCGGAACCAATAGGGTTCTCAGCAATATTTACGTTAAGACCAACACCATTGCTAAGTCTCTGTGCAAGATGGCAAACCTGTGAAGCACCACCTGTGAGATATAATCCGTGCTTGAAGATATCAGCAGCAAGTTCTGGTGGAGTCTTCTCAAGAGTAGCTTTAACATTATCAAGAATAACATCAAAGTTCTCAACAAGTGCCTGGTTAAGAAGATCTGTAGGAATCTTTCTCTCAACAGGAAGACCTGTAACAATATCTCTTCCGTATACAACGGCGTCCTTACCCTCTTTTTCGAGCTCCTTAAGAGAAATCTTTACGTTTTCAGATGTCTTTTCACCAATAAGAAGTCCGAATTCCTTACGGATAACGTTTCTGATGGATTCATCAAACTTCTTGCCGCCTACCTTAATAAGCTTACTTACAACGATACCGCGAAGTGAAAGGATTGAGATCTCTGTTGTGTCATAGCCAACATTTACAACCAAAACACCCTGAGAGTTCATAACATCTACGTTCATTCCAAGTCCGTCAGCAAGAGGCTTTTTAACCATCATGATCTTTTTAGCCTTGATTCCGGCGTCATTTATAAGATCATGGAAAGCTCTTCTCTCAACTTCTGTAACGTCCTTAGGTACAGCAATATAAACATCACAAGGCTTAACGCTGCCCTTCATCTGATCTGTTATAAAGAGTTTAACAAGTGTCTCCATATGCTCAATATCAGCAATAACACCGCTGTTAAGAGGATATGATATCTTGATCTTGTCAGGAGCCTTCTCATACATCTCGTATGCAGAGTTTCCATAAGCGAAGATATTTGTCTTATTTTCAATTGCGATCATGTTCTTCTCTACTGTAAGACTGTCTTCATCCCTGTTGAAGATTTTGATATTGCTTGTTCCAAGATCAATTCCAAAAATATTAGCCATTTCTTCTCCTTATTGCCATAAAAGCCCTTTTTCTCCAAAGCTGTAATATGACTGATTTCCTATAATAATATGATCTATAAGCCTGATATCAAGCATATTGCCTGATTCGCTGATCTTATTGGTAAGTTCCGCATCTGCCCTTGACGGAGTCGGATCTCCGCTTGGATGATTATGCAAAAGAACTATACAAGATGCACCACTTTTAAGCGCATGTGTAAATATGTCTCTTGGAGACACCGAAGCTGAATTAACCGTACCTATGGATAATACAGACTCATTTATAAGCTTATGCTTATTATTGAGGCAAAGAAGTACTGCCTTTTCCCTTTCTTCATGTCGCATCTTCTCCATATATATGGATGCAATCTGTCTGGATGACTCAAAGAAAGTTCCGCTAAAAGAACTCTGAACAGCCATTCTCTTAGCAAGCTCCGTAAGGCATTTTAGCTTAACAGCCTTAACTTCTCCAATGCCGTGAACACTTTTAAGTTCATCAAGTGTCAGGGAAAAGAGGCCATTTAGCCCTCTCTCTTTACCGTTGGATAAGCCTAATATCTCATGGGCAATTTCTATTGGTGAGGAATTGCCACTGCCTGTACGAATAATGATAGCAAGCAGCTCTGCATCTGTAAGACACTCTGGTCCTGCACTTATAAAGCGCTCATAAGGAAGCATTTCCTTGTAGGCACTGCTTCCAAACATCTTATTATTTATTGTATTCATCTTTACCTTTCTGATATAACGCAATGCGCCGCTTCTCCAGGCGATCAGAAAAGTACAAAATGGTACAGCTAATAGTTTATCACAAAGATATCATTTTTACATCATAAAGCTTTTGCAAAGTCTTTAAAATACCATATTTAGCGTGTGGCCAGGTAAGTCCACCCTGGAAAAATACTGAATATGGCTCTTTTATAGGTCCATCGGCTGAAAGCTCAATGGATGAGCCTGATACAAATGCTCCTGCAGCCATGATAACCTGTGCATCATAGCCAGGCATATCCCAAGGCTCTGGTGTAACAAAGGAATCAACAGGCGCTGCAGCCTGAATTCCCTCACAGAAAGCAATAACTCCCTCAGGCTTGCCAAAAGTAACTGCCTGAATGATATCAAATCTGTCTTCGCTTCCGTTTGGACAAACATCAAAGCCAAGCTTTTCGTAGATATTTGCTGCAAAGATCGCACCCTTTAAGGCTGAAGCTGTTACAGTAGGTGCAAGGAAGAATCCCTGATAAAACTGAGGAAGGATTCCAAGAGAAGCTCCAACTTCCTTACCAAGTCCTGGAGAAGTAAGTCTGAAAGCTGCATTTTCAACACACTCTTTTTTACCTGCAATATATCCGCCAATTGGAGCAAGTCCGCCGCCCGGATTCTTTATCAGTGAACCAACAACCATATCTGCGCCGAGATCTGTGGGCTCAATTCTCTCAACAAACTCTCCATAACAGTTATCAACCATACAGAGAACATCTTTTTTAATGCCCTTGATAAAGCTTATGAGTTCTCCTATCCTCTCTACAGAAAGTGTAGGTCTTGTCTGATATCCCTTGGATCTCTGGATAGTTACAAGCTTGATATTATCGTTTTCAAGTAATACCTTTTTGATATTCTCAAAATCAAAGCTTCCGTCAGGTAATAGATCTACCTGTGAATATGAAACTCCATACTCAGCAAGTGAACCCTTTGAAGGTCTTATTCCGATTACTTCTTCCAATGTATCGTAAGGCTTTCCAACAGGAGAAAAAAGCATATCTCCCGGGCGAAGGTTACTCATAAGAGCAAGAGCAAGTGCATGTGTTCCGCATGTGATCTGAGGTCTTACAAGAGCATCCTCTGCATGGAAAACTGAGGCATAGACTGCTTCAAGCTTTTCTCTTCCGATATCGTTATATCCGTAGCCTGTAGTTCCAAGAAGGCAGGCTTCACTAACCTTATTATCCTGCATTGCCTTAAGAACCTTAAGCTGATTGTACTCAGCAGTCTCATCTATGGCCTTAAATCTTGGCTCAAGCTCCTTTAAAATCTTTTCTCCAAACTCATAAACTTCCCTTGATATACCAAGGGCTTCATACATATTACTTTTCATTTCCATAAATCCTAAGCATCTCTTTCAATATTAAATCTTCATCGTGGCCGAAAGCTTCTTTATCCAGCCATATTACATCTCTTTCACGTCTAAACCAGGTAAGCTGTCTCTTAGCAAAGTGCCTTGTGTTGAGCTTTATCAGATAAATTGCTCTTTCAAGGTCGTACTCACCATTTAAATATCCGATCATTTCCCTGTAGCCTAGACTTTGCATGGACGTTGCCGTCATTGGAATGTCCATCTTAACAAGGTCCCTTACTTCCTGTTCGAGGCCATCGGATATCATTTTATCGACGCGAGCGTCTATGCGTGAGTATAACGTTTTTCTATCATCTGTCAATACAAAGTAGGTAAAATCATATGGAGAATCGTTATTACTCTGCTCTTTATTGTGTTCAGATATCTTTTTTCCTGTCTTTTTATAATATTCCAAAGCTCTGATAACACGCTTTGAGTTGTTCTCATGAATTATTTCCGCCGACTGAGGATCCACCTTTTTCAGCTCCTCAAAGAGCTCATGGCCTTCACCGTTTTCCGCTCTTTGCTCAAGCTCTTTTCTATAGGAATCATCCTCATCAGTTTCAGTAAAATCTATGTCACGAAGTACAGCCTGAATATAAAAGCCTGTACCACCAACAAGGATCGGAACTTTCCCTCTTGAAGAAATATCATCTATAGCTTCTTTTACAAGCTTTTGAAACAAAAAGACATTAAAATCTTCCTTAGGGTCAAGAAAATCGATAAGGTGGTGCCTTACTCCGCCCATTTTATCGGGAGATATCTTATCGGTTCCGATATTCATATATTTATAGACCTGCATAGAATCAGCGGAGATTATCTCTCCGCCAATAGCTTTTGCAAGTTCAATTGATAGCTTTGATTTGCCAACTGCAGTTGGTCCTGTTAAAACAACAAGCTTTTGTTTACTCATTCCACTACTCGCTTAAATTTCTTATCAATCTCATACTTGGACATCGATATAATTGTAGGTCTTCCGTGAGGACAATTATATGGATTTTCAAGTGTCAGCAGTTCATCTAAAAGGGCTTCAAGCTCAGTCCTGGACATTCTTGTATTGCCCTTAACTGAAGCCTTACAAGCCATACTTGCTATCTTGTAGTTGATGACATCAGGTGTTCTGTCAAGGCTTGTTTCATGTGAAAGCTCATCAAGGATCTCTATGAACATCTCTTTTTCATTCTCGCAGCCAAAAAGATCTACAGGAATTGCTCTCATAGCGTATTCATGACCGCCGAAGTTTTCAATATTAAATCCAAGTTTTTCAAAATACTGTCTGTATTTAAGGAAAAGCTCCTCTTCAGCTGCAGAAAGAGAAATGATAACAGGAGGATTAACCATCTGTGAAAGCTGTTCTCCTGATTTATATCTCTTCATCATACGCTCATAATTAACTTTTTCATGAGCCGCATGCTGATCCATAAGGAATATCTTGTCCTTAAAACCTATGATCCAATAAGTTCCAAAAATCTGACCTATTATCTCATATTCTTTTACATTTTCCCTGGTAAGAACCTTTTCATCAAAAAGATTAAGCTGAACAGGCTTTTCTACTATAACAGCCTCGTCCTGCTTGATTATAGGTGAAGGCTTCTCTGCTTCCTTTGCCTTTGAGCCGTCCGAATCACCAAAAATCCTGGTCCAAACTGCAGACTTATTGGAATCTTCGATTTTTATGGGCTCTGCCTTTATTCCTGTTGCAAATACAGGCTCATCTTCCTTTAATCTGTTTTCTTCGAATCTGACTTTTTCAAATGGCTGAGGAGCAATGTATTTCTGGTTTTTTTCCTCTTTCTTTACCGCAGCTTTATCATCATCTTCAAAATCACTGAGAATTTCCGGTTTTTTATTATCAGGTGCCTCGGCCACAGTGCCTGCATTTAATGCCTTTTCATCATTACCGGTATTTTTCTTTAAAGGCTCATCTTCTCCGAGAAGTGCATCAGGGATCATCTCATGATTTCGCAGGGTGTTTTCAACATTTGTCCTTATAAAATCATAAAGCGCAGGCTGATTGCCAAATCTTACTTCCAGCTTGGCAGGATGAACATTGACATCAACCATAGCAGGGTCAAGCCTAAGATGCAGAACCGCAAAGGGGAACTTATGCATCATAAGATACTGCTTGTAGCCTTCTTCCAGGGCCTTGGACATGACCTTATCTTTTACATATCTTCCATTTACAAAAAAGATCTCAAAATTCCTGTTCGATCTGTTTATGGAAGGTTCTCCCAAATACCCCTCAAGGGTATAGCCGTTACCTGAAACATTTATAGGAACAAGGCTTACAGAAATATCTCTTCCATAGATCCTGTAGATTATCTCCTTTAAATCACCGTTTCCTGTTGTAGAGAATTTATCCTCTTTATTGTTTATGTAGTGAAAAGAAACTGTTGGATTATCAAGAGCAAGATGCTCCATTACATCCCCAATATAGCTTCCTTCTGTCTGAGGAGTCTTAAGGAACTTCTTTCTGGCAGGAGTATTGTAAAAAAGATTCCTCACAATAAGTGAAGTTCCATCTGGCGCTCCAATCTCTTCAAAAGAAATCTCTTCACCGCCATTTATGGTATATCTTGTGCCTGTAAGATCATCAGAAGTCTTTGTGATCATATCAACCTGGGCAACTGATGAGATACTTGAAAGAGCCTCACCTCTAAATCCAAGAGAATGAATAGTATAAAGGTCATCGATACAGGTAAGCTTACTTGTAGCATGACGTTTAAAGGCTTTGCGGATCTGACTTTTTTCAATTCCGCTGCCATTATCGGTTACACGGATCATATCGATACCGCCGCCCTTTATCTCAACTGTAACTGCTGTTGCGCCCGAGTCGATGGCATTTTCAACAAGCTCTTTTACAACACTTGCAGGCCTTTCTACAACTTCACCTGCAGCAATCTGATCTATGGTATTTTTGTCCAGTTCATTAATAAAAACCATTTAGTTTTTCCACCTGTTTTTCAAATCACTTTGAAGCTTATAAAGCGTGTTAAGCGCGTCCATTGGGGTAAGTGTTGTTATATCTATTTCCTGTAACCTCTTTAATACGTCTTCATCTGTAACCGTATCAAAAAGAGTCATCTGATCTATATCCACATCATCATAGTGCTGTACTTTGACTTTTTTATCGTTCTTGGATTCTTTGGCAATGCTCTGAACCTTTTCAGTTATGTCGTTATTTGTAAGCTCAGCTACGATCTCTTTTGCCCTGTCAATTACCATATCAGGCACGCCTGCAAGCTTGGCAACCTGAATACCGTAGCTCTTGTCAGCGCCGCCCTTGATGATCTTACGTAAAAATACGATATCATCACCATTTTCCTTAACAGCGATGCAATAGTTATTTACATTGTCCATTTTGCCCTCAAGCTCAGTAAGCTCATGATAATGAGTAGCGAACAAAGTCTTGGCTCCAAGTATCTTTCTGTTGCTGATATGTTCTGTTACAGCCCAGGCAATCGCAAGTCCGTCATATGTAGAAGTACCACGCCCTATCTCATCCAGGATAAGAAGTGAATTGGGCGTTGCGTTTCTGAGGATATTGGCAACTTCATTCATCTCAACCATGAAAGTTGACTGACCGCTTCCAAGGTCATCAGAAGCACCAACTCTTGTAAATATCCTGTCAACAACACAGATGTCAGCTTTATCAGCGGGTACAAAAGAACCTATCTGTGCCATCAAAACTATAAGTGCAGACTGTCTCATATAGGTTGACTTACCGGCCATATTAGGACCTGTGATGATTGAAATGCAGTGTTTTTTATTATCAAGGTATGTGTCATTTGCAATGAACATATCAGAAGAATCAAGCATTTTCTCAACTACCGGATGTCTTCCGTTTTTGATATTGATAATGCCCTTTTCGTTGAGCGAAGGCTTAACATATCTGTTCTTTTCAGCCACATAGGCAAGGGATGCATACACATCCAAAAGAGCTATGGATTTAGCTGTACTCTGTATTCTGTTTATCTCAAGAGCAATGGAATCCCTGATCTTGCAGAACATGTCGTACTCAAGGTTATTTAACTTATCCTGTGCATTAAGAATAGTATCCTCAAGTTCTTTTAACTTAGGTGTTGTATATCTCTCGCAATTAGTAAGAGTCTGCTTTCTAATGAAGTAATCAGGCACCTTGTCCTTAAATGAGTTTGTAACTTCAAAGGAATATCCAAACACATTGCTGTATTTGATCCTAAGGTTCTTTATTCCTGTATTTTCTTTTTCTTCTTCTTCAAGCTGTGAAAGCCAGATTTTGCCGTTAGTTCCGGCCTCTCTGAAATGATCTATATCTTTGTCAAAACCGTCTTTAATGATTCCACTCTCTTTTATGGCAAGAGGTGGTTCCTCAACGATAGCACTGTCAATAAGGTCATGGATATCAGTTAAAGGATCAAGGTTTTCAGTAAGCTTTTTTATCTCTGGGTCATCCTGAATATCCAAAAGAGCTGTGATAATTGCAGGAATCATCTTTATAGAATTTCTGAATGCCAAAAGATCTCTTGGATTAGCGGTCTTAAATACAATCTTGGACATCAGTCTTTCAAGGTCATATACAGGATTTAAGTACTCCCTGATTTCCTCTCTTGTAACGACGTTTTTCAAAAGAGTATCAACTGCGCCCTGCCTTAAAAGAATCTCATCCTTTTCAATAAGGGGCTGCTCAATGAAGCTTCTAAGAGTTCTGGCTCCCATGGCAGTCTTGGTCTTATCAAGAACCCACAGAAGGGTTCCTCTTTTCTGCTTATCTCTCATTGTCTCAACAAGCTCAAGATTTCGCCTTGTTGAGCTGTCAAGCAGCATGTACTTACTTGTAAGATAAGGATAAATATGAGTGATATTTGAAATATCTGACTTCTGCATATCTGTCAGATACTGCAGTAAAGATCCGGCAGCCACAATTCCGTTTGGAAAATCATCTATTCCAAGTCCTATAAGTGAAGAAACCTTAAAGTGCCTTAAAAGCAGTCTCTTACAGGAATCTTCATCATAGTACCTTGAATCTAACGGATTTACAAAAATCTGAAGTCTGTTCTTTAGATCATTTATATCAATCCCGGAAAAAGTAAAGGCTTCATTACAGATGATCTCCGATGGCATATACTTTACGATCTCATCATTGCAGGCCCTTAAACTATCAACCTCAGTGAGATAATAATCTCCGGTTGTCACATCAGCTATAGAGATTCCGATGCTGTCAGGTGAATAAAGAACACTCATGATATAATTGTTCTTTGTTTCCTCAAGGGACTGCATGTTAAGATTGGTTCCGGGTGTTACGATCCTTGTCACATCTCTTTTGACAATTCCCTTAGCAAGCTTAGGGTCTTCAGTCTGTTCACAAATCGCTACCTTATAGCCCCTGGAAACAAGCTTTGTAAGGTAAGAATCAACTGCATGGAAAGGGACTCCGCACATTGGAGCTCTTTCCTCAAGGCCACAGGCCTTTCCTGTAAGTGTAAGTTCCAGTTCCTTTGAAGCTATCTTGGCATCGTCAAAAAAGAGTTCATAAAAGTCACCAAGTCTGTAAAACAGTATGCAGTCTTTGTATTCAGCCTTCGTTTGAAGATAGTGCTGCATCATCGGTGAAACTTTTTCAATATCTATACTTTCAAACATGGTAGTGTTCTCCACGTTTATATCCCCATTTCATTAGATTTTAGAATTAAACCGCATGGCCCATGAAGTAGAAGCCTTTGCACTCATCAAGATGAACATTTACAAGCTCGCCTATAAGTGATTCATCTCCAGGAAAATGCACCAAGGTATTATTGGACATTCTTCCTGTAACAAGGCTGCTATCCTGCTCGTTTACTCCCTCTACAAGAACTTCTGCAGTGATACCTGTCATCTTCTCTGACTGCTTGCGGGCTGTTTCCTGAACAACTTTAAGAAGCTTGTCGAAGTTCTTTTTTACCTCTTCTTCAGGAACCTGGTTCTCGAAAGAGGCAGCAGGTGTACCTGTTCTCTTTGAATAGATGAAGGTAAATGCATTGTCAAATCCAGCCTTCTTTACTACATCAATTGTGTCGTCAACATCGCTTTCTGTCTCCCCCGGAAAGCCAACGATAATATCTGTAGTAATAGCAACATCAGGGAGCTTTTCATGGATCTTATCTACAAGCGCAAGATAGCTCTCTTTTGTGTACTTTCTGTTCATACGCCTTAAGATCTCAGTATTTCCTGACTGCAAAGGAAGATGGATATGTCTTGCGATCTTAGGATTACGGGCAATTACATCCAAAAGCTCATCTGAAAAATCCTTAGGATGAGGAGTCATGAATCTTACTCTCTCTATTCCTTTAACCTTGGACACTTCTTCCAAAAGCTCAGGGAAAGATATTCGATTTGGGTCACCCTCTTTAAAATCAAGGCTATAAGAGTTTACATTCTGGCCAAGGAGCATGACTTCCTTAACACCGTCATTTGCAAGCTTTTCGCACTCTCTTATGATGTCCTTAGGATTTCTTGAACGCTCTCTTCCGCGCACATAAGGAACGATACAATATGTGCAGAAATTGTTGCATCCAAACATGATATTTACGCCTGACTTAAATGGATACTTTCTAAATACAGGAAGATCCTCGACAATCTTGTCTGTCTCCTTCCAGATATCTATGATCATTCTGTCAGAGGCAAGTGCTGTACACAAAAGCTCAGCAAACTTATAGATGTTGTGTGTTCCAAAGATAAGGTCAACAAAGCGATAGCTCTTTTTAATCTTCTCAACTGCGCTCTGCTCCTGCATAAGGCAGCCACAGATAGCGATCTTCATATGAGGATTCTTTTTCTTGTGGCTTCCGCATGCTCCAAGTCGTCCATATACTCTCTGATCCGCATTATCTCTGACTGTGCAGGTATTATACAGAACAAAATCTGCCTCTTCTGAATCAGTTTCTTCGTATCCAACAAGTTTCAAGATAGCCAGAAGCTTTTCAGAATCTCTGGCATTCATCTGACAGCCAAAAGTCACAACACAGGCCTTTGGTGTTCTTCCAAGCTCTTTTTTCAGCTCTTCAACATAGCCCTTTGCTTCTTCAATAAAGCCAAGCTGCTTTAAGCTCTCAGCATCAGTTACTTCTTCTTTGTTTGCGTTTAAAATATTTATATCTTTCTTAAATTCCATTACTTATAACTCTTTCCGTACTCATTAACAATTCCAAGCAGAATATCTACAGTCTTTTCCATTTCCTGTACTGAAGCATACTCATACTTGCCGTGATAGTTGTAGCCACCTGTGCAAAGGTTTGGACATGGAAGTCCCTTATATGAAAGGCTTGCTCCGTCTGTGCCGCCTCTGATCGGGAATTCCAAAGGTGTAACACCGATATCTGTCATGGCTTTTTTAGCATTCTCTATAAGATGCATGTGAGGTCTTATCTTTTCAATCATGTTCTTGTACTGATCTCTTACTTTTACCTCTACAGTGCCCTCGCCATATTTCTTGTTCAAATATTCAGCAGCATCAATAAAGAGCTGTTTTTTCTTTTCAAACAAAGCTTCATCATGGTCGCGGATAATATAGCTTGCACTTGCCTTTTCTGTTGATCCGTTTATTTCCGTCAGATGGAAAAAGCCCTCTCTTCCCTGTGTATACATAGGATTCATCTGAACAGGTAAAAGAGAATGGAACTCATAGCAGATAAGTGATGCATTTACCATTTTGTCTTTTGCATCACCGGGATGAACGCTTCTTCCGTTTACTACTATCTTGCCTTCTGCAGCATTGAAGTTCTCATACTCAAGGTCTCCAAGCTTTCCGCCGTCAACTGTATAAGCAAATTTTGCACCAAATTTCTCAATATCAAAGTGAGCTGTTCCCTCACCAATTTCCTCATCAGGAGTAAATGCTATCTTAATATCACCGTGAGGTATATCAGGATTAGTCAAAAGGACTTCTGCCATAGTCATGATCTCGGCAATACCGGCCTTATCATCGGCACCAAGAAGTGTTGTTCCATCTGTTACAATAAGTGTTTCTCCCACATGATTTGAAAGCTCAGGGAAATCAGCAGGTGATAACACAACGCCAAGCTCCTTGTTAAGTACAATATCTTTTCCGTCATAATTCTCAACTTTTCTTGGCTTAACATCCTTGCCGCTAACCTCATCAGATGTGTCCATATGAGAAATAAAGCCAATTGCAGGTCTGTCAACATTGTCGTTTATGTTAGATGGTATTGAAGCATAAACGTAGCAATGGTCCTCATCATAATAAACATCAGATGCACCTATCTCATTTAATTCTTTTACAAGGAAACGCGCAAGTTCATGCTGTTTCATTGTGGAAGGAGAAGTTCCTGTTGTGTCATCAGACTGTGTATCAAATTTTACATAGTTTAAAAATTTTGAAATTACATCGGGTCTATTCATTTTCTTTTCAACTTCCTTTTACTTTTATTATCAGGGTCAGGCTCGCTCATATAGATCCTAACTGACCTTTCACTCATTTTTTCAACTGAATTGTTCTTTTTATCAGTATTATCTATTTTGGAAACGCTCTCCGTATCTGATATCATCTTCCAGCGAAGACCATCAGGTAGTTTAGGGAGGGCTATATCTTCAGCCATCCAGTGCATATTGTAGCAGACATAGATAAATGGACTGTTTTTGTCGCTCTTATCATACTGTCCGCAGTAAAGCATTCCCAGAATGTGGCTGTGTCCCGTAAAATCAGGTCTCCAGGCATCTCGTCCATGACAGGAAAGATCCGGATAGCCACAGGAAATATAATCCATTAGTTTAAATGTTGATGGGTTATGAAGTACTCTGTGGTCAAAACGGAGCTTTAAAAGGAACTTAAAGTACTCAAATATCTCAGCATTCTTCTCAAGAGCCTTCCAGTCAACCCAGCCAGTCTCATTGTCCTGGCAATATGGATTGTTATTGCCTGCCTGAGAAGAACAGAACTCATCACCACTAAAGATCATAGGTGTTCCCTGAGCCAAAAGAAGCATTGTCAATATGTTTTTTACCTGCTTCTTTCTAAGTTCCAAAATACTATGCTTTCTGGTTCTTCCCTCAATTCCGCAGTTCCAGCTAAGGTTATTGTCAGTGCCGTCCTTGTTATTTTCACCGTTTTCTTCATTGTGCTTATGCTCGTAGGCAACAAGGTCCGCAAGCCTAAAGCCCTCGTAATCACAGATATAATTGATAACTCCGTGAGTATTGCCATTTGCGATCATTGCATGGAAAAAGTCACTTGCAGAGTTGTCATCACTCTTTAAGAATCTCCTGCTTGCATATAAAAATGAATTGTTATATACAGCAAGATATCTTTTGGATGGATCAGAACTGTCTTCAAACCAGTCATACCATATCTTTGCGTCAGCAAAAAGCGGTTCTCTCGTTATAAGGGAGATTGGGATCCTTGCTCCCTTCAAATGAAAACCATCAACGTGATAAGAGCATCTCCAGTATCTGAGTGCGTCTATCATAAGGCTCTCATTCTCATTTTCTTCGAAAAAGAACTGCATGATAACTTCAAGTCCATTTTCATGCATTGTCTTTATAAAATACTTAAACTCGTTCTCTGCATCATCAGGATTTGAACAATAAGCTGTTCTTGGCGCAAAGTAAAAGCCCTTTTTATAGCCCCAGAAATTGAGCCTTGGCTTAATACTGTTAGTATTTGAAATGCTGCCATCTTTTGAATACAAAAGCTCTTTTGACAAAATGCCCCCATGAGTCCCCAGAGTCTCAACTTCATTCATCTCAATAGCCGGCATAAGCTCAACAGTTGTAACACCTATGGATTTAAGATAAGGAATCTTATCAAGAATTCCCATAAATGTTCCTCTGTGCTGCGAAGGAACTCCGCTTCCTGAAGATTTGGTAAATCCTCTTACATGGAGCAGGTATACAAAGCTGTCTTCATAGGGAATATCAGGAAAAGAGTCATTCCCCCAGTCAAAAGAATACTCAGAAGCCTTTAAAGTTGACCTGTTATCAAGCTTAGCCCTTATATCGCAGTCAGGAACATCAAGTCCAAAAGTCTCAAGTCCCAAAAGGTGCTTGGCATAAGAATCACAAAAATAAGTAGAATCGACAAAATAGTTATAAGATGAGTATTCATCTATGTTTTCAATTCCTTTAATCCTTGCAGAATATATGGAGCCACGCTTTAAGTATTTAGGGAATTTAATCTTAAGAGCTGTTTCTCCATCATTAGAAGTCCCTTTATAAAGCGCAATACCACAGGTCTTGTCACCATCAAAAACGGTGCGCACCACAAGAGACTTGTCGTAATCAATATAGCAACCAAGTGGATAAGGTTTTTCCTTGAGTATTTCTAGCTTTTCTGACATTTTTGCTCCATTCTTCACTTGTAAATCTACATAAGCCATAATATTTTACCACAAAACTTCTCATACTGCATCGTGTCGTGCTATAATCTTGATATATAAATCGAAAAGTTTTTTCAGGAGGATTATTAATGGAATTTTCTAAAATTGCCACAGACATGAATACAAAGATCGAAAACGATGAGCAAATGACCGTAGATGTAGAGCTTGACGGAGGCGAAGTAATTACTTGTGCTATTATCATTGTCCTCACTGTTAATTCAAAAGACTACATTGTGCTTCTTCCTCTCGATAAAAACGGACAGAATAACGATGGCAATGTTTGGTTTTATGAATTTATCTACAAGGGCGAGGATGAAGATCCTGAACTTGGATATATAAGTGATGATGCTGAATATGAAGCTGTTGCTGAAGCTTTCAACCTCTATCTTGATGATGTAGAGTTTGATGAGCTTGTAGAACTTCCGGAAGAAGGACTTGATGGCTGATCCCCATATTTTAAAGTCCACTTTGACCTTATAGGTCTTAGGAATCTTGAGGGAAGCATAGCATTTTCCTTAGTTCCTGTAACAAAGCTTATCATGAGCGCCTGTTTTGCCCTGGTCATTGCGACATAGAGCATTCGGCGCTCTTCTTCTATCTGACTGTCTGTCGCTGCTCCCCTGCTTGGAATGATTCCTTCATTAAGATCCGGGATCCATACCATATCAAATTCAAGTCCCTTTGAACCATGCATAGTAAGTAGCTTTACAAAGTTCCCGTTATTTCTTTTTTTCACACCCTTATCATCAGCTTTTTCACCCATTCTCTTATCCATTTCGTTCAAAAGACTCTTTGTATCTTCAAAAGTTCTTGCAAGCTTTTCAAATTCATCAAGCTTATCTTTTTCTTTTGGAAATGCCTTGTCTATGCCGATTTCTTTTCTTATATACCTGATTGATAGAGACGGCCTCATGTGGGAGATCATATTTATCTGGGAAAAGAGCTTATTAACCTGTTCAAGCATCCTTTTATTTGTCTTATAAAAACTTTTAACTCCCATTTCATTTACAATCTCTGTTGGAACCGCTTCCCTTGAAATATATCGCAGTGGTTTATTCATAATCTTGTAAAAGAACTCTCTTCTTCGCTCAACACATGAAAACTTAAGGTAATTTATTAAGACCATAACGCTTTCTGCCTCTAAAAAGCTCTTTGAGCACTCATCAAGATTAGTAGGGATTTTCTCTTCTTTTAGCATTGCTGCTATAGACATACATTCAGAATTGGTTCTGCAGATTATAGAAATATTTGAAAGGTTATCTTTTTGTCTGTGAAGAAAAGATTTTATGGAATTATACTGATTTTCTTTTGTTGTAAACTTTAGTGGAACAAGACATCCTGTGCCATTTGAACCATCTGCCTTTAGATTCTTTAAAAGTCTTTCTTTATTTTCACCAATAACAAGAAGTGCGTTATTTAAAATATCGCTGCCGCATCTGTAATTGATGTTAAGATTATAGGTTTTAGGGTCATCATCTTTAAAAGAATCAGCAAATTCAAGCATAAACCTGGGCTCAGAACCTCTAAAGCCATAAATTGACTGATCATCATCACCAACAATAAAAAGATTTTTCTCTTTTCCTATCAGAAGTTCAATAACTTTATACTGCATCAGATTTATATCCTGATACTCATCTATAAGGATAAACCTATACTTTTTTCTACACAGCTCAAGAAGTGCCTCATCCTCAGACAATAGCTCATAGCACAAAAGTATCATGTCATCAAAGTCTATTTTTTCAAATTCCTTTAATGCCCTTTTATACTTCTCAAATATCTCTTTAAAATGCTTAGAAAAGGCAAAACAGGTGTTGCAGTCATCACTCTTTAAAGAGCTGTTCTTAATTCTTGATATCTCAGAGAGCACATTCTTACATATGTCAGTGTCTGAGTCCATTTCCTCTTTTAAAAGCGGATCTTTTTCTGCAATAGAAAAAAGAATATTATAAATGATCTTTTGCTTAAAGCTTTCATTTGCAATTTCTAAGTGTTTGGAATTATAGTGACCAGAATTTTTGATTATCTGATAAAAGATAGAATGAAATGTTCCAAAAGTCACTTCCGGATAAGAACTATCCGTGTTTTTCATGAATCGCTGCTGCATCTCGAAAGCAGCCGCTTTGGTAAAAGTAATTACCAGAATACTGGATGGTACAACGCCTCTTTCTTCAATGAGATAGCGTATCCTCGAAACTATAACAAAGGTCTTTCCGCTACCGGGCCCTGCAAGTACCATTGCAGGGCCTTTGTAATGACTTATAGCCATCATCTGAGCGGAATTACCTTGAAATTTATTATTTTTCAAGTAAAGCTATTCCTTCTTTAATTCTCTTAATTGACTCTTCTTTGCCAATAACTTCCATGATCTCTGTAGCTCCGCAAGGAGTCATCTCTTTTCCTGAAAGAGCGATTCTTACTGGCCAGAGAACATATCCGTTCTTGTACTCGTGAGACTTAACAAAATCTGAAAGACAAGCATAAAGTGCATCGTTTGTATAATCATCATGTGCTTCAAGAACAGGAAGAACTTCCTTGAGAACCTTTAAGCTGCTCTCAGTATCAGTTTTCATCTTCTTGTGGCAATAAATTGCTGTGTCATATTCAGGAACTTCGTTAAAGAAGTCAACCATTGGTGCAATATCAGGCCAAATCTCAATTCTAGTCTTAACCATATTAGCGATTTTCTTAAGATCAAGATCCTTTGTGATAGCTTTCTCAAGATAAGGCTTTGCAAGCTCAAAGAATCTGTCATCATCCATTCTCTTTAAGTACTCGCCGTTCATCCATTTAAGCTTTGTATAATCAAATACTGCAGGAGATTTATTTATTCTCTTGTAGTCAAACTTTTTGATGAGGTCTTCAAGGCTCATGATCTCTTCATTATCCTCAGGAGACCAGCCAAGAAGTGCTACAAAGTTAACAACAGCCTCTGGTAAAAAGCCCTGCTCGATAAGGTCTTCGAAAGAAGAATGTCCTGATCTCTTTGAAAGCTTATGATGCTCTTCATCTGTAATAAGTGGGCAGTGAATGTACTTTGGTACTTCCCAGCCAAATGCATCATAAAGTCTGTTGTACTTAGGTGATGATGAAATATACTCATTACCACGAACAACATGTGTGATTCCCATAAGATGGTCATCCACAACGTTAGCAAAGTTGTATGTTGGATATCCATCAGACTTAATGAGGATCATATCATCAAGCTCTTTATTCTCAACGGATACATCTCCGTAAAGCTCATCATGGAAAGTAGTTGTTCCCTCTGTAGGGTTATTCTGTCTGATAACAAAAGGCTTACCCTCAGCAAGGTTCTTTTCAACTTCTTCTTTTGATAAGTGAAGACAATGCTTGTCATAAACACTGATCTCTTTTGTCTCACCATCAACTTCAATTTTCTGAACAAGACTCTTAAGTCTCTCTTCATCACAGAAGCAATAATATGCCTCGCCCTTATCGATGAGCTCCTTGGCATACTGCATGTAAATGCCTGCCTTCTGTCTCTCGCTCTGAACATATGGTCCAACAGGTCCACCGATATCCGGACCCTCATCATGAATAAGACCAGTCTCCTTAAGTGTTCTGTAGATGATCTCTGTAGCGCCCTCTACAAAACGTTCCTGATCTGTATCCTCGATTCTTAATATATAGTCACCACCTTCATGCTTAGAAATAAGATAAGCATAAAGAGCTGTTCTTAAATTTCCTACATGCATACGTCCCGTTGGGCTCGGTGCATATCTTGTACGAATCTTAACCATATCTGCTCCTATCTTCTTTATTAGATGTGCTTAAAATGACTATCTTTAAGCGCCTCTATATAGTAATATCACGTTTTTTATAACAAAACAACAAATGACATTCTAACATATCAAATATATTTTTCAATACTTACTCTTCTACCCAAATCATCATAAGACGTTGTATAATGGTTCAATAATAATCTATTAAGAATAACGCTGGGAGAGAAAATGGAAAAAGAAATCAAAATAAAATACTTAAATGACAAAATTGAAAAACTAACATATATTGATGGAAAATCTGACTGGATTGACCTTAGAAGTGCTGAGGACGTGGATCTTAAAAAAGGCGAATTCCACCTCATTCCTCTTGGCGTAGCCATGGAAATTCCTGAAGGCTATGAAGCGCACATTGTACCAAGAAGTTCAACATATAAGAATTTTGGTATTATCCAATCAAATCATATGGGCGTAGTTGACCACTCATATTGCGGTGACAATGACCAGTGGTTCATGGCAGCAATTGCAATGCGCGATACTCATATTTCTTTTAACGACAGGATCTGCCAGTTCCGCATTATGGAAAATCAGCCAAAGATAATCTTTAATGAATGTGAACACCTGGGCAACACAGACCGCGGCGGTTTCGGCACAACCGGCAAGCAGTAAAATATAGACTATATCTTTTATTTAAAAAGGATTGGCATGCCAATAGAGGCAAACCAATCCTTCTTTTAATTTATGCTATATCAGTAACTTTGTAGTCCTTATCTTCTACTGCCTTTTTAAGTACATCATTTGCAACTTCAGTAGTAAAAGTAACTTCTGCTGTTCCTGCTTCATGACTTACAACAGCGCTCTCAACACCATCAAGTGCCTCAAGAGCCTTCTTTACTGTAGCCTCGCAGTGGCCACACATCATTCCTTCAATCTTAAGTGTCTTAGTCATTTTATCTTTCCTTTCTTCTATAACTATATTTTTAATTTTATGCCTAATAGCCTTATCTTTTGATGAATCATTTATATTGAAAAGATTAAGTCTTAGAGCATTTGTAACTACAAAAAAGCTTGATAAACTCATGGCTGCAGCTCCGAACATAGGACTCAGTGACCAGCCAAACAGCTTTATATAACAGCCTGCGGCCAGCGGGATTCCTATTACATTGTAAAAGAATGCCCAAAACAGGTTCTCATGGATATTCTTAAGTGTCTGTCTTGAAAGTCGTATTGCTTTTGAAACATCAAGAAGGCTGCTCTTCATCAAAACGACATCTGCAGCATCGATTGCAACATCTGTTCCTGCCCCTATGGCAATACCTGTATCAGCCCTTGTAAGTGCAGGCGCATCATTAATACCATCACCGACCATGGCTGTAATTCCCTGCTTTGAAAGGTCTGCTACCACCTTCGCTTTTTCTTCAGGAAGGACTTCAGCAACAATGTTGTCAACTCCGGCCTTTTTACCAATAGCAATGGAAGTTTTCTCATTGTCACCTGTAAGCATGACCACTTTAATTCCCATGTTCTTAAGCTGGGAGATTGCTTCTTCTGAATCATCCTTGATAGTGTCTGCAACAGCGATTATGCCCACAAGTTTATTGTCCTGAGAAAAATAAAGTGGTGTCTTTCCTTCACTTGCAAGCCCGTCAGCCTTTTCAAGTATTTCTCCCTGAATTCTTGCGTATTTTTCTATGAAATGTCTTTTGCCGCCTCGAATCATATGGCCATCTAAATTAGCCTCAAGTCCATTGCCAAAGACCGCCTTGAAATCTGTAATTTCTTCATCAAGTTCAACGTCAAGGTCATTTACATGCTTCATCACAGCCTTTGCCAAAGGATGCTCACTCTTAGACTCCAGGAGCCCCGCTATCTTGATGAGTTTGTCATCAAAGCTCTCATACTTACTGGGGGTATATCCGCTTTTATCAATTGAGTCTGCAGAAAATACGTCAGTGACAATGGGCTCACCCTTTGTTATGGTTCCTGTTTTATCAAGTGCAACAATCTGAGTCTTTCCAAGCATTTCAAGTGATGCTGCCGTCTTAAACATAATACCGTTTTTAGCTCCAATGCCATTACCAACCATTATGGCTACAGGAGTTGCAAGGCCAAGGGCGCATGGGCAGCTGATAACCAAAACAGCTATTCCTCTTGCAAGTGCACTTCCAAAATCTGCTCCCAGTAAGAGCCATACAATAATTGTCAAAAGAGCTATTCCCATTACTGTAGGAACAAAAACTCCTGAAACTCTATCTGCCACCTTTGCGATAGGTGCCTTTGTAGATGCAGCATCGCTGACCATCTGAATTATCTGCGAAAGCGTTGTATCTCTTCCCACTCTGGTAGCTCTGCACTTGATAAATCCTGACTGATTTATGGTTGCTGCAGATACTTCCATTCCAACGGTCTTGTCAACAGGAATACTCTCGCCTGTAAGGGCTGCCTCGTCTACAGAACTGGTTCCTTCAATGACTATGCCATCAACAGGAATGCTCTCGCCTGGTCTTACAACAAATACTGTTCCAATCTGAACATTATCAATCGATACCTCTTTTTCCTCACCTGATTCATCGATAATATTTGCAGTCTTGGGAGCAAGCTTCATAAGGCTCTTTATAGCATCTGTTGTTCTGCCCTTACTCATGGCTTCAAGCATCTTGCCAACAGTGATAAGTGTAAGGATCATAGCTGCAGATTCAAAATAGAACTCATGCATGAAGTGCATTACTGCCTCAGTATCACCTTTTACCTGTGCATCTGTCATAAGGAAAAGAGCTACAAGGCTGTACGCAAAAGCTGCTGAACTTCCAAGGGCCACCAGCGTATCCATATTGGCGCCGCCATGGAAAAGCCCTTTAAATCCGCTGATAAAAAACTTACGATTTATAAACATTACAATGATTGCAAGGATCATCTGTACCATGCCCATTGCAACATGATTTCCTTCAAAGAATGAAGGCAGCGGCCATCCAAACATGGTATGTCCCATGGAGAAGTACATCAAAACCACAAGAAATCCAATTGATGTGATAAGTCTTTTCTTAAGGACAGGAGTCTCCTTATCTCTAAGAGCCTCTTCCTCCATGGCAAAGTCATTTGATGCTACATTTTCTAAAGCCTCACCGCTTTGAGAATTTATCTTTTTTGACATGGGCCTAGCGCCATAACCGGCATTTTCTACTGCTTTGATAATATCTGCTTCGCTTGCAGAACCCTCAACCCCCATGGAATTGGTAAGCAGATTAACATTACAGCTCTTAACACCTTCTACACTGCTTACAGCCTTTTCAACTCTTGCCTGACAAGCTGCACAGCTCATGCCTGTAACAATGTATTTATCCATACTTTTTATCACCTCATCATTTTCTGTAAAACATCCAGAAGTTCGTCTACTGTCTCATCCTTGCCTGCCCTTATGTCATTCGTAACGCAGGTTTTTATATGATTAGATAAAAGAACCTTTGCAAAACTGTTGAGCGCCTTGTTAGCAGCCGCAACCTGAGTAAGAATATCTGTACAGTAGGAATTATTTTCAACCATTCCTTCTATGCCCCTTATCTGGCCTTCAATTCTCTTAAGCCTGTTGATAAGATCTTTATACTCTTTTTCTTCCCTAACCTTTGTTTTAACTGATGCATTAGCATCGCATTTCGGACACGACATGAACAATCTCCTGTATATGATAAATTTTACAAAATTCATTTGCCAAAAACATAATATACCCCCATGGGGTATAATGCAAGTATTTTTTTCTTGGATTATTAATGAGCTGTGATCACCTGTAATGGCAAAAAGGATAGGCTTGTATTTATAAGCCTATCCTTGATATGTCAGTAATTATTAAATTGTTGCTATATATCTTTTATCCTCTGATTCTTCTATAAAGCTCAGCATCTGCGTTCTGCTTATAAGGATTAAGATAGAACAAACCAACAATTCCAATTGTAATGACTGATAAAATGTACCATCCAATATATGAAAGATCATATACAAAGCATGCCCATTTCTGTCCCTTCATCATAGCTCTTGACTTTTTAAGAGCATCAATAGCTGATACTGTTGGATCTTCAGCAAGAATATATGGAACCATCCTGTATGAATACATAAGGATAAATCCCGGAATCAGGAAGCAGATAAGTCCAAGTCCGATCACGATATCTCTGAGAAAAAGTCCTAAAACTGTATTGATATAATTGTTTTTGAATGCATGTAATAATTCAGGAAAATCAGCATCAGTTTCCTGGTTTACAAGGAAGAATCTGTTACAGCCAACTTCTAAAGGATTAAAAACAAAAAGGTCAACCAACTTTAGGATAAGTAAGATTGTACCAACAATTCCAAGAGCAATAAGAAGTATTACCATAAATGATGGATCACTTGCAGTCTCTTCAGAGAAAGAACTTGAAAGCTGCTCCTGATTGTTCTTAAATGTAGCTGAAGTTGATGTAAAAAATAGTGTATAAATAAATGCAACTATTACAGACTTCCAATAATTCCTCTTAAAACTAGCTTTACCATTTTCCTTAACTTCACTTCTGTTCCACATAATAACTCCTCCATAAAAATGTTGTTTGATAGTAATGATTATAAATCCCTTTAATATGCATAAAAAGATAAATAGTCGCAAATTAAAGTGCTCTATTACTTTATTATACGAATATTTTGAAATTAAATTACATTTAATTCTGAATTTTATACATTTTTAAGAATATTTTGAATAGTAAAAAAGATATTAAATTATACTTAAAATCAGTTTTTTCATCAAAAAACCTTTATAATTGATTGTAAAGATGTTTACATAATATCAATCATATTATCAAGGAGGTAGTGATGAGCAGAGTATCAGAAGTAAAAACATTGCAGGATCAGAGAATCAAAGAGATGAAGGAACGCTTCAAAAAAGAAGAAATATCAGATTCTAAAAGAATGGAACTAATGGTACAGAATATGACTCAGACTCTTAATGATATCTCTTATACTCTTGCGATGATTGCCGATAAAGATAAAAAATTCTAACATAAAAAGGGAAGCGCCTAACAAGGCTCTTCCCTTTATTAATAAAATTATTGCCCAATCAAAAAAATTCTCACTTTGTATATGCGTAAGTAAATTGTGATACATAGGGACGGTTCAAATAAATTGATCATTGTTACGAATGCTTTCTCCGATGGAGCAAGCATTCTTCAGTTATCAGATATCCTTTATAGAGCAGATCACATGATGATAAATATATGTATTGGAAGCAATACTTTCACCATAAGAAAAGCTTAGATTGCGGCTGAGTACGCCACCATTGACTGAACCTGAGGAAAACGCCTTGGTCAGCGAGCCGACGGTGAGGATGATGGGAACAGTAGATTTTCTCGCACCGTCAGATTCAGCATTGTAGCGTTTTCCTCAGAACCCGTCAATGGCAAGCACCTTCGGTGTGGCTTGGTAAGGTGCCTCAGGATCCAATTCCGAGAACAGTAGGGGTGACTACTTTAAGGTGCTTCGGCCTCCGAATTCAGGAACTGCAGGGAGATAATTTAAGGTGCCTCGGACTCTGAATTCAGTGGCAGCAGAAGCGGCTAGTTTCTAGGGAACATGGGCTCGCAGCTTTCGCATGCCGCATGTGAAAGCAGGGCTAAAGGGAGTTTATATGTGTACACTATACAAGTAGCAGTTTAGGGAGCCCGAAAGCGTTACCTTTGGGCATATAGCTTTTTTTTAATAGCTCAGCCACCTGCAATCAAACAGGGTTTGGGCTCATAGCCGGATATCAGGCTTGCAGCCACCCCTCATCATGGATTTCATCGCAGGCGATTGGGCATATACGGTAATAATCCGGCCGCAGCCACCATTTTAACGGGTGGCCAGAGGCTTGAAATCAGCCTATATGCCCATTTGAGCGCTCGCGAGGGGTGGCTGGCCTCGCAAAAAGCTGCTATATGCCCAAAACGATATTTTTTCTATTATATGAATCGTTATACGGACGGAATGATTTTTATAACAGCGATTTTCTGAGATATACGATAAAACCTGAATTTCTATCGAAATCCACTTTGATAATACCTATCATGGTCAGAAACATGACCTAAGTAAAAGAAATATACTGATTAGGTCATGAATTCTGTAATAGCGAGGCAATATCATGACAAAAAACATGACCTAGACAAATGAAAAATGTACCGACCCCCAAAAGTTAGACCCAAAAATCTAACTTTTGGAGGTCGGTATTTTTATGTCTAAGTATT
>NZ_SVFW01000096.1 GCF_015056685.1 Butyrivibrio sp. | reverse complement strand
TTCTTAAATGCTCCAATAAAATCCTGTCTTTGATTCAATCCTACATTTTCTGTCCCCATAGGTAGAGAAGAAAAGCCAAACCTTTTGGGAGCTCCGCTATGAGCCTCAAGAGCACGCATTTCAGGAAGTGTAGCATTTCCAGGGTTCACTTTCTTAACATCAATAATCTGCTCAAACTCTTCTCCGTTCTCATCAACGCCCTTTGCAAGTATACGTGGATTCTCCTCGGTAGAATCCTCAGCATATTTCAGGTAAAAAGACAGACCTGTGCCATTGCCACCGGAGTAGAGCATATCATCCTTTTTCAGATAAACAACATGGCTTGATCCGCTTTCTGCATTACCATTTATGATGCTCCTGAAATCTGCCTGACCAGAATTTCTTTGAATGGTATTGTTTTGGGATAATAAATTGTTTCTTATTGAATCAATCTGCATATAAACCTCCATCACTGCATAGCATATAAGAAAAATCCCAAGCCTTTCCCTGAATGGGTCACTAAGAAAACACCTGTCAATATAAATAGTTAAAGATATTGTAATAACTCTAAAAGATTTTTTATATGCTTCTCGTTTTTCCCAGTTTTCATCTCTAATTCAAGTTGTTGCTCAAACCAGCTTCTATAGTTAATGCATGTATTCTCATTAGCATCCGGTGTCCGATATTTCATATAAAGATGCGCAATAAGTAGCTGCGGTGCTGGGTTCTCAACTTTTCCTTCTGCTTCCAGGTGATACATTTTCACAGATAAATCAACAATATTACAATTCGAACCACTTATCGATTCCGCATCAACTATTCGCTCCTCTTCTTTTCCGTCATCATATTTTAATTTCACAGTGTATTCAGACTCAGTTCCCTCGTTTTTGAATACTTCAGCAGAATATCCGAACTGTCCATCATGCCAATGCCATAATGGTTTGTTTTCAGTTTCTACGCGAGTCTGTTCCACGAGTTCTTCAGTTGAAAGATTCCTCGATTGGCTATTTTTTATCGGATCGTCTGAATAATAAAATAATCCTTCTTGAGATAATAACCTATCCGGAGAAGTGGGCTTTTCCTTAGAAGACTTTTCTAGCAATATTTTGGCAAACCCCTGTGTTTTTTCCGCACCATCTGCAATCAATGGCTTATTTAGCGTGCTGTCCTGTACATCCGATTTTGCCTTATATAAATACTCAGAATAATTCGCGTTAACTGTTACCGCCATGTTATCTCCCTTCCATGCTCTGCATCTTATATGCCAAGTGCAACAAATTTTAATACCGAATAATTTCGTCAGCTATCCTTAGATAAGACTGCCGCTTGTTTCCTTCAGTTGTCTTTCCCGTATAGCATGTAAAGAATTACTTCCTTCCTCATCATATAAAGTTAGCAGCGTAAGATAATTTCCACTATTCTTACATTCACCCAAGAGACCTCTCATGCTTTCTGATGTTCTGCCAAACATCATTCCCAGAAGCCCTATATCATAGTAACTCTGTTTATCACTTAGAATACCTTGTTCATGAAGATCTTCCATAAACCCGTTTATCCTTACTTCTTTTCCAATCTCCTGAGCTCTGTTATATAGATCAGGATCTACTCGCCTTAAATAGTCCAAATATCGTGTCTCAATATTCCTGTTTGGCGTACCACTCATTATCCAATTAGATATATCTTCAAGAGACGCTCCTACCTCATAGTCCTGGATAAGATTCATCCGTACTCGTCCTGATTCATCAGTAGTAAATGTGTATTTACCATCCTCAGAATACAAGGTTGAAGAGCCAGGATACTTGGGTCTTGCTTCCTGTTTAACCAAAGTTTCAAATGCATCATTAACCTTTTTGTATGCTTCCTTAGGGCTATCATCATCTGTGACTGTCACCTTCCCCGCTGATACAGCTATCTGCAATAACTCATAATCAGTCACATTTCTCCCATGATAATAATATCTCTTATTGCCTTTTAATTGTTCATATACAGATGGAAGGGATGTGCTTTTGACAGCGGACTCATCACTATCTGACCACTCGGCCTCTTCTTTGCATCCTGCAGTTCTCTTTCTGATACTTGGTCCGTTTGTTATGGCTGTTCCATACTTGTCAGCCAGCATATGCTCAGTAATCGTCACAGATGCAAAATCAAAAAGACTACCCTTATTAGATGTATTACCATATCCAGAAACCTTGTATGAATATGGAAAACCACCACTTTTTCTTTCGCTTCTTAGAGCTGAATATGTACCCGAATAGGAAATGTCTCTGCTGTGAACAATCATTTAATGACCTCCGACAATAACAAATGCCGAATATCCATGAATCTTTCAATCCATTGATATCCGGCAAATCCTTTGCTGATATTATTATCGGAATAAGTATTATATTTGTTTAGTGCATGCACTCCCTTTTAACAATCTATTCCGTTTTAGCAAATACATATGTTGTTAGTTTTCAGCTTCTAAGCTATTCATAACGCTGTTCCGGGCCCAAAATCAACACCCAAAACAAATCCTCTCCATGTAATGATACTCTGAGAAGTTAGGTTTAGAAGAAATAACGGTTAATATACCGAAGAGTGATCACGTCTGTATGACTCTGTAGTCTTCAACATCAGCTCTGCATTAACCTGATTTAGCTCTGCTTCTATCTGCTGGCGTTTAGCTTCGTCAGCTGTACGCAGCTTCTGCTCAAGCTCAGCCTTCTTTTCTTTAAGTCTTTCTATCTCTTTATCCACAGAATCTGTATCTGTAGTTGTCTTTTCTGCCTTAGCTTCCTTATCTTTCTTCAGCGCAGCCATACCTTCCTCTGAAATAGACAAAGCACTTTCCTGGCGTTGCTGCTTCCTACTGGCCACAAATGCTGCTGCACCCTGCGCATCGCCTTCAGCGATATACTTCCCTTCAGTCTTTACTTTTTCTATCATAGCCTTGGCTGTAGGCTGACTTGTCAGATAATCAAGTTCTGCTTTTGATACATCAGTGAGAATACGCATAATATCGTCCTCCACTATTTATGTTTACATAAAAACCTCTATGCCTGTATATCTATTGTGGGAGCCTGCATCTGTGGTGCAGAAACAGAAATCCCGATGCTTTGTGGCAATGAAACAGGTGTTGCAGAGGAAATCCCGCCACCTCCCATGCTGGGCATTGAAGCATTCTTTGCAAGCTCATGTTTTATCATATCCTTAAGATATTCCATGTTTGCTTTCATGATAGCCTTGTCTTCAGATG
>NZ_SVFW01000095.1 GCF_015056685.1 Butyrivibrio sp. | reverse complement strand
GAATCGATGAGTTTACCATCGCGCCAGATGCGCTCGAGGTCGTAGAAAAGACGGTTCTCACTGTCGAATACGTGAACGATGATGTCACCGAAATCAAGAAGGATCCACTTTCCTGATTCGTAGCCTTCTACGTTCTTGGAATCAAAACCGGCTCTTCCAAGAACTTCCTGAACATTGTCTGCAAGTGCCTGTACCTGGTTGATGTTTGTACCACTGGCAATAATGAAGTAGTCTGCAAGAGTTGAGATCTCACTTATATCTATTACGTGAACGTCCTCTCCCTTTCTGTCTTCGAGGGCTTCAACAGCCATTTTTGCCATGTTTTTTGAAATTTCAATATCTGCCATAAATACCTCTGATTATTTGTAATATTTTTGATAGTAGTGATATGCATTTAAAGTGGCATCGTCACACTCTTTGCCTATTGTTTTTAGATATATAACAGAATTATGAAGAATATGCGCAAGACATCTGTCTAAATCGGTAAATGCCTCTTTTCTGATGATATCCATATCTTCCAATGGCTTTCTGTTTGGCTCTATAAAATCGGCAATATAGATGATTTTTTCAAGAAGCGACATATCTTCTCTGCCGGTAGTATGCCATCTTATTGCATTTAGGATTTCTGTATCATAGACATCATATTTTGTTCTGGCAAGATACATTCCTACCTTTGCATGCAAAAGAGAATGATTTTTTCTCTCAACTTCTGTTATATCTATCTTATTTTTCTCACATATTTTGATCTGATCTTCATGAGACATGCACTTTGCGCAGTCGTGGAGCATTCCGGCAATAAGGGCTTTATCTACATCAGCACCATGTATGAATGCCATATTGGCTGCCGTATATGCAACACCCAAAGTATGATCAAATCTATCCGGTTTTAATTCCTTGGAAAGCTCTTTTCTCAGCTTCTGAGTTATTTCAATGGTCTTCATTTGTATAATCCTTTTATACATAAGAATTCAATAACTTCATCAGGAACCATATACCTTATGGATCTGCCGGTTCTAACTCTGTTTCTTACTTCTGTTGCTGAAATATCTATTCTGTTGAATTTAAGAAGTCTGATATCTGCACCGAACTGATCACCAAGTTCTTTGCGCTTTTTATCCAAAGCAGCCAGATCATCATCTTCTCTGACAGCAGCAAGTATTGTACATGACTGAAGCAGTTCTTTTGCCATATACCAGTTATCAATTCCGATAACAGAATCACCACCAAGGATGAGAAATAGCTCATCTCCCGGGTACATAAGCTTTAATTCCTGTATGGTGTTGTAGGTATAAGTACCACCGTCTTTATCAATTTCTATTCTTGAACAGGTAAAATAGGGGTTATCCTTTATTGCCATTTTTACCATCTGATAGCGATTCTCACCGCTTGCGACTTCGGTTCTGTTTGGCAAATGAGCAAGATTATTTGGAATAAAGATAACTCTGTCCAGCCCAAATTGCTCTCTTGCTGACTCGCCTAAAAGCAAGTGTGCATTGTGAATGGGATCAAAAGTACCACCAAGTATTCCGATTTTTCTGCTTTCCATAAATAACCTCCGACAAGTTTAGAATATTAAGCTTTCTTGTTTTTAGGAAGTACGATCTTTGGATTGTCTTTAAAAGGCTTGTATAATACGAACTTTCTACCAATAACCTGAACAAGTTCAGATCTTGTTCTCTCTGAGATCATGATAGCAACATTACTAACTTCTTCTGTACAGTTTTTAAGTACAGTAACCTTTATAAGCTCATGAGTATTAAAGGTTTCAGCAATTGCATCTGTTATTTCAGGAGTAACAGTTGCTTTTCCAATTTGAAAAACAGGATCGAGATCTGCTGCAAGGCTCTTTAAATAAGCTCTTTGTTTACTTGTTAATGTCATTCTTCTTCATCCTCATCTTCAGATACCGGTTTAGTATCTGCATTTCTATAATATTCAAAACTATAACCATACATTCTTACAGTGTCGCCTTCACCGATGTGGAGTTTCTCAAGTTCATCAAGAATTCCATTATCTGCAAGGAACTTCTGGAAGAAAGCAAAGCCTTTTTCAGACTCAAGGTTCGTGTAACCAAGCATCTTTTCAATCTTAGGTCCTTCAATAACATATTCAGCAGTATCCTTATCGTAAGAAACTGTGAATGCATCCTCGTCATCTCTTATCATTGTTTCAGGGAAGAATTCCTGCTCAAAGACAATAGATTTCTCGGGAAGCTCAGAAAGGGTCCTACTTACATAGTATAACAGTTCCTGAATACCTTTTCCAGTTAGGGTTGAGGTGGCAAATACTTTAACTCCAAGAGGCTCGTATTTTTCACGGATCTTGGTAATTATCTCTGCCTGCTCTCCCTCAGGAAGCATATCTATCTTGTTGGCTGCAATAACCTGTGGTTTGCTTGTTATATCAGCGTTGTAGTTTTTAAGTTCTTCATTAATAGCTTCTATATCTTCAATAGGGTCTCTGCCCTCAGTTGATGCCGCATCTACAACGTGAATCATCATTCTTGTTCTTTCAATATGACGAAGAAACTCATGTCCAAGACCGGCACCTTCTGAAGCACCTTCAATAAGTCCCGGAATATCGGCAACTACAAAACCTTTTGCATCTTTAAGATCAACAACACCGAGCATTGGTGAAAGAGTTGTGAAATGATAATTTGCAATCTTGGGCTTAGCATTAGATACCTTGGACAAGAAGGTTGACTTACCAACATTTGGGAAGCCCACAAGTCCAACGTCTGCAATTACCTTAAGCTCTAAAAGTACTTCAAGCGAAAGAGCCGGTTGTCCTGGCTGAGCATATTTAGGCGCCTGCATTGTTGAAGTAGCATAATGCATGTTTCCATTGCCGCCTTTTCCGCCCTTAAGAACAACGACCTCTCTGTTTTCAAGGCTCATATCAGCGATTACTTTTCCTGAAGCTGCTTCTTTTATTACTGTTCCTTCCGGAACCTTTATATAAAGATCCTGGCCATTCTTACCATGGCATCGTCTCTTATTTCCATCCTGACCATTCTCTGCCTTATACTTTCCACCATAATGGAAATCGGCAAGAGTATTTATTCCTTCATCTATGACAAAGATAACGTCTCCGCCTTTGCCACCGTCACCGCCATCCGGGCCACCGTTTGGTACATATTTTTCTCTTCTGAAAGAGATATGTCCGTCACCGCCCTTACCACTCTGTATAAAGATTTTTGCTTTATCTACAAATACTGGCATTAATTTAACTCCTT
>NZ_SVFW01000094.1 GCF_015056685.1 Butyrivibrio sp. | reverse complement strand
GTGCTTCCAAATCTTCTTTTTTTGCTTCTCGTATCATCAGCTGATAATCCTTACCTCCTTAACCTGGAATATATTCCAATTTATCGTTCTATCCCATTTTTCCATTTTGAAAATCCATTCTGATAAATGCCTTTCCATTAGGAAGTGGGATCCTTGCCTGGAGTATGTCCTTATATCCTATCTCCTGCATTTTTGTTAAAAGTGAATCCTCGTCCATCTGATGATGTACCTCATCCAGTCCGTCAAACGCATGCAAATAGGGAGAATCTGATACCCACTGCTTATCATCCACATTGATCTGAATCAAACTAGAAACATATTCAGGATTCACTTTACAAACCACTCTCTGAAATGCATCATACCCAATATACTCTATAAGAAGGTTTGCTATCAGCAACTGCACTCCGGGAAGCTGATCAGCATCGTTGATCAGATCTATCTTCAAGCATTTCAGTACATCAGACAAATGTGCATATCGTTCCGAAACTATTCGAAGATAATCCTCATTGATATCCACTCCATAAACAGTCCGGTACTTATCCCGGCTTACATGCTCCAAGCCATTTCCACCGGCGACTCCAAGGACCATAGCCGTTGAAACCGGATAATCTTCAAACTGCTCCTTCATTATTGAATTCATGATTTGGAGTTGTTTAACAGAATCAAGGCTCATATGATTCTCATAATCATTCAAACTGATTTCTTCCCACGGATTACTCATAATTCTCCTCGACTATACTGAAATATCTTCCAACTTTATGTTCTATCATTCATCTCGACAAACCTGAATCTACAGTGCTAATTCCATCAGCCAGCAATCTACTTTTTCTCCCTCAAACATCTCATGTTTTGGAAGTGATTTAATGATTTCAAACCCGGCTTTCTCGTATGCCATTATAGCCCTTTTATTATCTTGGTGCGGGTCAAGAAGAACTCGTTCCGCAGCCATATTTTCTTTCAGATGAGAAGCCATCATTTTCAAAAAAGATGAGCCTATTCCCTTACTCCAGTATTTCGGCTCACCTATAAACTGATCCATAGCAAACACTATATGTCCATCGTCAAGATAGTCATATTCATCGAACAATTCACCACTCAATTGATAGGCCTGTGCATATCCGATGGGGGATTTCTTATACTCGATGATCATTCTGAATCCATCTGGAATTTCTTCCAAAAAATGTGCAGACAAAGTATCCATCGTAAACCTGACGTCACGACCTTCGTAATACTCCAGCACTCTCTTATCTGTCAACCATTTAAACATGAGTGGAAGATCTGTTTCCGTAAAATCTCGGATTGTTATTTCATCTTTTTCTATTTTCACGTAATCCTCCCCGCAAACTCGAATTTGATTGATGATTTAAAATACCTTATCATACAAGTCTTTATAGTCAGCCTCTGTTATCTCATTATCATCTAAATAATAAGTCTTTATTCCATCATCTTCCCAGTCCTCCCATCCAAATTTGAATGAGTCTACAACCTCTAAATTGCCATTAAACTTGGTTAATACATATGTACATCTTCCACCGTGAGTTGTATCACTGTGAACAATCCAATATGCTCCATCATACTGAGTGAAAGAACACATTGCTGCTGTTCCTTCCCCTTGAGCAAAACATACTACTTTTCCATCTTTGCAATCAAAGCACATATCGCCATACATTGCATTTTCAAGTATAAATTCAACATCTCCATCATTGTCTAAATCTACTGGATCAACTTTAGTGACTGCTAAGCTAGCATCAAATTCCTCTTCTGGTGTAGTTTCTTCAAACTGAAAACTAGTGTTATCCATAGTCCAAGTAGTATCGTCATAATATGAACGTGCCTCGGCAGTGATTTTACCATCACAAAATGCCTGAAATAATTCCTCAGGCGACATATCGTTGGTTTGTTCAACAGAACTAATATTGTTTTTACCATTATCTGATGCATTGTTATTAAGAACATACCATGTAGCACATCCACCTAGTAAAATAAGCGCTACAAGTATTGTAATAATTAAAAATATCTTCTTATTTTTTTTCATAATATTTCCTCCTTTCAAATATTTCTTCTCTGCTTTTCATATTCAAACTCCGATTTGCTTATTTCAACGGGTAGTTATTTTTTTCAGTACTGCCAATGCAGCATAATGAAGTACCTCGAATTGCTCAGGCGCTATTTCATCAAGCAATTCCCTGTGTTCTTCATCCCATTTTTCAAGTTCTTCCTCCGACAATGACGCACCCACGCCTCGAGAGGCTTTCATCCGCCCATGCCATGATTCTTTAGTAAAGGATATCTTCAAATCGTATTCTTCATGATCTTCCAATTCGAAATACTCATAAGTCACATTGGGGATCCATATTGCATGTTTGGTCTCCCCGCCACCTGTCCAGTTAGGACTATATTTCAGAACAAGCTCCTCACTTTTTCCTGCTATCTTATCTTCAAAGGGAAGCCATGCCATATATAGGATCAGCAGCCTTCCATCCGGCTTAAGAATGTCAGCCAATTTGGGCATAACCCGCTCATGATCGAAATACCAGAAACACTGACAAGCCGTAATTACATCATAGCTTTCTTTTGGAAAATCAATTTCTTCTGTAGGTACCGTTTGAAAATCAATCTTCATATCGGCGTCTTCCGACAGGCGTTTAGCTTGTTCTATCTGTTCAGGAGAGATATCAGTTCCTGTCCAATTTGCTCCATACCGGTACATATTACGTGGCAGTACGCCGGTTCCTGTCCCAAGATCGAGCACATTCTGTCCATCTATGCAAAGCCCTCTATCTGCAATCCTCTGATAAAATTCATTCGGATAGACATCCCTGTATTTTGCGTATTCTTCAGAAGTTCTTCCCCAGTCAAACGCCTTCCCGGCATCTATACGTCTATCAATTATCATAGAAATAATCCTTCCGTTTATTCCATTTTTTAAATAATACATGGGGTATTATATTCCAATTTATTCTTCCATCAAGGATTATGTATTACATTTCTCTTTCCACTATTGGCAGTTCCTCTTACTTCTTCGTGGTAAAAGTAATCTACGATTGTTGGATGTCCTTTCTCTACTCTCTCATACGGAGTTTCATTATCAACAAACCTGCAATCATACTTTTTAGCCAGCTCTTCTGCTTTCTTTTCCAGCGCTTCAAAATAGCTGCGGTTCTTTTTGTTATAAATTTCGTCATACAGCGGCACCAGATCCGGATGTTTATCGGAAATGTATTTCATGATATCTGCCTTAAAACCTCCGCGAAGATCCAGATCTCTTAGTACAAGGTCTGACTTTGTGCAGATAAGTATGTCCGCACCACTGTCCTTTAGTTCTTCCAG
>NZ_SVFW01000093.1 GCF_015056685.1 Butyrivibrio sp. | reverse complement strand
TACTGAAATTTAATCGCTCTACAAATTTGAAGTTGTTGCTTATATACCTCTTATGTGATCATCTATATTTGCCTTTATCACATAACTACTGTTCTTAGTTATATCCCAGACGTGGATTCCAGTGTCTGACGTGCGAAAAAAAATATTCTCTCCGATGGGCATATGAAGCATAGCGCCATATAGCTGGTTCACCATACCTCCATGCGTCACTATTGCTATGACTGACTCAGGACCGTTTTCTGAAAGCACTCTCTGCAATACTTTTTCAGCTCTGCTACGGAAATCAACCTTAGATTCCTGGCCGTACACTGCCTGATCTATAGGCAAGTTTTCTATATAAGGATAAAGCCGGTCAGCGTCTTCGCGGGAGAGACCTGCTAACATCCCGTTGTTAAACTCCATTAAATCCGGCTCATACTCAATCGCAATTCCTGACTCATCAGACAAATGTTTCGCAGTTTGGGCTGCCCTCTTAAGCGTACTTGCGTAAATTCGTGTAAGCCGATAATTACCGGTCACATAATTTGCCATGGCAGAAGCCTGCTCATGTCCCTTTTTTGTCAGTTCAAAATCCGCCCTGCCCTCGTGGACATCTAGGATATCTGCTTCAGATTCACCATGCCTGATAATTAAAAGAATCATTTTAATCTGGTCTCCTTTACAAACTCCGAATTGTCATCATCTATAAAACTGGAATTTAATACTTGCTAACATACTCCAATTATCTGCTTTGGTATTCGTACCATTCTTCATCTATCTTTTTGAATCCAACAGCCTCAAACATTCGCCTACTATGCTCATTAAAGGAATAGATATTTGCCTTAACAGTATCCATACCCTTTTCTTTAGCAAGTTTAAGCATATCTTCACCGCATCGTCTTCCAATGTGCTGATTCTGGTATTCTTTGCACACTACAACAGCGACTTCTGCATTGTCTCTTAACGAAACATCCCCCTACCAATGTTCCCTTATATTCTATGTAGTAGCAATCCCCATGAGAGCTTAGATAATCATACATAGCATGTAAAAGATCTAAATCATATGGTTCATCTCTGTTATCTACCTGCTTACATACATCCAAATCCTGATACCAAGGAAGTGAAGCCTCGTCATTCCTATAATATGGAATCAGTTTTAATTCTTCATCAATGATTCGCTCTGTCATTCTCTCCACATATCCATTCCTGGGCCATCATTGTCATTTGGGCGGGCCTTGAAGCCAAGCTTCTCGTAAAACGCCTCTTTTCCTTTTGATGCCACAATAACTATCTTTATACGCCAGCCTTCCTTGAGCTGGTTATCAATATACTTGATACATTCCTGCACCATTTTCTTGCCGATACCCTGCCCCTGATATTCCGGATTTACAATTACATCCGCAAGGTAAGCTATATAACCCTTATCCCAAAATATCCTTGCGCAGCCAACAGTTTTCCCTTCATCCACACAGGAAATAATAAAATCTGAGTTGTCCAATCCAGACTGCGCCTGATCATCGCTGATGATCGGCCAGCCAACAGATGTCCGAAGGCCACAGTAATCCTTTACCGATAGATTATTACAATATGTTAGCATTCCAATTCTCCCAACTGATCGTTTAATGTTTTGTATTTATTTTGTCACAATTAAAAAGGCTGGTACTTACCTTAAGTAAGCATCATGCCTTCATGATATCATAGCCACAATGGCTATTCTACTGCTTTTCAACTCTATTTATTATCCAGTACATGGATTTCTACAACCTTATCCCACAGATTTTTCATCTGCGAAAAGTGGCTGATCAAAAATCCCCGATAAATTTAAATTTATTCGATTGCTTTCAGCACAGAAGTCGGTCCCCAGCTGTTCAAAACTGAAACAGATGAAAAACCCGCTTTATTTAAGGCTTCTATTTCGTGTTCAACTGTTAATGGAGTATCGTAATGATAAAAAGTATCGTCCTCTATGTTTTGTTCTTTTTTCAAGCGAAGCAGCTCTGCACGGCGAAAACACTCTTCTTCATCGGACTTTGCAAAATAATCCGTAAGGATGAAGCTTCCTCCGGGTTTCAGCGCTTTTAGGAATTTCTCATACAGTCGTATTTTCTCCTCCCCTGTAAAATGGTGAAGAGATTCCACAGACACCGCTGCATCAAAAGAATTTTCACCAAACGGCACATCAAAATACGAGCCCAAAATCAAAGTCATATTCTTATCAGGAAATTTGTTGCGCAATGCCTCAAGCATACCCGGTGCAAGGTCGATGCCCGTAACCTCCGCCGAAGGCACCAGTTCAAAATAGTAACCAAGTTCCAACCCTGTACCGCAGCCCAAATCAAGAAGGCGTGTGCCGGCAATTTGTGGCAGGCAGCTTGCTGTATACGGATAGAATTCCTTTGCGGAATCAATACAGGTTAATTGATGTTCTTCGTACCCACTTAATCTGGCATCAAAGAATTCACCCATTTTTTCAAGCATCTTTCATACCTCCATAAACTGCGATTTACAGAACTATTAGGCGGAGCATAACTCCACCTAACAGTGCTTTCATTTCGATAAACACATTTATCTTATAATTCTTCCATTAGTTTAACCGCGGTAATAATCATATTTGAACGGACATTCATGTGATGATTCCAATTCCGCGTGTCCCATTTTTCGCCGCTCACATCATCACCTGCATAAAGTAATTGAGCTAAATGAATATCATAATACTTAGATACCGCAAAAAACGCTGCTGTTTCCATTTCAACCGTTATACATCCCTCATTTCTTCTTAGCTCAATCATTTCGGGGGTTTCTCTGTACATAGCGTCTGTTGTCCATGTTTTCCCTGTTGTATAAGGTATCCCTAATTTTTCCAACCCAGAAATAACATAATCTGTAGTTTCTTTATGACATTCCACTTCACGGGAAGGTTCTAAATAATGATAAGACGTTCCCTCATCTCTAACAGCAGCAACAGGCACAATTATCTCCCCTACTTTAGATCCTTTTTTAATAGAGCCTGCACCACCACATATAATGAATTTTTCACATCCCATAGCGTATAATTCTTCGATTGTTCCAGCCGCACCAGGAGCTGTACAAAAGGGCATGGTAATACAAATTCTGTCATTAGATTTGTTGTATTCGTAAATAGGAATGTCTAAAACCTCAGAATGAAGATACCCAATTACAGGGAGTTTTTCATCTTCAACAAACTGCTCCAGTTCTTTCCTAAAAAATGTAATGACACATTTAGATGGAAGCGTCTTTTCCAAAAAATCTGTAGGTTTAATTATTGGGCTTCTGCTTGTATCGAACTCACAAACAGGATATTTGTTCTTAATTATCATTTTTAACCTTTCCTTCAAATTGCCGATTTGTCTTAGTCGATAATACTGGAAGATACCTTCATTTCATACTCCTTTACCTATGGCTACTTATCCATCCCTATCCACTGTATGAAAGCTGTCTTATCACTG
>NZ_SVFW01000025.1 GCF_015056685.1 Butyrivibrio sp. | reverse complement strand
GGCTGCATAAAAACAGCGTAGCAGCCATAAAACTGCTACGCTAAAAAAGTCTAACTTTTTGGGGTCACATCAAAATGATGTTTAGGTCATGTTTTTTGTAATAGCACGTTTTCCGTGCAGGTTATAATAAATAAATTGTCACAGTAAAATGAAAATATAGCCCTACACATATCCTTAAAAGTAGCCACCCCTACTGTTCTCGGAATTGGATCCAGAGGCTATAAAACCAGCCACACCGAAGGTGCTTGCCATTGACGGAGGCTGAGGAAAACGCTAAAATGCTGAATCCGACGGTGAGATAAGATCTACTGTTCCCATCATCCTCACCGTCGGCGAGGTATAGACGGCGTTTTCCTCAGGTTCAGTCAATGGTGGCGTATGGAGCCATCTACTTACGCATATACAAAGAAAGAGTATTCAGATGTATGCTAATTACATTTATCCGAATACTCCATTTACTGCCGAAAATAGCCCTTTTCCCCTTCTATAATGCTTATCTGGCCTTCACATTTTTTGGTAAGGCCGTCAGTTATGCGTTTTACATCTGCTTCTTTTACGCAGATATCAAACTGAACGTTAGCTTCATAGCGGGAGTCAGCGATGGCGATATTGTTCTGGCCAAGGTAGTACTGAACATTATTGACCATGTTATAGGCAACTTCCAAGGTGAGCTTCTGGGAATATACCATTTCACCAATCCGGGCATCTGCAATTCCAGCCTGTGCAGCCTGAGTATAAGCCCTTACAAGACCGCCTGTTCCAAGTAATACCCCACCAAAATATCTGGTTACTATTACAAGGGTATTGGTAAGGCCCTCCCCTTTTATTACCTCAAGGATTGGCTTTCCTGCTGTTCCTGAAGGCTCGCCATTATCACTGCATCTTGTATTCTCGCTATTTTTTCCAATAACAAAAGCGTAGCAGTTATGACGTGCATCCCAATATTTTTTGGATATCTCTGCTATTTTTTCTTCTGCCTGCTGCTGGTTTTCCACAGGAAAAACATTTGCGATAAAGCGGGATTTTTTCTCGACAATCTCTCCGCATCCATTTGAAATTACTACTTTATAAGAATCTCTTTCACTCATGTGCTAAATTATATCAGAAATGTGGCATAATTGTTACAATTCTTAATTTTCGCCCCATTTCTTTATTATCCCTTGGATTCATGTTATACTTTATTGGTTAAAATGGACTAAGTATAGGAAGGTTAATGTATGAATTACGGAAAAAGAGGTATCGTAAATCAAGCCAAAGAGCTTAACTCCGGTACCGATAAATGGGGAAAGAAATTTAGTCTCTTCGGATTCTATATTCTGCTTTCTCTTATAATAGGCTTCTTTATTATTGGAGCAAGCGCCGGAATAGGTGTTTTCAACGGCATTATTGCTACAGCGCCTGATATCACCAACATTGATGTCACTCCATCCGGTTTCTCAACTTTTGTATATGACACAGAAGGAAACCAGACTGCAAAGCTTGTCTCTACAGATTCTAACCGTATTCCTGTAACTATGGATATGGTTCCCGAGAATCTGGCACACGCTTTTGTAGCCATTGAGGACGAAAGATTTTATGAGCACAATGGTATTGATATTCAGGGTATTATCCGTGCCGCAGTAAGGGGCATCACAACCGGTAATTTCTCTGAAGGTGCAAGTACCATAACACAGCAGCTTCTTAAGAACAACGTTTTCTCAGGTTGGACAAACGAAACAAAGCTTCAGAGTGTCAAGCGTAAGATTCAGGAACAGTATCTTGCGATACAGCTTGAAAAGAAAATGAGCAAGGATGATATTTTGATCAACTACATGAACACTATCAACCTTGGTTCTAACACTCTTGGTGTTCAGGCTGCATCACTCCGTTACTTTAATAAATCTGTCAGCGAGCTCACTCTTTCAGAGTGCGCTGTTATCGCCGGAATCACTCAGAACCCCAGCAGATTTAACCCTATCACTCACCCTGAAAACAATTCAGAGCGCCGTAACAAGGTTCTTAGAAAAATGCTTGAGCAGGGTTATATTTCACAGGTTGAATATGATTCAGCCATGGCAGATGATGTATATGCAAGGATCCAGAATGTAAACCAGGAGACAGGCGGCGATTCAACTGTTAACTCCTACTTTGTAGATGCACTTACAAATGAAGTCTTAGAGGATCTTATTGAAGCCGGCTACAATGAAACTCAGGCTTATACACTTCTTTACAGCGGCGGCCTTAAGATTTATTCAACACAGGATCCTAAGATCCAGGCAATCTGTGATGAAGTTTACACAGACGAAAGCAACTATCCTGAAGGAACCAAGTACCTTCTTGCTTATGAATTATCTGTACAGGCAGCTGATGGCACTGTTACAAACTACAGCAGTGAAATGTTTACAAGCTACTTCAAAGAGCAAAAGAGCAGCTTCAATATGCTCTTTAATTCCTCAGAAGAAGCAGACGCTGCTATAGAAGAATACAAGGCAGCTGTTATGTCAGATGGTGACACAGTCCTTGGTGAAAAGATAAATCTCACACCTCAGCCTCAGGTATCACTTACTATTGAGGAACAGAGCACAGGTTACATCGTTGCAATGGTCGGAGGTCGTGGTACCAAGACAGCCAGCAGAACTCTTAACAGAGCTACTGATTCTTACAGACAGCCCGGTTCAACATTTAAGGTTATATCAACTTATGCTCCTGGTATCGACAGTGCAGGTCTCACACTTGCCACAGTATTTAATGATGCTCCGTTCGCTTATTCTAATGGAACTCTTGTAAGAAACTGGTGGGGTTCTGAATACAGAGGACTCAACAACGTAAGAGCTGCTATCAGAGATTCAATGAACGTTATCGCAGTTGAAGCTATTACGCTCATCACTCCTCAGCTTGCATTTGATTACCTTAAGAACTTCGGATTCACAACAATTGTTGAAAAAGAAGTGATCAACGGTAAGACATATTCAGATATTCAGCAGTCAACTGCTCTTGGTGGTCTTACAAAGGGTGTTAAGAACTTTGAACTTAATGCAGCATACGCTGCTATCGCAAATGGCGGTGTCTATATTGAGCCTAAGTTATACACTAAGGTTGTTGATCACGATGGAAATGTTATCCTTGATAATACACAGGCTAACTCAAAGAGAATATTAAAAGAAACAACAGCATTCCTTCTCACAAGCGCAATGCAGGACGTTGTTACAAGTGGTACCGGTGGTTCAGTAAACTTTGGTACAACAGCAATAGCAGGTAAGACCGGTACAACTTCAGACTATGTAGATGTATGGTTTGCTGGATTTACTAACTACTACACAGCAACAACCTGGACCGGTTATGACAACAACGAAAAGATGACCAATTCAGCTGAAAAGAACCTCTCCAAGACAATGTGGAGAAAGGTAATGGAAAAGATCCACGCTGATCTTCCATACTCCTCCTTCAGCATACCAGATGGAATTGTTTCAGCAACGGTCTGCTCAAGATCAGGCAAACAGCCGATTGCAGGCCTTTGTGACGGAACTCTTTATACTGAGTATTTTGAAGAAGGCACAGTTCCTACAGAAAGCTGTGACGTTCACTACGCAGGAACAATGTGCGCAATAGATGGTTGTCCATCCACTGAAAGCTGTCCATTTAAGACTGCCGGAGTATTTGAACTTACTCCTGAAGTACCTGCAGCTCTTCAGTCAGGATTTGTGAATTATACACCTACCAATTCTGCATATACGACCGTTACAGACGAAAACGGAAATACTACTACTGTTCTCAACACCTGTCACCATACAGCCGAATTTATGGCTCAGGAAGGCATAGACGAGATAATCGCTGCAGAACAGGCTGCAGCACAGGCCGCTGCCGCAGCAGCAAATCCAGAAGCCGCTGCAGAAGCTGCACCGGAAACTGTAGTCGACACAGTTCCTGAAAACGTAGCTGCCGGCAACTAACTACATAAATCTTTTCAAAAATTAAGACCACCGGTTAATCCGGTGGTCTTCTTAGTTTTTTAAAGTCTGTGTTTTTTGGTGTAATAAATATAATAAATTGTGAATAAGATCGTGGTTGTTATCCAGGTCAGTGGATAACTAAACTCTATCGTTTCGATTGTTTTATTTAGAGGGAATGCGATAAGTATCCAGGCAACTCGAAGGACACATATACCGCTCAAGGTAATGAGCATTGGAACCACAGCTGTTCCCATTCCTCGAAGCACTCCGGAAAACACTTCCACACCTATGTAGGTGAAGTAAAATGGAGCAAGATATTTTATCATTTGAATTCCTACCTCAATTACTTCTCTGTCTGCTACGAATATTTCAAGGAAGATATCACCATAAAAATACAATAATGTACTTAAAGGAATTGTAATTATAAATGCGATGACAAAGGCATACCTTGTGCTTTTATGAACTCTGTCATTTTTGCCTGCACCGAAATTCTGCCCTGCAAAGGTCGTTACCGCTGTTCCTAAAGAGCTTATAGTCATCCAGAAAAGTACATCGATCTTTCCATATGCTGCCCATGCTGCTGTAGCGTTTTTCCCAACCTCATTTATAGCAGTCTGTATAAGCATATTTGAAATAGTGTACATGGTTGTCTGAATACCCGCAGGAAGCCCGATACTGATGATTCTGCGAAGCATATCAGGGTCAATCCTTATCTCTTTTAGATACAGCTTGTATGAACCGATACTTTTCATCAGCATGAAAAGAACTATTGCAGCACTTAATACCTGGCACATGACTGTCGCTATGGCAACGCCGATAACGCCCATCGTTACACTCATGCTGCCCATTTTAAAGCCTATAACAAACAAAAGATCAAGAAATATGTTTACAAAGCAGCTGATAATAAGAACGTAGAGAGGTCTTTTTGAGTCTCCTATTGCTCTTAATATTCCGGCGCCCATATTGTAAAGCAGATTGGCTACCATACCAAGAAAATATATCCTTAAATAAGCCGTAGAGGCGTCTATAATCTCCTCCGGAGTCTTCATAATACAAATGACCCACGAGGCAGATAAAAGCCCTATAACAGTGATTATAATGCCTCCTATGACAGCCATGGCAATCGAAGTATGCACAGCTCTTTTAACCTCATCATCTCTTGAAGCGCCATAGAACTGGGCAATTACTACGGAAGCTCCTGTCGAAAGTCCTTGGAAAAAGCCAACAAAAAGGCTTACGATCATAGCCGCGGAACCGCCTACTGCCGCAAGTCCATCTGCGCCAACTACACGCCCTACTATGACAGCGTCAACAGTGTTATAGAACTGCTGGAAAAAAGCGCCTAAAAGAAGGGCTGCAAAAAAGGAAAGCATCCCGGACACTATTGGTCCTTCAGTTATTTTATTCATTGATTTATCACTAGTTCTCATAAGGATGTATTTTATCACAGTTTGACCGTTTTGACATTGTTGAAGTAAGATTAATCATAGTGAGGTTGTAAAAAATGTATATTAGTATAAAAAAGCACATTCTCTCAAGGGCAATACTTTCAGTTGCCATTATAAAAATAATTGCCGCTCTGATTGAAGGTGCCATAAGGATATTCTTAAGCAGCAATTCATCTGACTCTCCAAGCATGCTCGATTCAATGCTTTGGACCTGTCAGATAATCATCTCCGTGCTGCAGATATTTTTTATATTTATTATATTTTATTTTTCCTGGAAAAAGCTTTGGCATTACATGAATCTTGTTCCGAAGGATGATCAGAACGAGATAGGTCTTTTGCAGCAGGAGTACCTTGGAAAAAATCTTGCCACATTATCAGCAAGCTCTGTAAGCAGGCTTTTACAGCTCTGGGCGGTAATTTTCATCTGCGCAGAACTGATCTATGATTTTACTTCAATTATGTACAGGAGATTTATCGCTATACTGATGAGCCTTTTTGATCAGGCCAGCGACTTAACGGACAGCACCTTTATTCTTTTATATAACATGACTCACGGATTTAAATATATCGAGATCCTGGTGGCAATACTTTTAGGGATTGTTATGACCGGTATTTTCCTTAACGATAAGTACCTGAAGATTGCCTCCCTTATCATACTGATATTATTTTTACTGTCTTTTTCCATACTACAAATGCAGACAGTGTATCTGATGGGTCATGAAATCGGAATAGTATGGACATCCATAATTTATCACTTCACGGAAACCCTTGGACTGATACTTCTGTCTGCATATTTGGAAAAAAGATATAAAGGTTTATAAATACTTTTTATACGGAAAGAATAAGCTTGCTATTATTTGCCTTTCTTTCCTCTTTCATATACTTGTGAACATCGATCATCATGGAAATAACAAATATTGTGTTCATATAAAGGTCTGCCATAAAATTTGTCATAAAGTTGCTCATATCAATTACCCCCTATAAATTATTGTGGATAATTATTTATACGAACCGAAATAAAAAATGGCAAAAATAAAAGACTACTCATGAAAATCATGAATAGTCTTTTTCAATGCGGATGACAGGACTTGAACCTGCACGTCGGAGACACTAGAACCTAAATCTAGCGCGTCTGCCAATTCCGCCACATCCGCATATCCGCTTCACACGAACAAAATTGATTATACAAAGTTTATAAACTAATTTCAAGTATTATTCTCAAAAACCTTAGTGAGCCAGTTGCCTTTGAAATAGTAGATTATAAAGATTATTGCACTGACAGACCAGGTAAGTGGATAAGCCCAGAAGATAACATTGACCACAGGAATTATCCTGACAATTATAGTTATATAGGTAATTCTCAGAAGACACCAGCTAGAGAGCATTACAACCATTGGTACTGTTGTCTTACCTGCTCCTCTGTATATTCCTGCCAGACAGTGATTTAAGGCTAAAAGGCAGTAGAATAAGCTCTCTGTTCTTGCCTGAGTTGCTCCTATCAAAAGAACCTCCGGCTCAGATGAAAACATTCTGAGAAATACCGGTGCAAACAAAAATACCATGAGGCCTATAAATTCAGCGCAGCTTACACTGATAGCACTTCCGATAACAGCACCTTTCTTTACCCTCGCAAGTTCTTTTGCGCCTACATTCTGACTTACGAAAGTGGTCAAAGCCATGGACATACATGTTATAGGCAAAAATACAAAACCTTCAAGCTTAAAGTAGCTTCCGCATCCTGCCATTGCTGCAGAGCCAAATGCATTGATATTGGACTGAACTACAACATTTCCGATAGCAATAACACTATTCTGTATTCCTGTAGGGAAACCTATCATAAGCTCTTTTTTAATAGTCTCAGGATCCATTCTAAGTTTCCTTATATCGATCCTGTGAGGCCCCTGAACCTGTGTGAGTTTAATAAATGCAAGCAGTGCACTGACAAACTGAGCAATAACTGTAGCAAAAGCTGCTCCCGCAATTCCAAATCCCAGATCTCTTACAAATAAAAGATCAAGTACCGTATTCAGCACTGTGCTGACCATCAGATAGTACAAAGGCCTCTTGGAATCACCCATGGCCTGAAATACGCCGCAGCAAGCACTATATAGTACATTTCCAAGTCCGCCAAGGAAATATATCTTAAAATACATGATCGAATTGGGCATTACATCTTCAGGAGTTCCCATCCATCCAAGCAGCACCGGTGTAAAGAAATAACCAAATACTGTAAGTACAAGTCCCATAAGGATTGAGAATGCTATCCCTGTATGAGCAGCAATTGATACTCCCTTTTCATCTCCGGCTCCGTATCTTTTTCCGATGATAACACTGCTTCCCATAAAAAGACCATTTATAAAGCCAACCATCAAAAAAATAAGGCTACCTGTGGTACTAACAGCAGCCAGAGCTTCTTTACCAAGAACATTACCAACTACAACAGAATCGACTACATTGTACAGCTGCTGCAAGAGCTGGCCTAAAAAAAGTGGAATTGCAAATAAAATCAGATTTTTGGAAATAGAACCTTTTGTCATAACACACCTAAAAAAATTAAGAACAATTAAATCATGCACATGCATGTGGCAAAACAAAAACCTTGCAAACATACCGTTTACAAGGCTTCTTAATAATGAGACACGGGGGAATCGAACCCCCGACAACTTGATTAAAAGTCAAGTGCTCTACCGACTGAGCTAGTATCCCATGTATTACTATGAACAAATTTCGACGCAAAATCACATCCTGTTACGCCTAACTGGGCTAGCCGGATTCGAACCGTCGTATGCAGCAGTCAAAGTGCTGTGCCTTACCGCTTGGCGATAGCCCAAGATTGTAAGAGCTTTGCGCATCTCGCTGGAGCAATTACAAATAGGGTGGCTAGTGGGACTCGAACCCACGGTCTCCAGAACCACAATCTGGCGCGCTAACCAACTGCGCCATAGCCACCATAATAAACAAAAAGGGATTTGTACTATTCCATATTTGCTAATCAAGTACAACCCCATGGCTTACACATGATAAGATTTTAATCTTCCAAGTGCTCAAATGTGCCCGAAGGGATTCGAACCCCCGACCCACGGCTTAGAAGGCCGTTGCTCTATCCAGCTGAGCTACGGACACATGAAGCGGGTGATGGGAATCGAACCCACGTATCTAGCTTGGAAGGCTAGTGTTCTACCATTGAACTACACCCGCAAAACATTTCGTAATGGAATTGTCTTGCTTTACGTTTCGGCAAAGCTGACGTTTCAAGTTGAAAACTTGAGTCGGGGTGACAGGATTCGAACCTGCGACCCCCTGCTCCCAAAGCAGGTGCTCTAGCCAAACTGAGCCACACCCCGTCTTGCTTTATTGCCTTTCGCCGTAACGCGAGATTTATTATATAATGATTCGGACCGAAATGTCAACAAGTTTTTTGCAATTTTTTTAACGTTTTTATAAGTACTTTATTTCATAGTTTATTATACCGCTGTCATCAGTTGTAAGTATGATATAGCTTGGCCTTCTGCCCTCTTGCCTGGGGTATGATAAGCTTCCCGGATTGAACAGGTAAACTCCTCCCATGGTCTTGGCAACAGGTTTATGTGTGTGACCAAAAAATACAACTTCTGCTCCTCTGGCAATTCCTTCACTGCGAATATAATCAAGATCCATAGATACCATATAGTTATGTCCATGGGTCAAAAAAGCTTTATGTCCGTCAAATGTAAATTCCAGCTCTCTATTAAGATCAGAGAAAAAATCATTATTTCCGGCAACAAAATATACAGGGCAGTTTGCAGCTATGGCAAATTTACCCTCAGAGCCTTCAAAATCCCCACAGTGAATAATCCCATCCAGAGGTTCTTCAAGGTCTAAAACATCGTAAAAATTATTATCTCTGCCATGAGTATCACTCACAACTAAATACTTATGCATAAATCAAATTCCTTCCCCAAGTAACTTCGCCATTTCCCTGAGAGCCTTTCCCCTGTGGCTGATAGAGTTCTTTTCCTCCGGGCTTATCTCTGCGGATGTCTTTCCAAATTCAGGCAAAAAGAAAATAGGATCATATCCAAAGCCGTTCTCTCCGGCGATCTCGTAGCCAATTCTGCCCTCCATGGTTCCCTGGCAGGAATAGGTCTTTCCATCAGGAAGTACCGCTGAGATCGCGCATACAAAGCGCGCTGTTCTCTCTTCGTCAGGCACTCCTTCAAGTCTTTCAATGATCTTATTGTTCTTTATAGTATAGGATGTATCCTCTCCCATGTATCTTGCAGAATAGATTCCGGGTTCCCCATTTAAATAATCGACCTCAAGCCCCGAATCATCTGCAAGGACAATTGTCTCCCCTGCCTCTTCTGAGCTTTTTTCCCTTATCATTTCGTAGACAGCTTTGGCCTTTATCATGGAGTTTTCGGTAAAAGATGTTCCATCCTCCACAATATCTCCATCCACGCCTGCTTCCTTCATAGAGAGTATTTCCATGCCAAGTCCGCCAAGTATCTCGCGGATCTCTCTCATCTTATTCTTATTGCCTGTCGCAAAAACAATCCTCATACCAGATATCTCCCAATTATTTATTTATAGTTGCTTCAGCTTTTAATATAGCCTCATATAGCCCTTCAGCAGCCTTTTTTTCATCCTCTGTGGACCCATATTCAATATATAGCCTTGCAGATGGTATAGTAGCTGTTTCAAGCAGTATATCGCCTTCTTGGGCCTCATAGATTCCCTCAGCCACTGCTCCAAGCTTTTCTGCCGTGCTTCTTTCAAGCATATCTGCAAATTCGGCGTTATTAAGGCTTCGTAAAAAGAACTGACTATTATAATAGGCTGATACGTTTGCTCCGTTCGTATCATCCTTTTTCGCAGCATTTAAAGCTATTAAAAGATCAGCCTGAGCTTCATTAACAAACTCTGCCGCACGCTGTTGTGTAACAGTATCTCCGGAAAGATCTGTAAAATATATCTTTAAGTTGTTTTCTTCATCTTTTGCAGATATTTCTTTTAACTCACGGGCAATCCCTATCGCATCACCGGTGCCGTAAATATCGCTGGCACAGGGATCAACGACAACTATGCCGTCATATATATCTGAAGGTTTGTTAAACTCAACCTCGATAGTACTTGATTCCGTAAGAGAACTTGAACTGGCATACAGGCCGTCAAGTACAAAATCAAGGCAAACACTTCCGCTGTCATTTTCAGCAATGCACACCGCGCTTCTTAAAATATCAATATCCGTAACTACCGCATTGTCGAGGTAGAATCCCTCTTCTCTGCTGTCTATGTAAATCCTCAGTTCATGATCTATATACCTGTCCTCAAGTACGATGTCATCGGAGCTTACAGTCTTGGATAAAGGTATTATAAGCTTGCCAGACTGTCCTTTTTGAACATTCCGGTCGATCAGTATATTGTAAGAATCCGCAGTAGTTGCCCTGTCTATGTGCGTTCCTGCGGCGTCCGTGATCAGAATATGCTTGGTGGCAGCCCTTTGAAGCATTACCACAAGGGAAATTGCTCCAAAAATCCCGGCTTTTATAGCCACCCTTTTCATCTGCTCGTTATTCATAGATCTTTTTCCCCATCATAAGAGGCCTCCAAAAGCTTAGCTGTTCTTTCTTGGAGGCTTTGGCCCCATAAACTGATAAAAATATGTTTTGATCATGCCGTTATAGATTTTTCTGTTCTTATCAGCTTTTTTGCCAATATATTTCTCAGCCTGTTCAAATCCTGTAATAAGGTACATTGACCAGGCGTCAAGTGCTTTGTATCTCTCTCCAATCGTCCTGTAAAGAGAAGGAAGCTCCTTCTGGTCACCAATTCTCTCTCCATAAGGAGGATTAGTTATAATAAAGCCATATTTCTTCCTGTGGCTAAGGTCAGCGATATCCCTGGCCTGGAAATGGATCAGATGATCAACACCGGCCTTTTTGGCATTTATCCTGGCTATTTCAACCATTTCAGGATCAAGATCATAGCCCTGAATATCAGTTTCAATATCAGGCAGGATCTCTTCTCTTGCCTCTTCGCGGACATCCTCCCAGTTCTTGGGATCTATCAGATTAGTCCACTTTTCAGCTGTGAAATACCTGTTTATTCCAGGCGCGATATGAGCCGCGATCATGGCAGCTTCAATAGGAATGGTTCCACTTCCGCAGAAAGGATCCACCAAGATCCTGTCTCCGTGCCATGGAGTGAGCATTATAAGTGCAGCCGCAAGGTTCTCTGCAATAGGAGCCTTGGACTCAAGTTTTCTGTAACCTCTTTTGTGAAGAGAATCACCTGTAGTATCAAGAGCTACCGTAACCTCATCCTTCATTAAAAAGACTCTGATGGGATATTCCTCAGCGTCCTCTTTGAACCAGTCAGTATTGTAGCTCTGCTTCATTCTTTCAACGATAGCTTTTTTCACAATGGACTGAATGTCAGAAGGGCTAAAGAGCTTACTCTTAACACTGGATGCTTTTTTTACCCAGAACTTGCCTCTCTCCGGAATAAACTCTTCCCAAGCAAGCGCCTTAACTCCCTGATAAAGATCCTCAAAGGTCTCCGCATGGAAGCTTCCGACTTTAATAAGGACTCTTTCTGCAGTTCTCAGGCAGATATTGGCGCGACATACAGCATCTGCATCTCCGGCAAAAGAAATCCTTCCGTCTGAGACTTCTGTAATATCATAGCCAAGGTCTATTATTTCTTTTTTTAAAACGGATTCCAAACCAAAATGGCATGGACAAATTAAATCATATTTTTTCATCATAACTCCGATTATAACAAACAAAAGAGCACAAAAAAAGATGCATCTAATGTTAAACTAGATGCATCTTACAGTGTGCGTGACAGGATTCGAACCCACGACCTTCTGGTCCGTAGCCAGACGCTCTATCCAGCTGAGCTACACGCACATGTGCCATATCGACAACAAAATATATTATATGCATGGCACAGTTCTTTGTCAACAATATTTTTAATTATTTGCCAACAGGTTTTCCATAGGGAGAATAACCGCCCTTTTCAGCTGCTTCTTCAGCCTTCGTCTCAGCAATGAGTTTTTCCATATCAGGTCTTGCAAATTCAAAGCAGGCCATAAGGCTTGGAGAAAATACTCCGCATTCACCATTTTTGATCATATCATAGGCTTTATCCACAGGGTAAGCTGCCTTATACACTCTGTCACTTACAAGAGCATCATATACATCCGCAAGTGCTGTAAGCTGGGCTGCAATTGAATTTTCTTTTCCCTTAAGTCCGTCAGGATAGCCTCTTCCATCATATCTCTCATGATGATGCCTGCAGATATCAAGGCACACCTCATAATACTCTTTATCCTGGATATCTTTGAGCATCTCTACGATCTCACCCCCTCTTGTGGTGTGGGACTTCATGACTTCAAATTCCTCTGTGGTCAGTCTTCCAGGTTTTAAAAGAATAGAGTCTGGAACAGATATTTTTCCTATATCATGCATGGCTGACGCCTGAGTTATAACCTCTATCATATGGGGAGTAAGGCCAAGCTCAGGATAATTATTCATAGCAACAAGAGCCAGTATACGCACGATGCCCTTTATTCGCTTTAAGTGGTAACCTGACTCCATGCTCCTGAATTCAACAATTGTCGCTATGGTATCAATAACCCTTTCGTTGCTGTTTTTCAGTTTCTCCTCCTGCTTTTTCAGGTATAGAAACTGCTTTTTCAAAACTCTGGACTGATCATCGACCTTCTCTTCAAGGTTATTCTTGTGATCATAGAGTTCTATGGTTCTGGAAACCCTTCTGTCAACGATAACAGGGTCAAAGGGCTTATGTATAACGTCCGCTGCACCTTTCTGGTAGCTGGTTCTCTCGGCTTCGGTGGATGTGTCTGCTGTGATCATAAGAACAGGGATACTTTCATTTAAATTGTCCTTATTTGTCATGGCCTCCAGCACTGCGTAACCATCCATCTCAGGCATGACAATATCAAGCAGAATTGCCGCGAGCTTATCCTCATTCTGCTCCATGATCTTCATAGCCTCAACGCCGTCTCCTGCCTCAAGAATATTGTACTTGTCCTTAAATATTTCTCCCAAGATGCCTCTGTTTATCTCATTGTCATCTACAACAAGTATTGAGCGATCCGCCATATGCCCTCCGATTTAAATGCTATTCATAAAAATCTTATCTTTCTACTATAGCTGCGCATCCCATTCCGCCACCGACACAAAGTGTAGCAAGACCTCTGTGAACATCTCTTCTCTGCATTTCATACAAAAGAGATACCAGGATTCTGTTACCTGAGCATCCAACTGGGTGTCCAAGTGCGATAGCGCCACCATTTACATTGAGGATGTCACTACTAAATCCAAGGTCGTGCTGAACTGCAACAGACTGTGCTGCGAAAGCTTCATTTGCTTCAATAAGATCAAAGTCACCAATTGAAAGGCCTGTCTTTTTCATAACCTTCTGAGTTGCTGCAACAGGTCCGATACCCATGATGCTTGGTTCAACGCCTGCAAGTTCTCCGGCGATCCATGTTCCTAATGGCTTAACGCCAAGTTCTTTTGCCTTCTCCTCACTCATAACGATTATTGCAGATGCTGCGTCGTTGATTCCTGAAGAGTTAGCAGCTGTAACAACTCCGCCATCCTTCTTGAATGCAGGCTTAAGATGTGAAATGCTTTCAACTGTAACGCCTTTTCTTGGTCCTTCATCTGTATCAAAAATGATTGTCTCTTTCTTTTTCTTAACTTCTACAGGAACAATCTCTTCCTTGAATTTTCCTTCTGCAATTGCCTTCTCAGCCTTGTTCTGTGACCATGCTGCGAACTCATCAAGCTGCTGCCTTGTAAGATGCCACTGCTCAGCGATATTCTCAGCTGTGATACCCATGTGATATCCGCCAAATGCATCAGTAAGAGCATCCTTGATCATTGCATCCTGAAGTTCTCCGGATCCCATTCTGTATCCGTAACGGCCCTGCTGCATAAGGTATGGTGCCATTGACATGTTCTCCATACCACCTGCCACGATAATATCAGCATCGCCCATTCCAATAAGCTTTGCTGCAAGATTTACGCAGTGAAGTCCTGATCCGCAAAGTACATTTATTGTTGTTGCAGGAACTTCAACAGGAATTCCTGCGTTTATTGCTGACTGTCTTGCAGGGTTCTGTCCAAGTCCTGCCTGGATTACGCAACCCATATATACTTCATCAACCTGCTCCGGCTTAACTCCTGCTCTCTTCAAAGCTTCCTTGATAACTATTGCTCCAAGTGCAGGTGCCGGTGTTGTTGATAATGTTCCACCCATTGTTCCTATTGCTGTTCTGCATGCTCCAGCCAAAACTACTTTTCTTGCCATAACTATTCCTCCATTTTTCCATCAATAAAAAGAAGTAGTGTATACCATTTCTATTTTATCATTTTAATAACATACACTCAACGTAATATGATTTGTTTTTTAGCTTTTTATCATCCACTAATTCATGTTTGTTTCTAGTAAAAAGACCGGCACCAAATTGGCACCGGCCTTTAATGATCAATTTATCAGTTCTTTGCTGCAAGAGCTTCTTTGATCTTCTTTGTAAGAGCAGGAACGATCTTGTTAAGATCTCCAACTACACCATAATCAGCTACATCAAAGATAGGAGCATTCTCATCTTTGTTGATAGCGATGATGATATCAGACTCTTCCATACCTGCAACGTGCTGGATAGCTCCGGAAATACCGATTGCGAAGTAGAGCTGAGGTCTAACTGTCTTACCTGTCTGTCCAACCTGAAGATCCTTTGGCTTCCAGCCTGAATCTACAACTGCACGTGAGCAGGAAACTGTTCCGCCCAGAGCCTCTGCAAGATCATCAAGGATCTTGAAGTTCTCAGCGCTGCCAACTCCACGGCCGCCTGATACAAGGATCTTAGCTGCCTGAATATCAGCAACTGAAGAAGCCTCTTTAACGATCTTAAGGATTTCTGTGTAGCAGTCATTTTCTTCGAATCCAGGATTGAATTCAACAACTTCTGCCTTAGCACCCTTGATAGGATCGATCTTCTGCATAACACCAGGACGAACTGTAGCCATCTGAGGACGGAAATCAGGGCAAGCGATTGTTGCGATTGTATTTCCACCAAATGCAGGTCTTGTCATAAGGAGCTGTTTGTGCTTTGTCTCTCTGACTGGTGAAGGCTCAAGAGGGAAATCACCGATATCAAGACTTGTACAGTCAGCTGTAAGACCTGTATGTACTCTTGATGATACTCTAGGACCAAGATCTCTTCCGATAGCTGTAGCGCCAACAAGAAGGATCTCAGGCTTAAACTCATTAATTACAGATGCAAGAGCATGTGTATAAGGCTCTGTTCTGTAATCCTTAAGAGCAGGATCATCAACAACGATAACTCTATCTGCGCCATACTCAGCAAGCTTGTCTACAAGCCCCTTAACATCACTACCAAGAAGTACGGCTGTAACTTTTTTCTCATCAAGGTCTTCTGCAAGACTCTTTGCTTTGCCCAGAAGTTCAAGTGCGATACTTGAAAGTTCATTGTCTACCTGCTGAGCAAATATAAATACACCTTTATATTCTTCTAAAGACATGACTTTTCTCCTTTGTTTTTCAAAATATTTGTTGATATGTGATATACGCATGACTACACTTCGTTCTCGTCATGCTACATACATTCGGAAATCGCCTATCGGCTTTTTTCCTCATGTATGTTCGGTCATTTCACAAATTCAGTGTATAGTGCAAGCACTACACTGAATTTCCTCATTCCCTATATCACTCAGATGACGTGCTTTTCTGTAAGCTTACCTACGATATAATCAACTGCTTCTTCAGCTGAATCAGGAGCAACTTTTTCTCCCTGACCCTTCTTAACCTTATCAGAAGCTTTAGCGATCTGTGTAGGTGATCCCTTAAGACCAAGGTTTGAATCGTCAACGTCCTTAAGATCTGCTCTTCCCCAAACAGTAACTTCCTTCTCGAAAGCATCGAAAATTCCGCCTGGAGTCATATATCTGGGCTCATTGAGCTCAGAAAGAGCTGTAACAAGGCAAGGCATCTTAGCCTTTACGATGTGATATCTGTCTTCAAACTGTCTCTTTACTTCTACAGTACGAGCCTTCTCATCAACTTTGATCTCTTCTGCATATGAGATTACAGGAATGTGAAGGTGCTCAGAAATCTGAGGACCAACCTGAGCTGTGTCTCCATCGATAGCCTGACGGCCAGTGATGATAAGATCATACTCAAGATTTCTAAGTGCTCCAGCAATAGTAGAAGATGTTGCCCATGTATCTGCGCCGCCGAGTACTCTATCTGTGACAAGAATTGCCTTGTCTGCGCCCATAGCAAAAGCTTCTCTAAGAACAGCATCAGCCTTAGGAAGTCCCATTGTAAGAACTGTAACCTCTGCTCCATACTGATCTTTTAATCTAAGTGCTGCCTCAAGTCCTGCTTTGTCATCAGGATTCATGATAGCGAGCATTGCACCTCTATCCAATGTTCCATCGGGTTTGAACTTAACGCCGCCCTTTGTATCAGGGACCTGCTTAATGCAAACTACAACTTTCATTTTATTGTCTCCTTCTATTATTCTCAAAATAAGTGATTACTTTAACAGTGCACCAGAGATAACCATTCTCTGAACTTCTGAAGTTCCTTCGTAGATCTCTGTGATCTTAGCATCACGCATCATACGCTCAACTTCGTACTCTCTGATGTAACCGTAACCACCATGGAGCTGTACAGCCTTAGTTGTAACATCCATAGCAACTTCTGCTGCGAAAAGCTTAGCCTTAGCAGCTTCTACAGAATAAACATCTTTCTTCTTCTTTGCATCTGCTGCGTTGTAAACAAGAAGTTTAGCTGCTTCGCACTGTGTTGCCATGTTAGCAAGCTGGAACTGTGTATTCTGGAAAGCACCGATAGCTCTACCGAACTGCTTTCTCTCTTTTACGTACTCAACTGTTCTGTCAAGAGCGCCCTCTGCAATACCAAGAGCCTGAGCAGCGATACCAATACGTCCGCCATCAAGAGTGTGCATAGCAATTGGGAATCCCTTTCCACGAGCACCAAGAAGGTTCTCTGCTGGGATATGGCAATCCTGGAAGATAAGCTCGTATGTTGATGAACCACGGATACCCATCTTGTTTTCCTTTGTACCGAATGTGAATCCAGGAGTTCCCTTCTCAACGATAAATGCTGAGAACTTCTTCTGCTTTCTACCCTTCTTGTCTTCTACGATATCTGTATAAGCGATGATGATATAAACATCAGCAACTTCGCCGTTTGTGATAAAGCACTTAGATCCGTTAAGAACCCACTCTTTACCATCTTCTGTAAGAACAGCCTTTGTCTGAACGCCCTGAGCATCTGTACCAGCCATAGGCTCTGTAAGACCAAATGCGCCGAGCTTCTCACCCTTTGCAAGAGGTACAAGGTACTTCTGCTTCTGCTCTTCTGTACCATATGTAAGAATAGGATCGCAGCAAAGTGATGTGTGAGCAGATACGATAACTGCTGTTGTACCACAAACCTTTGCAAGCTCCTCTACACACATAACGTATGTAAGAGGATCACAACCCTGTCCACCGTACTCCTTTGGAATCGGAATACCCATGAATCCATATTTCTGCATCTTTGCAACTGTTTCCCTAGGGAATACTTCTGTCTCGTCAACGTCTATTGCATGTGGCTTAACTTCTTTTTCTGCAAACTCTTTGAAAAGAGCTCTAGCCATTTCATGTTGCTGATCAAGCTGAAAATCCATTATTTTTTCCTCCGAATCATATTAATCATTTAAATCTATAATGTAGTTAGGCGCGATCTGTAGGAACCTTGTTTCCATCTGCATAGTTGTAGAAACCAATTCCAGTCTTAACGCCAAGCTTCTTACCACGAACCATCTTACGAAGAAGTGGGCATGCGCGATACTTTGAATCGCCTGTCTCTGAATAAAGAACGTCCATGATAGCAAGAACGATATCAAGTCCGATATAATCGCCGAGCTCTAATGGTCCCATTGGGTGGTTACATCCAAGCTTCATAGCTGTATCGATACCCTGGATATCTGAAACGCCTTCTGAATATACGAAGATACCTTCGTTGATCATAGGAACAAGAATTCTGTTTACAACGAATCCTGCTGCTTCATTAACCTGTACAGGTGTCTTACCAAGGTCTTCTGAGATCTTCTTGATCTTCTCTACCATTTCATCAGGAGTGTTAGCACCCTGGATAACCTCAACGAGCTTCATAACAGGAGCTGGGTTGAAGAAGTGCATACCGATGATAGGCTTTGCAAGACCTGAACCGATCTCTGTAATTGAAAGAGATGATGTGTTTGATGCAAAGATACAATCAGGATTCTTTACGATGTTGTCCTGAAGTTCCTTGAAGAGGTTCTTCTTGATATCCATAACTTCAAGAGCTGCCTCAACTACAAGATCAGCGTCAGCACAGATGTCATTAAGACCTGTCTGGATCTTGCCGATGATCTTATCAGCTTCTTCCTGAGTTTTCTTTCCCTTAGCAACCTGCTTATCAAGACCTTTTTTGATCTTTGCCAATCCGCCCTCAGCAAACTCAGTCTTGATATCGCAAAGATAAACCTTCTCTACAGACTCAGCCTGAGCAAATGTCTGAGCAATTCCTGAACCCATTGTACCTGCGCCAATAACAGCTACCTTCATTTTAAAATCCTCCTAAAAAAAATTTTTTTTATTTATGAAAAATTAGGCATTTTTAAAAGCTACAACTTTAACTTTTGCTGGATCATCTTTCTTTCTGAGGAAGTTAGCCATTCCCTCTTTCTGATCCTCTGTCTCGAAGCATGAGCCAAAGAGCTTTTCTTCGATAACGATTGCTTCATCTATATCTGTCTGAAGTCCATCATTGATTGCTTTCTTGCATGCACGAACAGCGATAGGAGCATTAGCTGCGATCTGAGAAGCCATCTTCTCTGCAGCTGCCATGAGCTCTTCCTGTGGATATACTGCATTAACAAGACCAATTCTAAGAGCTTCATCAGCTTTAATATTGCGAGCTGTGTAAATAAGCTGCTTAGCCATTCCTGCACCAATAAGACGAGCAAGTCTCTGTGTTCCGCCAAATCCAGGTGTGATTCCCAGACCAACTTCAGGCTGACCAAACATAGCGTTCTCTGAGCAGATACGAATATCGCAGCTCATTGAGATCTCACATCCACCACCAAGAGCAAATCCATTTACTGCAGCAATTACAGGAACAGGGAACTGCTCGATCTTGCGGAAGATATCATTTCCTTTTTTACCAAAAGCTTCGCCTTCAGCCTTTGTAAGTGTGCTCATCTCTCCGATGTCAGCACCGGCAACAAAAGATTTCTCTCCTGCGCCTGTAAGAACAACTGCTCTTACTACATTTGTGTCGATTGCATCGAATGTAGCAGCAAGGTCATCAAGAACCTGTGAATTAAGAGCATTGAGTGCTTCAGGACGATTGATTGTAACGATTGCTATGTTATCTTTTAACTCACAATTAACAAATCCCATTTTGTTTTCCCCCTATTAAATTAGTACTTCTCTACTATAGTAGCGCAGCCCATTCCGCCGCCGATGCAAAGTGTTGCAAGACCCTTCTTTGCGTCTTCTCTCTTCTGCATCTCATGAAGAAGAGTTACAAGGATACGGCATCCTGATGCTCCAACAGGGTGTCCAAGTGCAATAGCACCACCGTTAACATTAACCTTATTCATATCAAATCCAAGCTCCTTGGCAACTGCAACTGACTGAGCTGCGAATGCTTCGTTAGCCTCGATAAGATCGATATCATCAAGTGAAAGCTCTGTCTTCTTAAGAACTTTCTTTGTAGCTGCAACAGGTCCGATACCCATAATTTCAGGCTCAACACCTGCAAGAGCTCCGCCTACCCATGTAGCCATAGGCTTGATTCCAAGTTCTTTTGCCTTCTCTTCGCTCATAACAACTATTGCAGCAGCACCATCATTGATACCTGAAGCATTACCAGCTGTTACAAGTCCGCCCTCTTTACCAGAGCAGCATTTAAGTTTTGAAAGTGTCTCTACTGTTGTGCCTGCACGAGGACCCTCATCAACCTTGAACTCAACCATTTCCTTTTTAACCTTTACAGGAACAGGAACGATCTCGTCGTTGAATCTGCCGGATGCCTGCGCCTTCTCACATTTCTGCTGTGAGTTTGCTGAGAACTCATCAAGTTCCTGTCTTGTAAGTCCCCATCTATCGCAGATATTCTCTGCTGTGATCATCATGTGATAGTGATTGAAAGCATCTGTAAGAGCATCGTTTACCATTGTATCTACAACTGTTCCGTTGTTCATACGATATCCGAAACGTGCATTAGGAAGTGCATAAGGAGCCATAGACATGTTCTCCATACCACCAGCAACAACTATATCAGCCTCGCCAGCCTTGATAAGATCAGCTGCCATGTTGACACAGTTAAGACCAGAACCGCAAACTACGTTGATTGTAACTGCAGGAGTTTCAATTGGAAGACCAGCCTTGATTGAAGCCTGTCTTGCTACGTTCTGTCCAAGTCCAGCCTGGATAACGCATCCCATCAGTACCTCGTCAACCATCTCAGGCTTAACACCTGCACGGTTAAGTGCCTCCTTGATTACGATTGAACCAAGTTCTGCTGCTGGAGTGTTGCTGAGAGCTCCACCCATTTTGCCGATAGCAGTTCTCACTGCACCAGCTAAAACTACTTTCTGTGCCATAAAGTATTACCTCCGTTTTTTGGGACATGTCTATGTCCATATTTTATTTAGTTTTGTCTTTTAGAAATCGCTTGATAAATTTTTATCAGAACAGAATAATTTTAGCACACCATATAGTCAAATGCAATAAAAAATAGCTCCACTTAGGGAGCTATTTTATAAAATCTCAATAAATTGATATTAAATTAACGAATTGTTATTTAATTAACAAGATCATACTTCAGGTTCAATTATTCCGTATGTGTTTCCTTTTCTCTTATAAACTACGCTTACCTGATCAGTTTCAGCGTTAACAAATACGAAGAAATTGTGTCCTAAAAGTTCCATCTGTACACAGGCATCTTCCGGATACATTGGCTTTGGATCAAATTTTTTCATACGTTCGATCCTGATCTCATCCTCATCCACGTATTCACTTTCAATATATTCTTTTTTGAAGTTGCTGGCTTCTGCCTGCTGCTTATCAACAAGCTTGCTCTTGTATTTTTTAAGCTGTCTTTCAATAACTTCTTCAACAAGATCGATTGAAACATACATATCATTGCTGATCTGCTCAGCACGAATGATCTTGCCTTTTACAGGAATGGTCACCTCAATCTTATGTCGCTCCTTATCGACGTTTAGTGTGACGTTGGCATTAGTATCAGGAGTAAAATATTTTTCAAGCTTACCTATTTTCTCCTCTACTGCTGCACGTAGCCCTGGTGTAACATCAATGTTCTTTCCTACGATTGTAAATTTCATGCAATCATCCCCTTTGCTACTAAAATGTATAACATATTATAGCATTTTTCAGACAATTAAGCCAACACATAACGCAATTTGAATCCTAATCTTTTTATAAACTCATCCTTTTTAGCAATTGTGCACAAAAAATATCTGTTGCTTTCTATTGTGTAAAATTCACTTGCAAAACATCATTCATGTGGACAATGTGGATAAGTTCGTGTATAAGTCGAAAAATAGCCATTCTTAAAAAGCGCCCTGTGGATAACTTTTTATAAACAAACTATAAAATATTTATTAATATATGTTGACTTTTGGCTTTATGTGCACATTGGAGAAATTAGGAAAGTTTTATCCTCAGGGAAACAAGGCTGCATGGTGGAAGGGCTACTTTAATCACATTTCCGCTGTTTTCAAAGTTTTCAAAGCTCTTTTCCATAACTCTTTCCGGGTCATCAAAGCTGTTATAATCATCCATTTTTCCTGAAAGGATTGTTCCTGTAACTTCACCAATCGAAGAATTTCTAAAATCGATATCCACAATGTTTTCTTTTTCCACATCGATGTTGTTCAAAGTAACTGTCACAATTCCATCTTTATCCACAGAAACGGATTCATTTACATTCTCAGCTGTGTCCTCACCTTCACCTATCTTTTCTGTTCCCTCGAGATAGCTTTGCAGAAGATCTGCATCCTGATGATGGCGGAACATATGAAATACATGATAGGTAGGTGTAAGAACCATCTTGTCATCTTCTGTGAGGATCACCGATTGAAGTACATTTACTATCTGGGCAAGACATCCCATCTTTACTCTGTCTGAATGTTTATTAAAGATGTTAAGGGTAGCACCTGCCACCTGGGCATCGCGCATGGAATTCTGCTGATACAAAAATCCCGGATTTGTTCCTTCTTCCACATCGTGCCAGCATCCCCATTCATCAACAAGCATCGCAATTTTCTTTTCAGGATCATATTCAGACATGATATGGTCATTTCTTGTAATGATCTCATCCATGTACACAGCCTTTCTCATGGCCCTGTAATATTCTTCTTTTGAGAACTCTTTTGCGCTTCCCTTGTGCTCCCAGTTGTTGACAACAACATAGTAGTGAACAGAAAGCCCATCCATAAAGCCGTGGGCAGCCGCTGGCGCAGGGTGTCTGAAGCACACTTCCATAACTTCACTTGTCCACTTATAGTCATCGGCATTTGGGCCGCAGCAGATCTTCTTTATTGGCTTGTTTCCGTTGTAGCAGCGCACATAGGTCTGATAATTCCTATACTTATTGCCATAGTAGTCTGCGGTCATATTACCCCCGCATCCCCAGTTTTCATTGCCAACGCCAAAGTAATCCACAGTCCATGGTTTTTCATGGCCATTTTCTTTTCTGAGCTCTGCCATAGGTGAAACGCCGTCGAACGTCATGTACTCCACCCATTCGCTCATCTCTCTTACTGTTCCACTTCCAACGTTGCCATTTACGTAAGTCTTGCACCCAAGCTGTTTGCAAAGTTCAAAGTACTCATGTGTGCCAAAGCTGTTATCCTCAATTACTCCGCCCCAATGAGTGTTGATCATTTTCTTTCTTTTTTCCTTAGGTCCAATACCATCCATCCAGTGGTACTCATCAGCAAAGTTTCCTCCCGGCCATCTAAGTACCGGCACCTTTATCTCTTTTAACGCATCAACTACATCCTTCCTCATGCCGTTCTCATTTTTTATCTGAGAATTCTCACCGACATAGAGGCCTCCGTATATACATCTTCCAAGATGCTCGCTGAAGTGCCCGTAAACCTCAGGCTCAATATGACTCAATTTTCTGTTCTCGTTAATATGTAATTTCATCGTTCCCCCTTTTAACCCTTAACTCCACCAAGAGTTATACCTTTCACAAAATTCCCCTGAATAAACGGGTATGATACAAGTATTGGCAATACGCCAACTGTGGCCATAGCCATACGGACTGAAACTGATGGTATGGACGCAAGACCAACTCCCGCATCCTGCACCCTTGCGCTGTTCTGTGACAGATACTGGATATTCTGCATCATTCTGTTAAGAAGATTCTGAACAGAATACAGGTCCGTTCTCTTTGTAAGATAAATATATCCGTTCATCCAGTCATTCCAGTAAGCGATTCCTGCAAAAAGACCTATTGTAGCCACTATTGGTTTTGACAAGGGCAATACCACACTCGAAAATGTCTTGTATTCTGAAGCGCCGTCAATGTAAGCTGCATCCAGAATCTCAGTCGGTATACTGCTGCAGAAATATGATTTCATCAGCATCACGTTAAAGCCATTCATTAAAAGTCCCGGAACCAACAGTGCCCAAAAACTATTTTTAATGTTCAACATATTGGAATACACGATATAAGTTGGAACCAGTCCGCCATTAAACAAAAGTGTAAAGAATACCAGAAATAAAAGGACACTTCTAAATGGCAGGTCAGGTTTTGAAAGAGCGTAGGCCAAAAGCGTTGTGATGGAAAGAGCCAGCGCTGTTCCCACCAAGGTAAGCACTATCGATATTCCATAGGCATGAACTACTGAATTTCCTGTTTTAAAAATATATTCATACGCATAGGTGCTCCATTTTGCTGGGGTAAAAGAATATCCGTTAGCAATAAGTACATCATTATCAGTAAATGATGAAATAACCAGCAGCACAAACGGAATCACAGCAAGGAGCGATAATATGATCATCACAACATGCGCAAATATTTGAAAGTTTCTCTCTTCTCTTGTTCTCATTGTCACTCACCCCTTTAATGCTCAGAATAATGCATAATCCGGGTCTATCTTTTTCACGATCAGATTAGAACCAAGAACCAAAATAAATCCAACAAGCGACTGATAAAGACCTGCTGCCGAGGACATAGACATATCGCCAAGCTCCAGAAGCCCTCTGTAAACATAGGTATCAATTGTATTTGTCACACTAAACAATGCTCCCTGATTCTGAGGCACCTGGTAAAAGAGCCCGAAATCCGAATAGAATATTCTTCCTATTGCCAAAAGAGTAAGCATCACAATTGTCGGTTTCAAAAGAGGAATAGTTATCTTGAAGATCTGCTGCCACTTGGATGCACCGTCTATTGACGCAGATTCATAGATGCTTCTGTCTATTCCCAAAATGCTTGCAAGATAAATGACGCAGTTATAGCCAACGCCCTTCCATGCGCTTACAAACACAAGAATAAAGGGCCAGTATTTCTTTTCCATATACCAGGAGACAGGGTCCATCCCCAATGGCTTTAATATTGAATTGTTGATAAATCCGTTTTCTGTGGATAAAAAGCCAAATACAAGATAACTTACGATTACCATGGAGATCATATAGGGCAACAGGATAAATGACTGATAAGCCTTTTTTATCCTGGAAGTCATCTCCGCAAGAAGAATCGCTACAAAGATTGCCATAATGGTATTAACGATAATAAACACCAGATTATAAAGAATAGTATTTCTCGTAATTACAAAGGCATCCTTTGTGGCAAAAAGATATTTGAAATTCTTAAAGCCAACAAAGGGAGAGCCAAATATTCCTTTCTTGGCATTAAATTTTTTGAAAGCAAGAATAAGTCCGGGCAATGGCAGATAATTGTTTATAAAAAGATACAGCAAGCCCGGAAAAGCCATGATATAAAGAGGAATATACCTCTTAAAGTTTTTCCTTTTATTTTTCATACGTTTTTCGCTCCCAAATGCTATAAAAGCCCCGGCTATCCTTCCCCGATAGCCGGAGCTCTTTAAATGATCTTAATTAATTCCGTTCTCAGCTGCCCAAGCATCAAGCGCTGCCTGTTTTCCAGCCATGTAGTCATCAAGTCCTGCTGCCTTAAGAGCCTGCTCAAGTTCTGCAATTCCTGTTTCAGGATCAACAAAACCGTAAACTACCTTAGGTCCGAATTCATCATATGCATTCTTAAGTGCTGTATACTCAGATGCATAGTCTGTGTTATCCCATGTAAATCCAAGAGCCTTTGACTTACATGTGCAGTTGTCATTGAAATCTGCGATCTGCTGTCCAAGATCAAGCGGATCACCTTCCCATACATATGTTACATATGGGTTTGGCATAAGCCAGAGAACATTTGGATAGTACTCAGAATTATTGGCATCTACGCCATCTGCATAGGTAATAGTTCCATCGGAGTTAACCTTAAACTCTTTTCCTTCCTGTCCCCAACACATAAGAGTTTCAATTGTTGAATCTGTATAAAGAGCATTAAGAACCTGAAGTGCTGCTACAGGGTCTTCTGTGTTCTGGTTAACACACCAAGGGAATGATGATACTGATGAAGAACTCATAAAGCTCTCACCAACATCAAATACAACCATATCTCTTCCGCACTCACCAGAGATCTGAGTCTTGTAACCAGGCTTACTGCAAGCCATCATAGCCATGTAAGCTCCTGATTTAACCTTTGCAGAAGCACCTGTTGTATCTGTGAGAGCATCCTGTGAAATGAATCCTGCCTGATTCCAGTCATAAGCTCTCTGAGCCCATTCCTTGAAAGTATCAGATGCATATACATCTTCAATCTTGAGTGAGTTCTGAGGATCAAGAAGTGTTCCGAAATAGTCACCTGCAATATTGTCAACCGAGCTTCCCTGTGTAAGTTCATTGTCCTGAATAGCCATTACATACTTGTCAGGGAACTGAGCATGGAGCTGTGTGAAAATATCATTGATATCATCCCATGTAGCCTTTGGATATCCAAGCTCACCTGTTGGCAGTGCGGTAACATCGTATCCGATAGCATCAAGATATTCCTGACCTACACATACAGCAGCTGTCTCAATAGCATAGTCCTTAATTGGAGGTGTTCCGTATAATACGCCGCCAACTCTGCAGGCATCAAGATAATCTGCTCTTATCTTTTCCTTTATTCCGCCGCAGTAATCATCAAACATTCCATCTTCTTCAAGGTCGAGAACATAACCATTATTTATTGATGGGTTATATCCCAGGATACATGTTGAGAAAAGATCTACCTGCTCACCTGATGAAAGCATAAGCTTCATATCTTCTCCATATGCAGCTGAGTCTATGATCATAAGCTCTACATCAAGACCAAGGGTCTCTTCTGTATAAGCAGACAATGCTTCGTTGATCCTATCAAGACCCGCAGGTCTTCCTGTCCAGTCAAAAAATGCAATGACAACCTTCTCGTACTTGCCATCCTTCTCAGCCTTGGCTTTTCTGTCTGCTATAGCCTGAGCAGCCTTATCTGACGCAGCCTCGCTGCTTTCCCCGTCAGTTTTCTGCTCTGCACTTGACTGCTCAGTAGCTTCCTGCTTTGTAGTCTGAGTATCACTCTGAGCCGGTGTCTGTGTTGCCGCGCTTCCACATCCGCTGAAGATCATAGCTGCAGTTGTTGCGCTTAGTAATAAAGAAGCAATTTTCTTTTTCATAGCATCCTCCATATGTGCAACTGATATTCACTATTCTGTTTTATGTTAATCGATTAACTTGCTGATTAAAATATAAGACAACTCGCTCTGAGTTGTCAACATATTTTCTGTAATTTAATGTGCATTTTGTTAATATGGTACGATTAATCTCTTTTGTAATTGTGTGTTATGCACAATGCTTAATCGTTTAACCATCATAATATACTGCTCACTGAAGCTCTTTCTATCAATCGACATGGCATCTTTATCTCTCTTGACACTTCCTTGCCTTCCATCTTATCAAAGAGCATCTCTATGGCTTTTTTGCCGATTCCAAGGAGGTCGATCCTCATGGTAGTAAGTCCGGGAGTCATGAAATCCGAGATCATCTCATCGTCGAATCCTATTATAGAAATGTCTCTGCCTGCCTGTTTACCATGTTCAAAGAGGTATTTATAAATTCCACCGGCATTTCTGTCACTCATACTGAATATTGCAGTGATATCTTTCTGCAAAAGAGCTTCTGCTGCATTATAGCTAAGCTCCTTCCCCCAGCCGGCATATGTCACAAGTTCAGGATTGTACAAAATACCTGCATCATAAAGGGCTTTCTGATAGCCAAGGATTCTGAGCTTGGTGTGGATGTTTTCCTGTTCACCCGCCATAACGCCGATCTTGGTATGTCCTCTTTTGATAAGATAGTCTACAGCTACCCTCGCTGCCTCTTCATCATCTATTACTACAGATGGAACTTCCTCTTCCTGGGAATAGGCATATGCAAGAACTGAAGGTATCTGATTGTCATTAGGGAAGCGATGTATCTTACGGGCATGGCCGGCAACATATACTATTCCGTCAACTCTGATGGAAGCCATCTCTTGCACTGCAGGGTTCATGACAGAATAATACATCTTGTCGTTGTCAAACCACAGGTCCTGCCATCTGGCATAGAGACGGAGGTTCTGAACTATGGTCCTGTAGCCTCTCTCCTCACATACCTCCATGATACCCTCTATAATCTCAGGAGTCGTGAACTGGGCTATATCCTCTGCTATTACGCCAATAGTCTGGGTCTTTTGTTTCCTAAGTCCCTGGGCTACGTAGTTGAGCTTATAGCCCCTGTCGTTAACCACCTTCAAGACTCTGTTCCTGGTCTCTTCACTTACTTTATTTTTGCCATTTAATATATTGGATACAGTGGCCGTAGATACGCCACACTCTTTTGCGATATCTTTTAAGGTTATCATATTAACCTCCGTATATATTTTAATGCTATTCCCTCAATTCATGAGGGGTTAATCGTTTTATTTATTGTACAATATTTTGAATCTGGTGTCAAAATGAGAAATGCTCACTCGGAATCTTCGATTCCTCGTTTCATGGCATTCGCCATATATAAATAAAAAAAGAAGTGACAACATATGAGCAAGCTCATGTTGTCACTTCTTTTTATTTATGCATTTCTCATTTTTAGAAGATTCTTCTTACAGCAAGGACTGTACGGTAATCTGCGCTTGAAATCTTGATACCGGTCTTAGCTGTTGAAGCGTGTACAATCTGTCCACCACCAATATAAATAGCTACATGACCTGAATAACAGATAATATCACCAGGCTGTGCATTGGCAAGTCCATCAACCGCTGAACCAACACTTCTGTCGGCACCGGAAGAATGTGGAAGACTTACACCAAAGTTAGCGTATACACTCATTACAAAGCCTGAGCAGTCAGCACCGTTTGTAAGAGATGTTCCACCATATACATAAGGATTACCAACAAACTGCTGAGCAAACTGAGCAACTGCAGATCCGATTGAACTTGTAGCAGTTGTATATGAGCTTGCTGCATTGTAGCTTGATGAACCTGATGTCTTGGATGTACCTTTCTTAGCTGCTGCATTAGCTGCTTCTCTTGCTGCCTTCTCCTTGGCAAGACGAGCTTCCTCTTCTGCCTTGGACTCAGCCTCTACGAACTCAGTTGAAAGTGTTACGTAGTCAAGTGATACATAACCATCACCTTCCTCGATACTAACCTTAACCCAGCCGTCAAGCTCTTCCTCTACAACAAGTTCGTCCTCGATAGGAACAAGACCAAGTACTTCCTGGTCAAGTCCAGGGCCGCTTCTTACTTTAAGAGTTGTAGTAGTAACTGTTGCGATTCTGGTTCCTACTTCCTTGGCAAGTTCTACTGCATCATCACCTGTAACACAGTATTCAGCCTTTACATATCCTTCTACGGATCCTGACTTGATCTTATACCAGCCATTCTCCTCTTCGATGAAATAACCAACTGACTTATCGTACAGCTTACCGATTATTTCTCCGTCTTCCTCACTTGGAAGATCACGAACATTGACGTAATCATTGACTTTAGCAATAACAAGGGACTTAAAGCTCTCTTCCTCAGAAGCCTCTTCGGATTCCTCTCCTTCACTGTCTTCCTTATTACTGATAACTGCGCCTGTGGCGTTCTGAATATCCCTAAGAATATTATCAGTAATTGTAGAAGCACTAGGTGTCTCATTAGTTACAGCTGAAGTAGCTTCAATATCTTTCTCAGCTGTGCTGCTTACAGACTCTACTGAAGATTCCTCTTTAGATTCTGCTTCAGAAGTTTCCTCACTTGCCGCCTGCTGAAGATTTGAAAGAGATACCTGATTATTACCAAGAGCATATGTAATTCCTGCCTGTGGCAGAACACTTGTCACCTTGTTGGAAGATGCATAAGCATCTATACTCAAACTTGAAAAGGTTATTGCAGCTACAACACTTAAAGCCATTAGCTGCTTGCTAGCTTTTTTCAAAATGGGCCTCCAATTGTTACAGAAATTGTTACAAAAAAATTCACATCTTTTAACAATATACGCCCTTTATCCATTTTTGTCAAATTTTATCAATTTTTAATCTTTAAACGCTTGCTTTTTGTGGACTTTTTGAAACACCCACATCAGTACTTATTTTTCCTTTCCAACAAGGAAATCCTGTACGCTGGTTACTGCATTTGCGCCATCTGCAACGGCTGTAACTATCTGGCGAAGCCTCTTTTTCCTGGAGTCACCTGCTACAAATATGCCGGGTGCTGAAGTTCTGCCATCCTCACCTGCGATAATGTAGCCGCCTTCGTCACATTCAACAATATCAGCGAAAAGATCTGTTGAAGGATGTATACCTATGGCAATGAAAATACCATCAACATCTACATCTTTCATCTCTTTTGACTTAACATTTTCAACCTTTAAGTGAGTAACCTTGTCCTCACCCTTGATCTCTTTTACAACGCTGTCCCAGATAACTTCTACGTTATCAAGTCCAAAGAGCTCATCCTGAAGGATCTTAGTTGCTCTGAGCTCATCTCTTCTGTGGATGAGATATACTTTTTTACTAAATCTTGCAAGGAAAATAGCATCCTCTACAGCTACATCTCCGCCGCCGTTAACAGCTGTAACCTTGTCACGGTAAAAAGCTCCGTCACATGTAGCGCAGTATGAAACGCCCTTTCCGATATACTCTTCCTCACCCGGAACACCAAGCTTTGAGTGATGTGCCCCTGATGCAATGATAACTGTGTGAGTCTCATACTCGCCGTTATCAGTCTTCACCTTGTAAATAGGAGCCTTATCATCTGAGCCCTTGTCTACGCACTCAATTCCTGTAACTGTTCCGTCAACGAACTCAGCTCCAAGCTTATCAGCGTGCTCTCTGAACTTCATTCCGAGGTCAAAACCATTAACTCCCGGAATTCCAAGGTAGTTATCAACTTCATATGTGTCTATGATCTGTCCTCCGCTCACCGGATTTTTTTCTATAATGATCATATTCAAACCTGCTCTTTTTGCATATACTGCAGCAGATAAACCAGCAGGGCCAGAACCAATAATTACTAAATCGTACATAGAATACCTCCTATTCATAAATGCATTTGATTGTGTGCAATTTAATTGTAACACCTTTTTCTTATTTGTAAAGTACTTTTTTAAATCCATCCACCATCAATTGTTATTATCTGTCCTGTCATATAAGAAGGCGCCTCAGAAACCATTAAAACAAGCTCTGCAACTTCCCTGGCCTGTCCCATTCTGCCCATAGGGATCTCATTTTCAAGCTCTTCCAGATCTTCACTTGTAAGATGCCTTCTGTTCATATCTGTATCGATCACGCCACAGGATATGGCATTAACCTGTATATTGCTGGGCGCAAGCTCTTTTGCAAGGGCTTTGGTAAAAGAATTCACTCCGCCCTTAGACGCAGAGTAAGCCACCTCACATGATGCCCCGACACTTCCCCATACCGACGTGATATTGATGATCCTGCCCATATGTTTTTTTACCATAAGGGGCACAGCAAATTTGGAAGTATTAAACAGCCCATCCAGATTGGTCTCCATTAGCCTCTTCCAATCCTCTTTTTCCATGTCTGTCAAAAGACCTATCCATGCAACCCCGGCGTTATTTACCACTATATCTATGTCCTTTATCTGTGAAAAGAGCTCTTTTACCTCTTCATAGCTTCCCACATCGCATTTAAATACGTGGCAGATGGCGCCATACTTCTCTGTGAGCTCATCCCCAAGGCTTTTAAGCTCATCTATGCTGTTTATGCAGGTCAGAAACAGCTCATCTTTTTTACTTGCAAAAGAAATAGCGATTTCTCTGCCAATTCCTCTTGAAGCACCTGTTATCAATACTTTTCTGTTCATATACAAAACCCCTTCAAAAACATGGTTACATTATATATTACATCCTCACATGAAAAAAGCATATAAAAACGCATTTCAGCGCCTTTATATGCTCTATAGGCTCAAAGTATCAGCAGCGTTTAAGTGCATCCAAAACAGCTTCTTCGATAAAAGGTTTGGAAACAAACTCAACTGCACCTATTTTCAGTGCTTCCATCATTTTTTCTTTTTGTCCTGCTGCGGTTATCATCACAACTTTCGCATCAGGGTTATTTCTTTTTATAAGTTTAAGGGCATCAATGCCGTCCATAACAGGCATTGTTATATCCATAGTCACAATATCCGGACGAAGCTTAACATACTGATCAAACCCCTCCTGGCCATTAACTGCTTCTCCAACTATCTTATATCCAGCTCTTTCAAGTATATCCGATAAAAATCTTCTGGAAGTTCTTGAGTCATCTACTATCAATACGCTTTTCATTTAATCCGCCTCCAAAGTTTAAGTTTATGATCAAACAATCCTGACAGTTAACTTTATCTCGCCGCCGCTGATATAAACCGGCATTACTACAATACCTTCATAGTCTATACCCTGAAAAGCCACTGAAAAATCCGGTGGATTCAGTTCAAGCTTCACCTCTTTTTTGCTTTCCTCCGTAGCGTACAAACCATTGATACAGTTTATAAGCTCACAGATCGCATCAAGAGCATCTTCTCTGGTTTCAATAAATTCTTCCTTGGTATAGGCAATTGCCATTTTCTTTATATTTTCATATTTTCCGGAGATAGCAAGCACCCCGCTTACATCCCCATGAAAATGCTGATATCCTATTACTTCCTCTCTAACGGTATCGACAGTATAAGTTTTCCCTATATAAACATGGGTATCTACAAGCCTGTACAGAGCTTTAATGGCCATGGAAAAAATACCCTTATAGGTTACATTCCCTGTATGTAAAAAAAGTGGGACAATTCTATCGATATTACCCGTCTTAAGCTCAACCATATCTATGGCAGTAGCGCCGACGTATGTTTCATACTCTTTTTCAATTTCAGGTATTTTCTCCATTGGGAGAATTCCAAGGTCAACCACGGCCTGAACAAATGCCATGTAACTATTTCCCTGAAGCTTTAGAAGACGCTCAACCTGTGTATCAGTAAGATATCCCTTTTCTACGGCAATATCTCCGAAACGCATATCCATAGACGCCTGAAGTGCATTGACCTGTTCAGCCTGGGCAATCGTCATCAGTTTTTCAGATACCGCTACCACACCAAGTTTAGCTCTATTAGATTCCTGTACTTTAATGACCTGATCGAGCTGATTCTTTGTCATCAACCCTCTCTCAACCATGAAAGCACCCATAAGTCTGTCTAACATCACACCACTCCTTATAAAAAAGGAAACGGACAATAGCCTACTATACTACTATTTTAGACTATTATCCGTTTATTAACAAGCTTATTATTGTTCTTCAGACTCTTTAAAATCTTCTGTATTTCTTTTTTCGTTCATCTTGGCCATTGCCTGGTTGAGTGCTGCCTGAACTGCTGCATCTTCGCTCATTGAAGCTGTAGAGCCTGACTGCTGAGGTTTAATACCTGCCTTGCCTCTCATGATGGCAGCCTGCTGTGCTGCGATCTCGATGGCCATCATTCTGTCTTTTGGAAGGACAATGCCCTGTCCGTTTGGATTGATCCTTATTCCTTCCTTGTCCTGTACAAACTTAAGGATATCCTGATATTTGAACACTGCAGCATTCCATTCTGTGCCAGTGAGCTTCTTGCTAAACTCAATGGCATCAGTATAAACAGGAAGGAACTGCTTATCATCCTTGGTCTTCATAACAAGGAATTTGAGCTTAGTGTCCTTACCCATCCTGATCCTGCCATCTTCCATGACTTCTGCAGGGCCTTCATGCTGCATAGGAATGATATAATTGGCATTTCTGATAAGTGAAAGCATTCTCACTTCTTTTGCCTTTAATACGTCAGCTCTTTTCTCGTATTGTACAGGCCAGCGAAGTTCCTCAAGGAAGTCGATCATAGCAAAATTGAGCTCTGGATTAACAGGTGAAGCGTCCTTCTTCTCGCTGTTCCAGTCCATAGGAGAAACAACAATCTCATTGCGCTTAAATCTTGCCCTGTAAGCACCATTATCCACAATAAGATTCTCAATACCAATGTAGTAGAGATAATCAAAGAATCCGCGTCTTACACTTGCAGGTGCTTCTTCATTTTCTACCTTTACTTTTCTGACAACAAGCTTTCTGTACTGACCTTCAAACATGCCTCTTGCTTTTTCAGCAAGTTCTTCCTCAAAATAAACATTGGCAAATCCATGGTCGATGAAAGGATAGCCTGTAGATGTATCGTAAAGAACGTACAGCTCTTTTGAATCGCGAAGTCTTCCAAGAATCTCGTTGTAAACCTTTCTGTGATTCTTTTCAAAGTCAGGTAAAGGTGCTGTCTTATTAAAGACTTCCATAGCTGTCAAAAGGAATAACAATTCCTGTCCTGAAAGATCAACCAGAGCATCAATTGAGATGTCAGGCTCATAAATGAGCTGTCCAACCTCGCTCTTTCTCTCAGGAGACACTGTTTCCTCCATCTCATGAGTCTCAGCATCCTTTATATTTACAGGGTTGAGCCTTGGAATAGTAGGCCATGTCAGCTCAGCGTGAGCTTTTCTGGCTGCTTCTATTTCTTTTTCCTTACTGGATAAAAGCTCCTGTTCCTTGGAAGCTTCATCTTCAGCCCCATTCTTTTTCCCACCAAATAAATCAAATAATCCCATTAAAACCTATCTCCTCTACGCTTTATCATAATGAATAAAATTCTTTTGATGCCTTTGCAAGGTACTCAGGATCCTTGGCACCTGCTGACTCATAAGGTGAGTGCATAGCAAGCTGTGCAAGTCCTATATCCACTGTATCTACTGCAACCTGAGTTGTAGAAATATTACCAAGTGTTGAGCCTCCAACTGTATCAGAACGATTAGTAAATGTCTGATAAGGAACCTTTGCTTTTTCGCAGACATTCTTGAAGAATGCAGCAGAGAAAGCATCTGTAGTATATTTCTGGTTTGCATTATATTTGATAACAATACCCTTGTTCATTACAGGTCTGTTCACAGGATCAGCCTTCTCAATATGATTAGGATGAACTGCATGTGCGTTATCAGCAGAGACCATAAAGCTGTTTGCAAGTGCTGTGTAGTACTGCTCTGTAGTTCTTCCAAGGCACTCATTGATCCTTACAAGTGTAGCCTTTAAGAATGTTGAAGCAGCGCCCTGCTTGGTCCCGCTTCCAACTTCCTCGTTGTCAAATACGCAGTGAACCGGCACATTCTCTTTTTCTTTTCCCTTAAGGAATCCGTCAAAAGAGCTGTAAACGCATTCCTGGTCATCTAGTCTTGAGCATGAAATGTACTCGTTGTTTGCTCCCCAGGTTGTCCATTTAACCCTGTTGTACAGGAAAAGATCATGGCTTAAGATGTCGTCTTTCTTTACTCCTGCGCTCTTTGCAATAACATCAAAGAAGCTGTCCTTTGAAGCCTCATCTCCAAAGATTGGAAGCATATCTGTCTGCGCATTGTACTTGTAACCATCATTAGCCTCACGGTTCATGTGGATAGCAAGTGAAGGAAGCATAACAAGGTCTCTGTCAACATTAACGAGCCTGCTCTCAATTCCTTTTTTACCCTTTACAAACACTCTTCCTGCAACAGAAAGTGGTCTGTCAAACCATGGTGCACAGAGCATTCCACCATATCTTTCAACGTTGAGCTTAACGTATGCTCCTGCTGCTTCCATCTCAGGATTCTCTTTGATCTTAAAGGAAGGAGAATCACTGTGGCTTGCGATCATATAAAAGCCCTTGAAATCCTTCTTAGGAATTCTGAATGAAATAATAGAAGAATCATTTCTTGTAACAAAGTATTTTCCCTTTGCCTTAAGATTCCACTCTTCCTTCTCAGAAAGTTCTACATAACCGTTTTTTACAAGCTCTTTTTTCAGGTTATCAACAACATGAAAACAAGTCGGTGAAGCGTCTATAAAATCAAGCATTTTATTTGTAATATCTGCCATCTCAAATACCTCTTAATTCATAATAATTTCATCAAAACAGTATACCACACAATTATAAATTTGATATAGAAAAAAGAATGTCACAAATGGTATTCTCCTGATTAGAAAATCAAGAAACGTATGCCGCCAGGCGCAATAAAAAGAAACAGCACATCCATTTAAGGGTGTGCTGCAATATAAACAAATTGATCTATTAGCTAATTATTTCAAACGAAGCAGCTCTGTGTATGCAAGAATAAGTGGTGCCACACCTTTTGCTTCATTTTCAACAACAGGCTCTGAGAAGTAGTACTCAAGTGAACCATCTCTGTGCTGTGCTCCGCCAAGTCCTGCTACAAGACAGATTCCGCCAAGTCTTGGTGAACCATCTTCGTTACGAGAAAGATACTTATTAACAATTCCATCAAAAGCCTTAATAGCAACATCTTTGAAACGTTCAGGCAAATATCCAAGTCTCACGCCCTTCAAAAGTCCATAGGCAATAAGTGCTGTTCCTGAAGTCTCAAGATAATTTCTCTCATCGTCTACCTTGTCTACAACCTGATAGAACATTCCGCTTTCATCCTGGAAAGGAATAAGGCTGTCAGCCAGATTCTTGAGCATTTTCTGAAGGTAACGCTTCTCGTAATACATAGACTCATCGATTGCCTCTGCTGTATCAACTAAAGCTACTGTGAACCATCCAAGAGCACGGAGCCAGAAGTTAGGACTGCAGCCTGTTTTCTTATCAGCCCAATACATTTCTCTGCTCTCATCATATCCATGATAATAGAGTCCTGTCTTTTCATCCTTCATAAGAGCTTCAACATTTTTAAACTGCTTGAAAGAATCAAGGCAGCCCTGCATCTTATTGAAACGTTTCTCATATTCCATATAGAAAGGCTGTGCCATGTACATGCCATCAAGCCATACCTGATAAGGATAGATATTCTTGTGCCAGAAGTTTCCTGCTTTGGTCCTTGGCATTGTATCAAGCTGCGCTCTTACAGTATCCATGGCTTTTCTATATTTTTCCTTGCCTGTAAGCTCGTATAATTTAAAGAGATTCTTGGATGGGTTGATATTGTCAAGATTGTACTCTTCTGTACTGTAAGTCTTGATCTGACCATCTTCCTGCACGAACCAGCCAACAAATTTATCAGCAAAATCAAGATATTTCTTGTTTGAAGTCTGCTCGTAAAGTGATAAAACAGCTGTGATCATACATCCATCAATGTAGTTCCACTTATTTGGCTTTCCACTAAGGACATTTTCAATGTTCCAATATGGGTGCTCAGCATCGGATTTCTCAAGAAGATAATCCACATATTCATTGAGCATCTTAAAGGTCTCTTCTCTTGTCATAAGAATCTCCATTTCTATATAAACTCAATATGTAAGTGCTTACATTATAAATGATAACACATGCAAAACACAAGACAATTACTTGCTAACATGTTGATTATATTGTCATAAAAAAAAGCCCTGTTTTCTCTCATAAATAATCATGAAAGAAAACAAGGCGTATTATTTCTGTGTCTTTATAGTTTTACGCGTATACGATCCAGATGAACAGATAGCCGACAACTACTGCTGTAAGTGTGAATGGTACACCGATTCTCATGAAGTCACCAAAAGAAACTTCATAGCCCTCTTTACGAAGCATACCAACACCTGCGATGTTTGCAGAAGCACCGATTGGAGTAAGGTTTCCGCCAAGTGTAGCTCCAATGAGAAGTCCAAAATATAAAAGAAGCGGGTTAACTGCCATTACTCCGGCAAGGCTAGCAAGTACCGGAAGCATTGTTGCTACATATGGTATGTTATCAATAAATGCAGAGATTGCTACTGATCCAAATACTATAAGAGTATACAAAAGGAATACGTTATCCTTTCCTGCACCGGCAATGATGTGAGCCAGATCATCGATAAGGCCTACATTTGTAATACCAGCGATTACACAGAAAAGACCTGCAAGAAGAAGCATTGTATCATAGTCGATAGCCTTAAGAGAATGCCACATACTGTCTGTTCCCTTTGAAACAATGATCTCCCAGACAATGTTGATGATTCCCCATACCATACAGATGATACCGTTTGTAAGCTCAGGCTTGTTAGGGAAGAATGAAGCAATAACAAGGAAAATAACGTGTCCAAGCATTGTAATTGTTGGGATATAATCTGTTACTACTGTGTGCTCATCTGAATGAACAGGCTCTTTATCCTTGCGAAAAAGAAGCATCATGATAGGTACAGTTGCAATAGCACCAAGCTCAACTGCAAAGAAAATACCAGGTTTTCCCTGCATCCAGAAGAAGTCATTGAAGTCCATCTTAGCAGCGCCTGCAAGCATGATAGATGTTGTATCACCTACAAGTGTTGCAGCTCCCTGAAGGTTTGATGAAACCGCAATACAGATGATCATTGGAACAGGTGAAATCTTAAGTTTCTTACAAATAGCAAGTCCAACAGGAGCAACCATCAAAAGTGTTGCCACGTTGTCGATAAATGCAGATATAATGCCTGCGAACAGTGACATCAGGATTGTTACCCACATTACATTAGGGGCAAGATCAAGAAGTTTATCTGCAATAAGGTTAGGCATTTTGGACTCTATGAAATAATCAACGATTACCATAGTACCAAATAACATAAGAAGAATGTTCCAGTCAATCGCAGCAAATACCTGAGTATAAGGAAGAATTCCTGTTACTACAAAGATAATTGCAGTTGCAATTGCAATCTTCGCACGATGCTTTTTAAATATTATTAAAAGAACATACATGAGAATAAAAAGAATAATAGCTAGTGTTTTCATAATAATCTCCCTTCATTGATAATAAGAAATTGCTGTAAAGGCCTAGTCAGCAGGCATAAAAATAGACCTTTACCATAGCAAGCAGCTATGATAAAAGTCTTGCTGTCAGTTCAAATCGCTACGCGAAAATGTAACCTTATGCCAGATTCGGATGCTCTCGCATCGTCCTGACGGATCTGGCTGCCAACAAAACATCGGCCAGCTACTCCCTCTTACCAATTAACTGTATTTAGTTTACGAGACTTAGCGTGCAAAGTCAAACAAAAAACTCCTCGCAGAGGTAATTCTGTTTACTTTATATATTATCCGCATATAACAGGTATTTAATCTCATGCATTTTTAAGGATATATTCGTATTCTCACGCATTCATTTTCTCTGGTCACATTCCTGCAAAGCTTTTCAAAACTACCGAAATATTTCTCCATACCCAGCTTAAGATCTGAAGAATTGTAAAAAATAATGTTCCATTCATCGGAAACATCTGTCAGCACATCATGCAATGCATCAAGATTTCCTCCGTAATATTCAGGAAGAGGCAGCTCTCTTTCTAACACCTTATGGAATTCTTCTTTGCTTTCTATTCCGGATAAATCAATATAGAAGACCTTTTCCATGACAAAACCTCATAATTTATTAGCAGAATTTTTTCTCAACATTCAATTTAATAGATGCCGCACATATCCTCATGTCATTCAGTTCATAAAGCTACCAAATACATAGATTTCATGGCTCATACAAAAGTTCAAACGTCTCGTAATGATCTTCTGTGTAATAAATATATCCGTCATCAGAATAAACAATGCGCTTAGCTCCACGACTCTTTTTACCAAGGGTATCAATATCGCACTCATGATACTCTGCGTCTTCAGGAAGATTTCCTTCATAGTTTCCAAAGTAGTCTCCACCAATGCATTTCCCAGGAGCATATCTTTCTAAAGAGCCACCGCTCCAACCAAGCTTTTTGGCCTCTTTCTTGGTAATGTAATTGGAGGGAAGTTTATCGTAAGTCACAATATAAAGAGCTACTTCATCCTTGCTGTCATAGATTCCGAATTCATCAATTAAAGCCTTCGATGAATCTTCATCTGCAGAAACCACATCATAACTGTCTGTTGTTTCTGCCCCTACAGACGAATCACTATTATCTGATAAAGTTTCTGCCACTACAGATGACTCATAATTATCTGATGCAGTCTCTGCCACTACAGTTCCTGATTCCGCAATAACAGCAGAATCAGGAGCCAAAGCTTCATTTTCTAAAGAAGCAGGGTCTTCACTTATCTCAGTCTTCCCGCATCCAACTAAAGTGATCAAAGCTAATAAAGCAGTTGCAGGTACTTTCCAATTTATTCGTTTCATATAACACAAGCTCCAAATAACAGCAAATATTTCAAAGCTTACTCGTACTTCACATTATCAAGGTCACTGTTCTCAACGCCGTAAAACTCAGGCTCTTTGTCAACACTTCCGCTAATAGTAACATTTCTTAATACCAGTGACTTAACATTCTTGGCATAAATACTTCTGCCGCTCATCTCGTCGAAGTTGTCCATCATTACAGGTCGCTCAGGAACACGCTCTGATTCAGGAAGGAATGAAGCTGTAATGTTCTCAAATCTAAGCTCGCCAATAGGTCTCTCAGGAAGTCCCACTGCGCAGAGTACACATGCAGAAACACCTTCACACTTGATATTTCTGCCGGTGATAGAACCGATCACAGGTGTCATTTCATCAACCGGTGCCGGATTCTGATTCTGAACATAATCACTGTGTCCATCAGGATCGCAGAAATAGAACATGTTTACAGTAAATGGCATATGTACACCATTCATATCAATATTTTCAAAAAGAATGTCATCAAGAACTGATCTCTCACCGCGGCCTCTTCTGGTCTTTATGCGAAGTCCTCTGTCTGTTCCGTCAAAAATACACTGTGAAACGCGAACATTCTTAACACCGCCTGCTGCCTCGGAGCCCACTGTCACACTGCCGTGGCCTCTCTCAAACTTGCAGTTTCTGATAATACAATTATCTGTCTCTTTATGGTGCTCAAGACTCATGTAATACTTGCCGCTCTTGATCGCCATGCAGTCATCACCAACAGAGATAACTGTTCCAAGAACAAGTGTGTTGTTGCAGCTCTCCGGGTCAAGGCCGTCAGTATTAGGTGAATCTGATGGATTATGGATATAGAGATTCAAAAATGAAATATCATCGCAATAATATGGGTGAACTGTCCATGAAGGTGAATTCTGAACTGTAATATTCTGAACCCTCACATTCTTGCATCTGCAAAGATAAAGAGTGTTTGGTCTCCATGCACCTCTTTTTACCTTAGGATTAACCCACCAGTCTGAATTCTGGGCATTTCCATCAAGGACGCCGGGACCGATGATATCAAGATTCTCCGCATCAATTGCTGTAATAAGAGAGGCAAAACTAGTGAGCGGGTTGCCCTCCCAGCTTGAAAGATTGTATTCATCTTTTTCATCTGTAGTAAAAGTCATTCCCGGAAGAATAGGGTAATGATCTCTTTCAGTATCTCCCAGAAGAACAGCGCCCTCGCCAAGCCAGAAGGTCATGTTGCTCTTGAGGAAAAGAGCTGTTGTCAAATATGTACCCTTTGGAAGATAAACAGTTCCATCTACAGGGCATGAGCAAATAGCTGCCTGAAGTGCCGCTGTATCTACAGTCTTTCCATCTCCCTTTGCGCCAAACTTGGTGACATCAAGTAAAACTGACTCATGCTTTGTTGTAAAGCTCTTTTCAACCTTCTCGCCATCAAATACAACAGCGATCTTATATTCTCTGTCAGGTAAAAGACCTGAAACTGAAACCACATTTCTGTCAGATTCAAGCGCCTTCTCACCATCTATGAGTACTTCAAAGCTCTTTTCCTGCTTAAAAATAGAATCGGAAACAAGCTCAATAGTCACGCTTCTGTTAAATACTTCTACAATTGTAAAATCCATACCCTTCTCCTAATATAATCTTATTTTTAGTCGTCTATCCAGGCAGCAATCATATCCGCTGTTTCAGCAATCTGCTCTGTGTTAGATATCTTGGGAGTTCCGTCCCCGTTCTGAATCCCATAGCATCCAAAATATGAATGAATTCCACCTTCAATGATATATTCTTCAGAATCTTTCGGCCAATATGCCTTACTGTTCTCGTAAGCATCAGCCTTTAAAACTTTGTCCTCTGCCCCGTAAATGGACAAAAGCCTTATATCTTTATCAGAAAAATCCGTATTGGGATATGACGCGCAAAGGATAATACCAGCATACTCATCTGTTTTATCTTCAAGATACAAAGATGCTGCAACTCCGCCTAATGAATGCCCTGCAATGTACCAGTCAAGATTTTTGACCGAATCCACATCAGCCGCATATTTGGCAGTGATCTTATCAACAGCATTTATCCTCAAAAAGGCCAGGTTCTCCGGCATTCTCGGCAAGATGCAAATATACCCACGGCTTGCTATCTCATACATAAGGCCGCTATATGCCTTGTATTCCACTTTACCTCCGGGATAAAAAACTATGACTGCCCTGGGCACAGATGCTTCCGGAAGAAATACAGTTCCGTTCTCATCCGAGTACGAATTCACGCTTGCTTCAAGCCTTGTCTCAATAGCAGTTATGGTTTCCATATCAGCTTTATAATAACCCTGGGTATAAATCTTGAAGCCTATCGCTGCGACGATTATCACAGCAATAATAGCTAATGCGACCCATTTCGCAATTTTCTTAAATCTTTTTTTCATTCCTAACCCTTCAATTACTCATAGACTTATCAATAATTTCAACAAGTCCCATCGCACTGGTAAAATCAAACTTCTTGTTGGACTCTGCATGGATCACAGTTCCCTGCCATGTAGCGTTCTGTCTGAATTTAACCTGAACGAAAAATGTACCAAGGCTCCCCTTCTTATTCTGGACATTCTTAACTCCCGATGCTGCCTGAACCTTATCGATCACAAGGTTGTCAGGATCACCATTCATCTCTTCATAGTCCCTGGTCTTATTGAATTCTCTTTTCTCAAGGCTCCTCTGTGGAAAATCCCACTCATCATAAAGATCATCCATGAGCATCAGCATGTCGCTAACTCCGTTAAACTCAATGGGATCATCAGAATATTGGTGCCACAATAAACCAATATAATCTCCGCTTTCCTTTTTTTCAATGCAAATACATATCACATTTCTTGCAAATAGCATCTGTTTTGCTTCACTCATAGAATAAAAACCCCCTGATAAAATAAATTACCTCAATTTAACTCTATAAGCTTTTTTGCTCCAAGTCAAATAAACTATCATTATTGTAAAAATAAGACAAAAAATGCTTTGAGGAACACTGCCCTCAAAGCATTTTCAAAGTCAATTATTTTTATTTTTATTGGATTGTAAATCTCTCAAGATTTCCATTGATCGTATCAACAGCCTCAGAAACTGACGATGCTGCACTTGCAACAAGCTCTGAAGATGTAGCTACTCCCTTGGCAGCCTCTGTTACTTTTTCAACATTCTCAGCGATTTCCTGAGTAGATGCTGACTGCTCCTCAGATACGGAAGCCATATTGGTTGCAACATCGTTAACCTTCTCCATATGTTCTGCCATTGCAGAAAGTGTAACGTTGGCATCCGACAACTGCTGAGTGATCTCCTTAAATGTAGTTGCAGCTGTATTTACTGATTCTGCACTGTTATTGATAAGCTGTGTATTGGTCTCTGATTTCTCAGAAAGCTGCTGAACTCTTCCAGACATATCTTTAATAATATCCGCGATCTGCTTGGTAGCATCTGCAGAGTTCTGTGCAAGCTGACCAATTTCCTGGGCAACTACTGCAAAGCCTTTTCCTGCTTCTCCTGCTCTTGCAGCCTCAATGCTGGCATTAAGTGACAGAAGGTTTGTCTGTGAAGAAATAGAATTGATAAGATCCACAATCTGATTGATCTTATCAGCAGCTTCATCTACGCTTGAAACCGCATCAGCCATATCTTTCATGGACTCAACTATGTCATTCATTCCATTTGCAACGCTCGCCATCTCATGCTGACCGGAATCTGCCTTTGAAACAAGTTCATTCATAGTCTCTTCAATCTGCTGCTCCTGCTCAGTTACATTTGCAACTGTCTGTGCAAGAACGGTAGCATTCTCAGCAACTTCATTGACAGCCTTTGCCATATTGTCGATATTCTCACGAACCTGTGACATGCTCGAAGACTGCTCATTAGCTGCATCTTCAAGATCTTCAGCAGTACTCTTAGAAGTCTGGGCATCTCCCATAAGTCTTCCGGATACATCCATGATCTCACTAAGAGATGACCTCATACCATTTACAAAGTCGCCCATCGCATTGTTCATATATGCGATTTCATCATCACCATTTGATGATATGCTGACTGTAAAATCACCGCCCGAAATTTTCTCAATATTATCAGTAAGACTTGTAACAGGATTCTTAATAAGTTTCCTGAGAACAATGTTCATTATAACGATTACTGCTACAACCGCTATTACTGCAACAAGTATCAGGATAATAACAAGTTTGAATAGTGTTGCCAAAACTTCGCTTTGCTTAGCATAAAGAATTACATACCAGTCTGTACCACTTACATCGGCACTTACAAGATAATATTTTTCTCCGCCAATCTTAGTACTTACAACTTCATGAGCTTCTTTTCCTGATTCCTCAGCTACATATTTTCCAATCGCAGTCAGGAACTTATTATCAGCATTATCGGCGATAAGAGTTCCACAAACTTCAGGATTATCCCTATATGTAAGGATCAATCCCTGGCTGGTGACCATCATAGCTCCGCCCGTATCATAGATCTTGACGTTATTGAGTGATTCCTGGGCAAAAGACAAGAACAGATCAGCCGCAAAAGCTCCTTCGCGCCCATCCTTAAGATGAACATGCCTTATTACAGATGCGCAAAGTGCACCTGTAACCTTGTCAAAGTAAGGTACATCATAATAGTAAAACCAGCTGTTAGTATACTGCATAGCCGCCTTATACATAACATTATCGGTACAATCTTCAATCTTATAGGTTGGATCAGCCGCATAGAGAAATGTCTTGTCATTAAGCATTACGTATGCTCCTGTTGGGATCAGGTCATATCTTCCAACCGTTCCTGTAAGATACTGCATAAGATCCTCATTTGTAGCAAATTCGTTCTGCTCAATAGAATCGGCAACGCCATTTAAATAGTAGAATGTCGAATTAAGCTCTCTATTAATGCTACTGGCATCTACTGATACTTCATTCTGAAGTGAACTGTAAATCAGTTTCTTGATCATGGAATAGCCAAGAGAAAATGTAATAGCCTCAGACACAAGAATTGTAACAACAAGCATTGCCACAAACAGAACTGAAAGTTTAGTGCTTATAGCCTTTGGCGAAGATGTGGTCTTATTTTCTGATTTTGCACCCATGGATAACCTCCTGATAAATGTATTAAAATACGTTGTATCGTCATTCCATTTAAGTATAACCTATAATTATAAACATACTATTAAGTAAATATATATTCATTATTAAATATATTTTCTGACAAATCTTTACGTGAAAAGAGCTACCGACAAGCATTTTGGCCGATAGCTCTTTCACTTATTTAGTTATAAATATGCACTTCCTCAGTATCAATTTCTGTTATTCCTCTTCTTTGCGTCTCTTGGTAGCCATAAGTGTTATAGCCACTGCTGCCGCAATGATTATTGCAAAGAGCCTTGCTGCATCGTTTGTAGAATCTTCTGTCTTAGCTCTTCTTGCTCCGAGAACTGCTGCCTGATTGGCTGCTCTCTGTGCTCCAAGTACTGCAGGATCAGGTGTTCCTGTAAGTAATGGTGCCGGTGCAGGTGCTACTGGTGCAGGTGCTGGTGCTGTTGGAGTAGGTGTGTCATCAATAGGTGTAGGTGTTGGATCCGGTGTTGGTGTTGGAGTTGGGGTAGGTGTAGGTGTTGGTGTTGGTGTTGGAGGAACTACAGCATCACTTACTGTAAGTTTTCCGTAAGCCTTAGTTACTACATAGTTCTTTTCAAGGTTTGTATTACCTGCTCCGATAACATCGAATGTATTATCGCTTTCGCCAACCTCTATCTGTCTTCCTGTAATATTGTATCCAACTGCGTCGCCTTCGCCCCATGGCCTGTCTGTTGTGATCTCACTGTTAGTAAGAGCCGTTCCATCGTAAGTCTTGCTTGAACTTCCTGATGTTACTGTGATAGGCATTGGAGTTATCGTAAGAGTTCCTTCCTTCTTAGTAGCTTCTGCAAACTGATCTGTTACATCATTTCCGGCTTCATCAAGAATTACCATGTCGCCGCTGATTGTAAGTGGATACTTGCCTGCATCTCTTTCTGCTACCTTTACAGAAAGTCCGGTTACTTTGTAGGTCACTCCGTCGATCGTGATATCAGGATCTGAAGAAGTTCCATCTGCTGCTCCTGCTGATATTGGTGTAATAATTCCGCTTATGAAATCTACTACTCTGTTAACAGCTGCTGCCGCTGCATTTACGTTCTTTCCACCTTCTGCGTGATATCCAAATCCGCTGTAAACCTGGCCTGTGTATGGTCTTTCAACATCATCAGTAATGAGAGTTACAAGGAATTTCTCGCCTTCACCTCTGCCTTTGATTGTCAGATAACCATCAACTATTTCAAAGGTTGCATTGAAGTTTTCATCAGTATTTGTGAACTGCTCTGCCTTAAGTCCCATGTTGTATGTTCCAACAAGTGTTCCTTTTGCAAGTGCCTGGCCTGTCATATTAACCTTTGAAAGCTGGTACAGATCGCTATTAGCCTTAGCTGTGTATCCTGTTACTTCCTTCTCTTTTCCGTCGTAGGTCTCTTCCTTGGTATTACCTGTTACAGTAATTACTACTTCCAGAGGAGTTATTGTAACGAATCCGTCTTTTTCAATTACGAATGTAACATCATTGAAGTTAGTAGCTGTGTTTTCGAATAATCCGGCATCCAGGTTCATTGGAGTTGTACCAACGTCTGTGCGCTGAGCTATGGCATTTCCGTTGTAGATCACACTATCTACACTGTAAAGCTCGCTATCAGCTTCTGCTTCATATCCTTCTACAGTCTGTGCACTTCCGTTATATACGTAAGTATTGTTATTTCCTGTGATCGTTACTGTTACTGCTATTGGATTGATAGTAATATATCCGTCTGTTACTACAAAGGTTACTTTCTCAAAGTTCTCACTTATGTTAGTGAAATCTTCTTCTGTAAGTCCCATGTAATCAGTTCCGGCATCAATCCTTGTTACACTGTCATTTCCTTCGAATGTAAAGTCTTTTTCTGTGTAGAGAGGATCGCTTGATGTAAATGTATAACCGGATACTTCATGCTCAGTTCCGTTATAGTCGAAGCTGTCATGGTTACCTGTAATCGTTACTACAACCTCTCCAGCAGGAACGATGGTAATATAACCGTCGATGATCTCAAACTCTACAGTTTCAAAGTTTTTAGTATTCAGGTTAACAAACATCTCCGGCTTAAGTTCCATGTTGGTTGTGCCGGCTTCAGTTCTTTTAGCTACTGCTGTTCCGTCAAATCTAAAGTCGCTTTTCTTGTAGAGTGGAGTGCTGTATGTGATACTCTCAAATCCTCTTACTTCATGCTCTGCTCCATCATAGGTTACTGCATCGTGATTACCTGTGATGGTAACTTTTGCAGTGATAGGAGTGATCTTAAGCCAGCCATCCTTTACTACAAATTCTACATTTGTAAAGTTTTTATTTGTATTTGAGAACTGAGTTATTGCAAGTCCCATCTGGTATGTATCAGCATCTGTTCCGGCTGCCCTGGCAGTTCCTGTAAATGCTATGCTGTCCTGTGTATAAAGAGTGTTGTCACTTGCAAATGTGTATCCTGTTACCTCCTGTTCACTTCCGTTATAAGGCTTTGTTAATGTGTTACCTGTAATTGTAACTGTTACCTTTTCTGTTACAGGAGTGATCTCCATCTCTCCGTCAGTTACTTTAAATGTTACATCGAAGTTTGTATTTGTGTTAGTGAACTGACCTGCTGAAAGTTTCATATAAGTCGTTCCAACTTCAGTTCTTGTCGCTGTTGCCGAGCCGCTAAATGTAAAGTCATTTGCTGTGTAAAGAGGATTGCTGATTTCCTTATCATATCCTGTTACTGTGTGTGCTTTGCCATCGTAAACCTTAGAATCCTTGTGGCCTTCAATTGTAACTGTTACGCTTATAGGCTTGATCTCAACATAGCCATCAACTACCTCAAACTCTACATTTGTGAACTTAGGATTTGTGTTTGCAAACTGTGTCTTTACAAGTCCCATGTCGGTTGTTCCGGCTATGATCCTTGTTGCTGTTGCGCCGCCACTGAACGAGAAGTCGTTTTCTGTGTAAAGAGGATTACTGATACTTGTCACATCGTATCCGGTTACAGTGTGTGATTCTCCATCGTAGTCAAAAGAGTCGTTGTTACCGGTGATTTTAACTGTAATCTTATCTGTTACCGGAGTAATCTCCTGATAGCCATCCTCAATTACAAATGTTACATTGAAGCCATCGTTTGTGTTGCTGAACTGAGATAATGTAAGCCCCATATCAGTCTTTCCTAGATCAGTTCTTGTAGCTTTAGCTTCACCGGTAAATTCTATATAGTCTTCTGAATATCTGCTATCGCTAAATTTTACGTCATATCCTGTAGTAGTATGTGATTCTCCATCGTATACATCTGATCCCTGATGGCCCTTAATAGTTACTGTTACATCGATTGGTGCAAGTTTCCATACTGCATACAGTGTATTGCTTGTGGGATCAAGTTCATCTACACCAACCTTATCGCCAACTTTATAGTCTGGTGTTTCAGCGCCAGGATTTTCGTTTGCCCATCCGAGGAATTCATATCCCGGTCTTGTGAAACTCTGATCTGTTATATCAAGCGCTGCATTTATCTGAAGCTTTGAATATGTAGCTGTTTTAGAATCATCAGAAACTACCAGGTTGTCTGCTTCGCTTGATACAAGTGATGTTGTTCCGCCATTACCGTTATAAACGATCTTGGTAAGGATTACGTTATCATCCTTGTTTTCCTTGAATACAGCTTTAAGTCTTACTGTGTATGTATACTTAGGATTATCCGGTGTGCTGCCTTCATCTTCTGTCTGCTTCGCATAGCTCTTATAAACTGTGTAGCTCTTTTCAGCTCCTACAGTTATAGCTGAGTCAACATATTCCTGACCGTTCCACTTCTGAACTACCCAGTGAGCGAACTTCATTCCTTCAGGAACCTTATCATCAGGACAGTTCTTTGCTACTGCTGCGGAATTGTCTGCATAGATCTTGGAATCAGTTACTGCTGTAAGGTCGTCATCGATAATATACTCGACGCCTATTCCGTTTGCTCCTGCAAGTGTGCTTCTCCACTTAGCATAAAGGTCAAGCTTTCTCTCTATCCAAGGTCTTGCTGTGTCAGAATTTCTATCTTCTGTAACGTCGCCGTACTGGTTTCTTTCAGTAGACTCTGTCTTGTTATAAGCTGCTGTCACTGTAGTGTCATTAAGTGCTGTTGCTTCTGTGCTAAATGCAGTCTTAAACTCAGGATCTCTATACCATCCTACAAACTCATAATCATCACTCTTTGGACTTGTAGGTGTTACCTTCTCGCCATAGTCTACTCTGAAGGAAGTGCTCTGATTACCTATTGCGTAACCTGCTTTTAAAGTAGTTCCATCATCTTCGTAGGCATTTGGATGAAGGAATACTCTGTACTGTTTCAGTGTCCACTTTGCATATACTGTTATCGAATCGTTGCCAAGTGTTGTGAATGTATATGAATCTGTACAATCTTTATCCTTATACCATCCTGAGAAGATGAATCCATCATATGTGGTAAAAGAGCTGTCTTTTGACGGATCGTAATAATTTGCTCCGCCCTTGTTGTAAGATGAAAGATCTGTTCCAAATGCTATATTTGAAATCTCTTTTATCTGTGCTCCAACAGCTATTCCGTCAACAACGTGTCCATCACCGTCTTTATAAGCACCATCCATGTAGTTGATGCTTGCAGAATTTCTCTTGTAGTAGAATGCAAGTCCGCGCTCTCTGGTGTTGGTTCTGTCATATATCTGTGTATATATAAACTTATCATCGTCTCCTCTAAGGGCCGTAAATCCTGTATATGCAGGAGCTTTCTGACCACCGAAACCTGAATTGGATTTCGAAGGAACCTTTTCCAAAAGCTCATACTCAACACCGTTGTAAACGATAGGATTTGCTGTGTCGTACTGCGATGCCGGTGTATTTCTTGCTGTTGTGCCTTGTGAATTAGCCTTCTCAACACAGATGTAATATGTGTAGTGATAAGGAGCAATGTTTGAGAATCTTGCATCAACAAAGTTACCTGTTGAGCTCTTCCAGTTACCAAGAAGCTGCTCATCCATTGTGGTTATTTTACCCTTTACAGTCTCACCACCCTGGTTGTCACCTGCTGTATGTGCCATAGCGTTTTTATCAAGTATCCAGCTTACAAGCTCATAATCTATCTTGGATTCAAGAGTGCTGAACATTGAGTAATCCGGCCACATTTCTGTTATATCCTGGCCATACTTAGCAGTTATTGTAAAGTAAATATGACTGTCATCATCCTGTCCTCCAGGAACATCACCAGCAGTAATCTTAAGATTTCCTGTTTTCTGAGTTCTGCTTCCATCCATCCACTGCCATAAATTTTTTCCATTATAATAGGCAATTCTGAATTCAAAATCATAAGTAATTCTGTCAAAATATACGTTAACAATCGAATTTCCTTCCGGATTTACAATGACATCTTCATCATAGGAAACAGGCTTAAATCCGACGTATTTAAGATTTGGGTCGTCATCATCTGCATGTTTGAGATCAGATGGTCCGCCATACTTTTCACCGTTAATAGTAATTGAGCAGTCACCTTCATCAATTTCAATTCCTGATACAGGCCGTCCAACTACTCCGTTTTCTACTGTTACAGACTCTGCATATTCCTTATTTCCGTCAAGGTCGTATTTCCAGATGATAACTGTGTATTTTGCTGTGTCGTTTGGTTTCCACTTCGCATAGAGATTAACTGTTTTATCTATGGTTGATCCAAATACGAACTTTTCACCTGTAGGATCTTCGCCTTCTACTAAAGGAGCTTCTGTATACCAGCCATCATGTGTGTAGCCAAGTCTCTTTGGAGCTGTAGGTTCAACTGAGATCTTATCGCTTTCTATAAATACTGAAGGTGTATACTGAGCACCCTTAGCATTTTCATGGAAGATGAGCCAATGTCCTTCAGGGTTATAAACCTTAAAGGTGATATTGTCTGTAATTTTTACTTTCATACCATTTGTATAATACTCACCAAGTGTTCCTTCAATATCAATAACTTCGATCTTGGACTGCTGCTCAGGATTATCAAGCTTCCAGCCAAGGAATGCAGAAGTTTCAGGATTCTTTGGTTCGTAAGGGGTATTGATAGTAAATGTTCCTTCTTCGTTTGTTACTTCCTCAGATGCGATAACTGCTCTGTTTTCATCAAGGAATGTAACTATATAATGGTTATTGTATTTTGCTCTTAAGATAACTTCATCATCTGCTGTAAGGGCTGACAGATCAATTGGCTGACCAAATTCAATCTTTTCACCATAACCATTATTCTCATAAATGTACCAACCTATGAATTCTCTTTCAGGATGGTATGGAGATTCAACTTCCACAAGAGAATCGCCATCTTTGATTATCTGGTTATCAACTTCTTCTCCAACTGCATTAGGGAAAAGATATGGTGTTCCGTCTGCATCCTGGAACTTGTATGTACGTCTTGGTGTAACAAGAGTTTCAGGATCTGTTATAACGATAGCGTAAACTGAGAATGCATCTGATGTAAACTCTGCAGATGTTCCTGAAATCTCTGCGTCTCCGATGACCTCTGTATTTCCTTCATTATCGACATGGACAACCTGTGTATTCTTTTCTTCGTCAATGATCGAGCTGTACATTTTAACTGTGATAGGCGCTTTAGGCTCTATTTCTTCGTCCTCATAGATAAAAGAAATATCAAAGGCTACAGCTTTCTGATTTTCATTATCAACTGAGCTGTCTGCTGCCTCTTTTACAGCGTCAAGAATATCTTCATCATGTACTTCTGTAACTCGCATCTGAGTTCCTTCAGGGAATGCGCCCTCAGGAGCATATACAGAAATTGTTACACCGGATGCACTTCCACTAAAGTTCTTTTCCGGCATTGGAATTTTCTTTTCTTTAAATACTGCCTTGAATGTTTTATTTTCTTTTACATCAGAGGGAGCGAAAGTAGCTGTATCTGTAACAAAATTGTCTTCGCTATCCTTCCACTCAACAAATTCATATCCTTCATCAGCAGTAGCTGTTGATCCTTTGATAATAATCTCTTCAGCGTTTATATTGATCTCTTCTTTTTCAGGAGAAACCTTTCCGCCTTCACCTGCTTCATAAGTGATCACTACTATCTTTTCTTCAATCTTCTCTGCCTTTTCAAATACTGCTGTAAAGCTGGTGTCTTCCTCAATGTCTTCAGGAACTATAGTGTTATCTGTTGTAACTATATTGCCGTCACTATCTTTCCATCCCTTAAACTCATACTCTTCACTGTCAGCTGTTGCTGTTGATCCCTCAAACTTTGCTTCCTCATCATTAAGATCAACTGTCTCCTCATCTCTTGAGATGCTTCCGCCTTCAGTAACATAGTATTTTACAGTTACAAGGTTCTCTTCTTTTTCTTCCTCTTCTTCCTCTACTGAAGCAAGCGAAGATGCTGCAACTGCTGCTTCCTCAGGGATAGGTTCCAAAAGAGAAGAGCTTTCTGTAGCTGCAGCTGTGGTTTCAGTTGCTGCAGGAACTTCTTCTTTTTTCTCCTCTTTTGGTTCTTCCTTTGGTTCTTCCTTAGGCTCTTCTATAGCAATCTCTGCAGTAGCTTCTGCTACTTCTTCATTCTCAGCGATAGGATCTGGAGTTTCAGGCTCTTCATTTTGTTCTTCACCCTGTTCATCGTCGCCTGATCCTTCATCTCCATCTTCATGAGATTCTTCTTCAGAGTTGTCTTCTTCAGAACCTTCGTCTTCGGAATCATCTTCACCTGAAGACTCTTCCTGTTCCTCTACGGATTCTTCAGTTTCTTCTCCTTCAGCATAAACTCGGGCACTTGCAAAATCACTGTTAAAAGTGGTTGTCACAAGTGCGAGTGCTAGAAGGATAGCTAAAAATCGGTTCCATTTTCTCAACATAAGCATTTCCTCCCTCATAAAGATTTGCTTTTGTGTTTGGACGTTTGTTGCCGGTTAATAGTTTTCGTTTTTGGTTTGTTTTTGGTTACTAAATTTTGGGTTTGATTTCTTGATTTTACTCTCCAGACACTTCTTTGACCTGTAATTCAGATACAGCCTTGGTTGCATCATCTATGAGCCTTAGCAGTTCCAGTGCGCTTCTGAAGTGCTGCATCTTATTTTCATCGGCCCAGATGACTCTGCCCTGCCAAGTGCCGTTCTGACAGTTAGAGATCTTAACAATGAATGTTTGTTTATCACGTCTTTGTTCCATAGGCATCTCCTCTCCTGTCCGAGTTTAGTGTCTATCTCAAAAGATATGATTTTCTCTGATAATCTTATTGTAAAAAAACGTCAATCATTTCCCCCATCATAAAGGGAATGATTGACGTCCTTTTCCAATTAACATTTGATTAAAATTATAAAGAAATCTTAAAAAAGTTAGAAAAAGCCCATAAAATGGGCTTTTATATAATCGATTAACCGCTCGTTAACCAAAGACTTTATTTTTTGTTTAGAATTTGTGTGTTCACTGCTCCCCAACGTATTCAAAGCTCATGCCATCGTCATGTGACACATACAGTCCTGACGGGTGTTTACCAAGTTCTTCACTATAATAATCCCCTGACCAAGGGCTCTGGCCTGCAAGCATATATAAACTGCCATCTTCAAGCCACACCTTTTCCGGTATTACAAAAGGGTTATAAATTGTTCCATCTGAAAGTTTGACCTTTGCAGAGGGATAATTTATCTGGGTAAAAGACTTTCCTCCGTCTTCAGTTCTGTAAAGAAGCGCATCATCACCGCCGTTATAAGACAGACAGGAAAATCCAAGGTTCGAATCATCGATAAATGTTATCCATTCCGCCTGACCACCGCAGCCATTGTAGGGATCACGATTTACCATAACCGGAGTTTTTTCTCCTTTTTGGTAAGCAACCAGTGAATAATAACTGCTGCCACCTGCTCTGTCCACCAGAAGCATGCCATATGTTACTCCATCCTTCGTCGTATAGGAGCACTCAGGCTCTACAGATGGGAAAAACTCATCACTTCCATCATCCACAAACTCAAGCATTCCATAGGCTTTATGCTTGGGATAATCTGCTGACGTCAGCTTTTTATCCACAAAATCATATATAGCCTCATACAAAGGGTCATGATCGTACCCACCACTTAAATAGGGTGATGGATCAAATGAATCAGAAATGGATGGCATGGCAAAAACAACCTCTTTGTAGAGCCAGGGTGCGTCCTCATAGGGAACTTTTTCAAGGCAAGACTCCAGCCACTGACAGATATTCTCACAAAACCAAGTCAGATCCTGCATCCCATTTTCATCGATGATTGGAACCTGAACTCTTCCGATGCTGTTTTCGGTGCATACTTTTTCTTCCCAGTAAAGGCCTCTCTGAAACCTTTCAGGAAAAGTATCTTCTGTGACTGCAATGAAATCATTTAAGTACTGATACTCTTTTTTCATCTGCTCAGAGAGCTCACTTGAACTGTCTTCAGAAGCGGTTCCTATTTCCACTCCTGTGTTATCTTCGAAAGCATTGACATACGAATAAAATATCCCTTCTGCTACAGAGTCCGCTGAATTTCCGATATCGTGTTCAAGCCTCCTGTAAAAAAAGCTGCTCTTTGACCATACAGAATAGTCACATCCGCCGTAGTCATCTTCAGTTTTTATCAGGTACAGGTTGCTTTTTTGAAGCACCACATTTCCATAGTTGTAATCAAAGACCAGATTTAACCAACTTCCCGCTAAAAAAATAATTGCAAGACATGTGACCACAAGGCTGGCGCACCGCAGAATGGTCTTCCCGGGATTTGCTACGTCTTTTAACACTTTGATCCAAATGATAGCGCAGATGATAACGAGCACAATCTGCCATATGACAACCAGCCACATTCCTGCATCATTGCACCATCTATGAAGTTTCCTAATATCGGTCTCTTCCTGCTTTAATACCACAAAAAGAATCGTCAGTGCGCATAGTATTCCCATCAGCACTGACGATATTATTATCCACTTTTTCCCCTTATCCATAACGTTTTACTCCCGGTTGTCATATTAGCTCTTTTTCATAGCACAAAAAGTCCTGATCATACATGTGACACTCGCCTACTACATTATAGCCAAATACAGCATAGCACTTAATTGCCTTCACGTTATACTTATTTACAAGAAAATGAACACTCTTGTAGCCCCGTTCCTTCAATACTTCCATCCCGTGCTGCATCATTTTTCTGGCAAGTCCCCTATTCTGCATAGAAGGTGTAACTGCAATTCTGGCCAGTTCTCCACCTGGGAAAATATCTCTGTTCCAGCACTCAAGCTTGTCTACATCCTCATCCACTTCTAATGATATCGCTGCAATGACCTTTCCGTCCGCTTTCATAACAAACAGAGCATCTCGGGACAGATCAAAATCAATAGTCTCATTTGACGGGTAATCTTCATCCCATGGACAAAACTCCCTGCCCTTCTGCTCCTCGTATAAATCCAATATCTGCTGCCTATCCTGCTCAGACGCAAGTACTATATTATAATCCATTAAATCTGCCCTCCTCCAAATATATTTATACTAACATGGATTGACAGGCTTCTCCATCCAAAATAATTCCTTGCAGATGCTTTTTGATTCAACTGCACCCTTTTTTTCTTATGGATTTTTCCTGACAGATAATGTTTTTTTCAACTGCACCCTTTTTCTCCAAAAAATTTATTCAAAATTGACATTAATAAGCTAACTGCACCCCTTACACGGGGGGTAGTTGATTCAAAATAAGCGATGTAGGAAAGGCTACCCCTGTAAATTAGGGTACAGTTGATTCATAAAAAGAAATCCAGGAAAGGCCACCCTTGTAAATTAGGGTGCAGTTGATTCATAACATGCAATACAGAAAAAAAGAACACCGAAGTGTTCTTTCAGGCTTTTTTATTCCCATCTTTAATGTACAACAGTGCACAGCCCTATCGGCCATGCACTGCTATAGTATAACACCATCTTCTTTTTTATCCTGCGTTAATGATAGTATCCATTCAGATTTTTTCATAAAGAATAAAGGTCATTTTCGGCAAGATTGTATACAAAAAATTTATTTTCGTCGTTAAAACTCTCATGTATTATCTTTTTATATACCAAGTATAGCCATCGAAAATAAGCTCCTGCTCCTTATCTTTAAAAATCGACAATAAAGTATCCTTCATCCAACTTCTTACCTGTAATTCAGCCATATCACCACTTTCAATTCTGACATTAACATTGGACTGTATCATCATAAAGTCTATAAAATCATCCAAACAAAAAGAATGAATAAGTTCATAATTGATCTGCTTATACATTTTCAGGCCACTTATTAAATCTGCATCAGTCCAAATATTCTCTTTACGCGGTGGCTTAGGGAATCGTTTCAAATACTCATCCTGATACCAACTTGTATATTCAGGAACATTTTTCATTTTATCTGTAATCCAGAAATCGTAAATTATGATAAAACACTCATCTTTGGTCACTTTGATGAGATTTTCCATAAATCTCTTTTCATCAACCCAATTGACCATCCCTGCTGCTGATACCACATCATACTTTTCATCAGGTATCAAAGTATCTTCTGCCCCCGCAGTATAAAAACTATAGGCTTCGTCTGATCCATATAATTCATTACATACCTCTACCATTGATTCTGCAATATCTGTACCTGTCACATATTTGCATATAGTCTTCAGCGCTTTAGTTGATAGCCCTGCACCACAGCCAACATCAAGCCCATTACTGAACATATAATCATCGGGCAAATCACAATCTTTTCTAAATCTATCAATTACACCTTTGTGTAACCAAGGTCTTTTTGCATACCCCTCGGCAATTCTATGCGTATCAAATGATTTATTGTTCATACTTATACTTCCCCATTAGTTTTCCCCTTAATAGTTTCTTGTAAGTAAAATCACTTCTCCATTCCTGTAGTTCACTCGCTCTTTATCTGCTTTGAAGGCAGCATTCTTCATTATTCTAATCAAAGTGTGCATAAAGAAACCATGCGTGACTATAGCACAATCCTCATTACGCTCTATTATCATGTTCGCAAACTGCTCTGCTCTCTTAGAAGTCTGCTTCCGGACTTCAGGCTGTCTTTTATTTCCGGTCAGCCACTGCAGCCTTCCTAGAAAATTCCAAACACTCAACGGCAAACGTATTGCTATATCAAATCCTGAATGAAGCGGAACCTCATTTAGCAGTGCTGTCCTATTGAAATCCTCTTCTCCAAATATCTTTTCTGCAGTTTGTAGAGTCCTGTCCAAATCGCTAATATAAATCTTTTGAATATCATCGTTCACTTTATCTACAGATGCCTTATCAATCGGAGCTTTGTCATATAACGCACACTGCTCATCAAACTCAGCAGATGTGCACCACTTTTTCCAATCATGAAGTACTTTTCCATGCCTAATTATCATTACTCTCATTTAACAGATACCATCCAGTTATCACCCTCAACAAGATATTGGAACTCTGTCAGTTCAGGATTATTTATAACTTCTAGTCTTAACAAAAACAGTTCTACTTATCTGCCTTATGTGTATATCACCTTTCTAAGCGCAGGTCCACAGAATTCGTGTGGGCAAAGCTTAAAGCCTTGTTTTACATAGAATTCTTCTTTTCCTTTTTCTGCCAGCAGTTGTACACTTATTCTCGCTCCTTCAGGCGCATCAGTTTGAATAAGCTCAAGTAATTTACTAATTATAGTTGAGCCAACCTTTTTTCCTTGATATTCAGGTCTTACTACAACGTCCACAATAGTGTAGTACATGCCATCTCCAACTGCTCTTCCCATTGCTATAGGCTTATCTTCATCCTGTACCAATATAAAAAACGCACTTTTATTTATGGCTTTCTGCGCCTGTTCTGGACAGAAATTATTCCAATCAACAGATCTACGAAGTTCAAAATAAGTATCTAAATCCGGTATTCTTTCATAATAAACTATTTCCATCTTTTTTCTCCCATCAAGTATTAGTTCATTATTCTGTTTTTACCATTGATCTTCTCAAGTCTTAACATATAGTCTCTTCCATCTTACTAATTTCCCAGTAGTATAGTTATAGCTTTTTCAACATCTTTTGTAGTAAGGCCAACCTCAGCATCTGTCTTTACCTGATGTTTTTCAATCTCACTATTATGAAGTTCAAGATCATCAAGTACAACCCAATTCGCAGAGGGATTATCTTTTAACCACAAAAGTATTTCATCAGCTTTAACCAGGCTAAACTTCTTGGTCTTTCTTATCTCTTCCGTAGTTAAGTCTGGTGTTACTCCTGCAATCGTAATGCCTGCTTCCTTCATTGTGTTAGCCAAAAAATCTGCTTCCGTCCTTAATGGTTTCATCGTTTCATCAAACCAAAATCTCCAGCCAGAATGAAGAATTATCTTAGCATTAGTTCTTTTCACAAGGCTTCCAAGTAACTTTACAGCCTCAGAATCAATATATTTGCCATTACTAATCTCACGTTGATGTTCGTTGTCCCAAAACTTCGAATTAAGGACTCCATCCACATCAAGGAATATTACATTGCTCATTATTTATCCTCTGTTTTTTTTAATACTGTAGTCTCTTCCCCAAAGTACTTTTACCAGCTCCATTTAAACCACAAATAATGATACGCATATTATATTGATTTACCCCAACACCTCTTTATAAAAAGAAAAAACATGTGCTCTTCCCAAGAACACATGCTTTAATCTTAACACAACGATATCAAAGATTCTATCAACATTCATTTGTCTCTTATTTGTTGTAAATAAACCATCATAATACATATTCCAGTCATGATAGTCAATCAAAAAACTATACAAAAAACAGCTTCCAGAGAAGCTCTGGAAGCTGCATAAAATCTAGGTTTGTTAAGATTACTCAACGATTGTAGCAACCTTACCTGATCCAACTGTACG
>NZ_SVFW01000024.1:56763-59307 GCF_015056685.1 Butyrivibrio sp. | reverse complement strand
GGAGCCGTATGCGTTAATAGCGCACGTACGGTTCTGAAAAGGGGTATGGGGAGTAATCCCCATATCTACTTAAGGGAGTTTAATGGATAATACAAAAATGTCATCAAAAAATTTTATAAAAAGACTGATAATCACAGTTCTTATCCTCATATTTACAGTCGGGGCAGTAGTCTATGTTTTTGACCCCTTTTACCACTACCACAAACCATGGCTTGGACTTAAGGAAGTCCTTAACGACAAAGAATACCAATGCATAGGCACATTAAGGCACTTTGACTACGACACACTTTTAGTTGGTTCCTCTGTTATGGAGAACAATGACAATGCCTGGTATGATGAGGCTTATGGCGTAAAATCGATAAAGGCGATCCGCTCATATGGCGCCACCGCAGACCTTTGTTACCTTATGGATGAAGCCTATGAAAACCATGATATAAAGTATGTCTTTTACAATATCGATCCTTCATCACTTTCAGCAGATGCGGAAACTACCTATGAGTCTACAGGCTGCCCAATGTACCTGTATGATCACAATCCTTTTAATGATGTGCAATATCTTTTTAATAAGGATGTGCTCTTTGAAAAGATTCCATATATGATAGCCAATTCCTATCTTGGAGATTACGACGAGGGACTTTCATATAACTGGGCCAAGTGGAAAACTTTTGATATTCAGATGGCTCTGGGGCTTTACTACAGACCTATCGATGTAGTAGAAATGCAGGATGAGACAATCTATAGCGACAAGTTAAGTGCTAACATAGCTCTTTTGACAAAAGAGGTAGCTGATCACCCTGAGACACAGTTCATGTTCTTTTACCCAGCTTATTCAATGCTCTGGTGGGACGGTGTTTATAGAACAGGAGAAAGAGATGCCTATATCTATTGTGAAAAAGAGATGACGAAAGCTCTTTTGCAATATGATAATGTCAGGATTTTCTGCTTCCAGAACGAACCGGATGTAATAACAAATCTGTATAATTACATGGATTCAATCCACTTCTCTCCTGAGATCAATAAGCTTATGCTTGATCAGATGATAAATGGCGAGTATGAGATGACTCTTGATAACTACGAGGAAGTTTTGGATGGAGTAAAAGAGTTCTCAGACAAAATAGTAAATGAGCTTATTGTGCCATATGAAGAACAGGATATGCTCACCTACGAAATCAGGTAAATTATGGTATAATGTTGTGCAGAATATTTTTAGAATTGGAAGAAGGAATAAAAAGTGAGCGATAAACCGATCAAAAAAATAGTGCTTACAGGTGGCGGAAGTGCCGGTCATGTAACACCTAATATCGCATTGATCCCAGCACTGAAGAAAGCTGGATATGAAATTTATTATATTGGTTCATATAACGGAATCGAGAAAAAGCTTATTGAGGACTACAACATTCCTTATTTTGGAATAGCCACAGGTAAGCTTCGCAGATATTTTGATCCAAAGAATTTTACAGATCCTTTCAGAGTTTTAAAGGGATTCACAGAGGCAGTTAAACTTCTTAAAAGAATTAAACCTGACGTTGTTTTTTCTAAAGGCGGATTTGTAAGCGTTCCTGTTGTGAGAGCTGCAGGAGCATTAAAGATTCCATACCTTGTTCACGAATCAGATATGACACCCGGACTTGCCAATAAACTTAGCATGTCGGGAGCAAAAAAAATATGTTGTAACTTCCCGGAGACAATGCGTCTTTTGCCTGCTGATAAGGCTGTTCTTACAGGAACTCCAATAAGAGAAGAGCTTGGACTTGGTGATAAAGAAGTTGGAAAAAAGCTTTGCGGATTCGAGGATGACAAGCCTGTACTTATGGTAATCGGCGGAAGCCTTGGCGCACAGTCAGTTAATGAGACTGTAAGATACGCCCTTCCAAGACTCCTTCCATATTTTAACGTTGTCCACATTTGCGGAAAAGAAAAGATGGACAATTTAAAACTTACTGTCCCGGGCTACAAGCAGTTTGAATACGTTAAAAATGAGTTAAAAGACATTTTTGCTATGGCTGACATAGTAGTTTCAAGAGCAGGAGCTAACTCAATCTGCGAACTACTTGCACTTAAAAAGCCGAACATTTTGATCCCGCTTTCAACTAAATCAAGCAGAGGAGACCAGATGCTTAATGCAAGGTCTTTTGAGCAGCAGGGATTCTCACTTGTAATTGATAACGATGATCTTGATGAGGACATCCTTGTGGAAACAATCGAAGATCTCTACAAAAACCGCGAGAAATTCATTGAGAACATGAACAAGAGTAATCTTCACAGCGCAACAAATACAATTGTCAAACTTATTGACGAACAGATCCAGTAATAGAGAGCTTCTCCATAAAGATGGAGGGGCTTTTTCATTTATCAGAGAATTGGTGTATTATTGAATTAGCGTATATTTATATGAGGGAGAAATGTTATGAAGAAAAGATTTGTGGCTTTAGTTATGGCACTGACAATGGTTCTATCTGCCTGTGCTTCAACCCCAGTTGAAAGCCCTGACGCGCAGTCAGCGCAGGAAACAACAGAAGTTTCTGAAGGAAACGAGCAGAATGC
>NZ_SVFW01000024.1:0-56663 GCF_015056685.1 Butyrivibrio sp. | reverse complement strand
TCAACCCCAGTTGAAAGCCCTGACGCGCAGTCAGCGCAGGAAACAACAGAAGTTTCTGAAGGAAACGAGCAGAATGCTGCCATTGGAGAAAGCAGTGAGCCTGCAACAGTTAATGAAGAAAAGAGCTCAGACTCAAGTGAAAAGATCTACTATGATCCAAACCTTATCCCTTCAATCGCACATTACAGCGTGAATGAAGATTTTTCTAATGTAGTATATGCATCTGATTTTGCTTATCTTTTTAGTGATGAATATGAAAGCGAATATAATCATCCTTCAATTCTCAGAAATGCACTTATCAAAAATAATTTTGCTGTTACAGCTGACAGTAGTAGAGAGTTTTTTGACATTTATGAGGATAACAGATATGTTATGTTCCCTAATTTTATAACAGTGGATTCACTGATGCATACATATCATCTGTATTTTGCCCACCTTATGAAAAAGTGCGAGCAGCAGTATCTGTCTGATGAATTAAAAAAAGTCAGCTCAAATATGCTGGCAGAATCTGCAAAACAGTATGAGGAGCTGAAGGGAACAGATTGGGAAAATGCGGCATTCAGAAACCTTGCATTTTTCTATGTAGGAAGTCTGTTGCAGGACGAAAGCGTTACAGCACCTGTAAGCGACCCTCAGTTTGATCTGTTAGTTAAGGGCGAATATGACAAGGTAATGGCTGCAGAAGGAATTGAGGTATGCGCTCTGACAGATTTGAATGAGGATTATACCCAGTACAAACCAAGAGGCTACTACGACGGAGATGACCAGCTAGAGCACTATTTCCGCGCTATGATGTGGTACGGACGAATTGCATTTGAGCTTGATAACGAGGAGATGGCAAAGAGCGCGATCCTTCAGACAATTGCACTTTCAGCAGATAATAAAGAGTGGAGTAACATCTACGAAGTCACAAGCTTTTTTGCAGGAAAATCTGATGATGCGGGATTTAAGGAAATCTATGATGCTCTGGAAGAGAGCTGCGCAGAGGCGCCGTCACTTCAGGCAGTAACAGATGAAAAGACATTTAAAGATAGCATTTTGCCTGCTTTAAAGAAGATCGATCCACCTGCAGTCAATTCAATTCCTGTCTACGATGGAGAAGACCCAATAATTCCATCCTACAGATTCATGGGACAGAGATTTACTATTGACGCTGCAATAATGCAGAGACTCATATACAGCTCAGTAAAAGAAAATCCGGAGGGCGAGAGAAGATGCCTACCTGACACCCTTGATACAGCAGCAGTTCTCGGTTCAGAAAAAGCTTACGAGATCCTTGATGAGCAGGGCGATACAAAATATGAGAATTACAACGAGAATATTCAGGCTCTTAAGGCATTATTTAATAACGATGAGCAGGATTTGTGGAACGCAAGCCTCTATTCAGGATGGCTGTATACCTTAAGACCTCTTTTTGAAGAAAAGAGAGATGGCTATCCTTCATATATGCAGAGCGAAGAATGGGATAAAAAGAATCTTGAGACCTTTGCGGGCTCCTATGCTGAGCTTAAACATGACACAATCCTTTATACCAAACAGCCTATGGCTGAGATGGGTGGACCTGATTTTGAACCACTTGATGACAGAGGTTATGTTGATACACAGCCGGTAGTATACAGCAGATTCAAGGCTCTTTCTGAGAAGACAAAAGAAATGCTTAGTAGCTGCAATATGCTGTCAGATGGAGCAAGTGATGACCTTGATAAACTGTCAGAGATAGCAGGAACACTTATTACGATTTCTGAAAAAGAGCTGACAAACGACACGATTACAGAAGATGAGTATGAGTTTATCAGATGTTATGGTGGATATATTGAGCACTTCTGGGAAGAAGTTACTAAAGACTCCTTAGGCGAGGATACGATTGACAGTACACAGGCTCCTTGCCCTGTAATTGCTGATATTGCAACTGATCCAAACGGCAGCGTCCTTGAAGTTGGTTCAGGTTATGCTGCAACAATTTATGTGATTTTCCCAATAGATGGAGAGCTTCATGTTGGAAGAGGAAGTGCATATAGTTTTTATCAGTTTACAACTTCGATTACAGACAGAATGACAGACGAAGAATGGAAAAATGCTCTGTCCGGTGGATATTTGGACGATGAATGGAACTGGGTTGAAGTTGAGAGAGCACCTGAGCAGCCTTCATGGACTCAGAGTTACAGGATAAAAAATAATTGATGCAGGTTACAAACAATAGTAAAACCAAATTAAGAATATCTATAGGACTGCTGCTACTCCTTGGAGTGGCAGTAGTTCTTTGTATACTCTTTTTCCTGATAAAGGATAATTACATTCCACGCTGGGTTACATGGAATGAAAAGGTCGTGAATGATGGGCATTTAGTGCTTAAAGATAAAATGCTCACCTTATATGATGAGCAGGGAAATAAAATCTTTTCCACAGAGAGAACTGTTAAGGTTCAGGATTTTCTTTTGACTGATATTGATGGAAATGGGCATGATGACATGATCGCCCTTGTGTGGAAAAGAGGAAAGTACGGGAAGTACAGGCCCTTCTGGGTTGATAAAGATGAAAGAAATTATTCGCAGCATATCTTCATATATGAGATCGAGGATGAAAACAAGGTAAGGCCAAAGTGGTTTGCGTCTGAAACAGGGCACCTTATCAGGCGGATGAAGCTTGAGGATGAAAGCGGAAAAATAATCCTCGTAGAAGATGTAGATAAAACCAATTCCCTGTGGAGATGGGATGGATTTGGCCTTAAGAATGTGGATAACTCGGTAAGGTTCATAGCATTTGGCGATAATATCATCCACGAAGAGATTTATAAACACGCCTATTCCAATGAAAATGGAAGCTTTGACTTTTTATATGAACCTTTCAAAAAAGAAATTGAGAATGCTGATATAGCGGCATTTCAAGCTGAGACAGTACTTGTGGATAAAAAATCCATGGTAAGCGGCTATCCCACATTTGGTTCACCCAAAGAAGTGGGACAAGCTCTGGCTGATGCAGGATTTGATATAGCAGTGTGCGCCAACAATCATACTCTGGATAAAGGCATAGGTGCTGTTGATTTTACAAAGGACTTCTACGAGGATTGTGGATTAAAAACTGTTGGAATTCAGAAAAGTACTGACAAAACTTACAGGCCCTATGAATTGATATCAAGAAATGGCATAAAATTCGCGCTCTTTGCCTATACTTATGATACTAATGTGAAAAAAGCTACTGAGAAATATCCAAATCTGGTCCATTACCTTCCACAGGATGAAGATGGCGAAAAAGAGCTGGTCAAAGACCTGACGGAAAGCCGAAAAGAAGCGGATATTGTAGTTGTGTTCGTCCATTGGGGAGATGAATATCAGACAGAAATAAGCAGTTTTCAGGAACATTTTGCAGAGCTCTTCGCAGAGGGAAATGCGGATGTAGTTATAGGTACGCACCCACATGTGGTTCAGGAGACAAAAGAGATAATAAGACCTGATGGAAACAATACAATAGTTTTTTATTCTCTTGGAAATTTCAGAGCTGATCAGGGTTTTTCTGAAGAAACTAAAATTGGAGAAGAAGCTCTTTTTACTGCTGAGCATACCTATGACGGAATCAGGATAACGGGCTTTGAAACCAAAGAAATAAATACATATTGGAAAGATGATATGAAATAAAAAAGGCTTCGCTGATCACCTCAGAGAAGCCCTTTGCATACTATTCAATTATTTGAAATATCTATCAAGAAGTCCCTGGAAGCCTTTTCCATGTCTAGCTTCATCGCGGCCAATCTCATGAACTGCATCATGGATTGCATCAAGATTAAGCTCTTTTGCCTTCTTAGCAAGATCTGCACGACCCTGAGTAGCGCCATATTCTGCTTCTGCGCGAAGTTCAAGATTCTTCTTTGTAGAATCAGTTAATACTTCACCAAGCATCTCTGCAAATTTAGCAGCGTGTTCAGCCTCTTCCCAGGCAGCCTTCTCATAGAAAGCACCGATTTCAGGGTAACCCTCTCTGATGGCAACTCTTGACATTGCAAGATACATACCAACTTCTGAGCACTCACCGTTGAACATCTCACGGAGACCATTCTTGATCTCTTCCGGAGCTTCACTAGCTACACCAACAACATGCTCGCATGCCCAAACCTTCTCACCTTCCTGTTTCTGGAATTTAGAAGCTGGAGCGTTACATACAGGACACTTCTCTGGTGGCTGATCGCCTTCATGAATGTATCCACAAACCTGACATACCCATTTCATAAACTAAAATCTCCTTTCGTGCGAAACAAAAAAACTAGCTACCCACAATTAAATTGCCTATATCGAGCATAGCATAATAGTCAGAAAATTAAATGGTTTTCACAAATATTTTATAATTACTTATGAAATTTTATTTCAAAATGGTTTACAATTAGAAATATAGTATTGAAATGGTTTGGAGGCCAATTTTTATGAATGTTGTAAGTGAAAGAATTAAAAGTTGCTATAACTCTCTCCCTGCTTCAGAAAAACTGGTTGCTGATTATGTTTTGCAGAATAAGGACGATCTGTTTCTTTTCCCTATAAAAGAGCTTGCTCAAAAATCAGGCACAACACAGGCGTCATGGACCCGCTTTGCCCAGGCAATCGGATATGATGGTCTTAAAGACCTGAAAAACGCTTATTATGCTGAGGCTAATACATCATTAAAACAGGCAGACAAAGGACCGAAGATTGCATTTAAGGATGTAAATGAATACACATCACTGCAGTCAATTGCTGATAATATCTGTGCAACGAGTGTACAGGCTGTTCAGACAACCTATAGACTTTTCGATGTGGGAACCTTTAATGATGCGGTAACCAAGATTGTTGGGGCGAAACAGATTCAGCTTTTTGGAATAGGAACTGCCAGCGTAGCTGCTTATGATTTATATTGTAAGCTTTTGAGAATCCATTATAATGTTGTCTTTAATCAGGATTTTCATATGAGTTTAATGACAGTATCTCAGGCAGCACCGGGCGATGTATGTTTATTCTTTAGTGACAATGCCAAAAATAAAGAAGTCATGCAGTGTTTCAATATTGCAAAGGAGTCCGGCGCGACAACAATTGCAATCACCAAGCTTGGAAATAACACTCTTACTACCAGCTGTGACCATGTTCTATTTGCTACTTCTCCGGAAATAGATAAAAAGAGCGGTATTACAAGTTCACGTTTTGCTCAACTTTTCTTAGTTGATACACTTTATACTGCCATTGCCAATAGAGATTATGATAATATAAGAGAGTATCTCAGAGATTCCTACGAGGTATTCAATGAGATGCCCAAAGACTAAATTTATTTGAAAGGAGATACAGATATGGATTTAATCCCTAGCTTTTCTGTAGACCACACCAAAATCATACCGGGAATATTTACCAGCAGAGTAGATACTCTTGGTGACTATAAGGTTACAACTTATGATATCAGAGTAACAAGACCAAATGTTGAACCGGCAGTTGATGTAGCTGCAATGCATTCTTTAGAGCACATCATTGCAACTTTCCTCAGAAACGATCCTGATTGGAAAGATCAGATTATTTATTGGGGCCCAATGGGATGTCTTACAGGTTTTTATCTCATTATGAAAGGCAATCGTGAACCAAAAGAAATTCATGATCTTCTTTTAAGAGCATTTCAGTCAGTAGAAAATACAGAGGAAGTACCGGGTGCATCGGCTGTTAATTGTGGTAATTACCTCATGCACAATCTTGAGATAGCTAAATGGTATGCACGTAAATTTGCTGCTTACCTTGCTGAAAATGCTAATAACTCCATGATTTTCGAATATCCTAAGTCAGAGAGACTTGTAACAGATGATGGTCGTCAGTTCTTTGATTCATAATTAAAGGAGAAGCTACAATGAAAATTGGAATAATTGGAGCTATGGAAGTCGAAGTCGAGACTCTTAAAGGCTCAATGAACGTTAAAAACGTAGTCAAAAAAGCTTCCATGGAGTTTTATGAAGGAACAATTGAGAATACTGAAGTTGTAGTAGTAAGAAGCGGAATCGGTAAAGTAAATGCCGGAATCTGCGCCCAGATCCTTGCAGATATCTTTGGAGTTGAAAGAATCATCAACACAGGAATAGCAGGTTCACTTAACAACGATATAAACATTGGTGACGTGGTTCTTTCAACAGATGCTATTTATCATGACATGGATGTAAGAGTATTTGGATATAAAATGGGTGTCGTTCCTCAGCTCGGAGTGGAATCTTTTGTAGCTGACGCTGATATGAGAGAAAAAGCAAAAGCAGCTATTAAGAAAGTTGCTCCTGACATCGGAGTTTTTGAAGGAAGAGTTGCCAGTGGTGATCAGTTCATCAGTGGTAAGGAGACAAAAGAGAGGATCATAGCTGATGTTGGCGGCATGTGCGCGGAGATGGAAGGCGCAGCAATTGCCCAGGCCTGCTATCTCAACAACATTCCATACCTTATCATCAGAGCAATTTCTGATAAGGCCGATGGAACTGCAGATGTAGACTATCCTACATTCGAAGCAAAAGCAGCAAAAGACTGCGCAGCTCTTACAATGGAACTTATAAAAAATCTGTAATTTAAGTTTAAAGGCTCCTTCGAGATATTAATCGGAGGAGTCTTTTCATATGAATGATTTAACCTATTTTTTATAGTTATATGCTTGATATGAAAAAAGTTCTTTGATACACTTTTAGCTGATGGCGGAATACGTTTTCCGTGCATCACTATAGGAGGATTTTATAATGGCCAATTGGAAAAATCTTGACACACTAAAAACTTTTGATGATTTAAAAAATGTTAAACATGTAGATCTTGTATCAGCTATGTCAGGTGAAAACGGAGCAAACAGAGTAAAGAACTATTCTGTAAAGATGGCTGCCGGACTTTCATACAACTACGCTGCAAAAGAAGTTGATGACGATGTATTAAAGGCTCTCGAAGCTCTTGCAAAAGAGGCAGAGCTTTCAGAGAAATTCGAAGCCCTCTACAACGGAGAGGTAATAAATACCGGTGAAAAGAGAATGGTCCTTCACCAGTTAACAAGAGGTCAGCTTGGCGAAAACGTAGTGGCTGACGGTGTTAATAAGCGAGAGTTTTACTTAAATGAACAGAAGAGAATCGCTGAGTTTGCAAACAAGGTTCACTCAGGTGAAATTGCTAATGCAAAGGGCGAAAAGTTTACAACAGTAGTACAGATTGGTATCGGCGGCTCAGACCTTGGCCCAAGAGCTATGTATCTTGCTCTTGAGAACTGGGCACACAGAACAGGCAACTTCAAGATGGAAGCTAAGTTCATCAGCAACGTAGACCCTGATGATGCTTCAGCTGTACTTAACGGAATTGATGTTGCGCATTCAATCTTTATCCTTGTATCTAAGTCAGGTACAACACTTGAGACACTTACAAACGAGTCCTTCGTTATTGATGCTCTTAAGAAGGCAGGACTTGATTCATCCAAGCACATGATTGCTGTAACTTCAGAGACATCACCACTTGCAAAGAGTGACAAATACCTTGAAGCATTCTTCATGGATGACTATATTGGTGGAAGATATTCTTCAACATCAGGAGTAGGCGGAGCAGTTCTTTCTCTTGCATTCGGACCTGACGTATTTGCTCAGTTCCTTGATGGAGCTGCAGAAGAGGATAAGCTTGCAGCAAACAAGAACATCTTCGAAAACCCTGCTATGCTCGATGCTATGATCGGTGTATATGAGAGAAATATCCTTGGATATGGCAGCACAGCTGTACTTCCATACTCACAGGGACTTAGCCGTTTCCCTGCACACCTTCAGCAGCTTGACATGGAGTCTAACGGTAAGAGCGTTAACCGCTTCGGCGAGCCTATAAACTATGTTACAGGACCAATCATCTTCGGTGAGCCTGGTACAAACGGACAGCATTCATTCTACCAGCTTCTTCACCAGGGAACTGACATCATTCCTCTTCAGTTCATTGGCTTCAAGAACAGCCAGCTTCAGAATGATGTTAACATCCAGGACAGCACAAGCCAGCAGAAACTCTGCGCTAACGTTGCTGCTCAGATCGTTGCATTTGCATGTGGTAAAAAAGATGAGAATCTTAACAAGAACTTCAAGGGTGGACGTCCATCAAGCATCATCATTGGTGAAGAGCTTAACCCTAAGTCTCTTGGAGCTCTTTTATCACACTTCGAGAATAAGGTTATGTTCCAGGGCTTTGTATGGAACATCAACAGCTTTGATCAGGAAGGCGTTCAGCTTGGTAAGGTTCTTGCCAAGAAAGTTCTCGCGCACGAGACAGATGGCGCACTTGCTGAGTACAGCAAACTTTTAAATATCTGATAAAGAAATATATACTATAAAGGCTTCTCCGTTGAAGGAGAAGTCTTTTATATTGTATAATTATGAAATACATTATGATCAGTCTTGGGAGGGTTACATGAGCGCATATTTATTTGCACACTTTAAAGAAAAAGTTACACCGGATGGGGAACAGGTTTATTTCGGTATTTCTAAAGATGGTTTTAACTGGGAACAGGTAAATAATGGGAAACCTGTTCTGGAGAGCACTATGGGTGAGAAGGGAGTAAGAGATTTTACCATCACCAGAAAAAAAGACAACACCTTTGTTATTCTGGCTACAGATCTTTCTCTTGCTTATAATTTCAAGGAAAAATATGAAAGCAATTGGAATAAAGTAAACAGAGAGGGTAGTAAATACCTCTCAAAATGGGAATCTGACGACCTTGTTCACTGGTCGGAGCAGGAACTTATAAAAGTTGTTGATGACAATTACGGATGCGCATGGGCTCCTGATATCATCTATGATGAGGAAAATCAGGACTATATGGTTCACTGGTCATCAAGATACCCAGCAGATTCTACTAACGAAATGGCTATTTATTATGCCAAGACCAAAGATTTCAAGACCTACACTCAGCCAAAAGAGCTTTGTCATAAGTCAGATACAGGAATAATCGACTCAAACATTGTATATGAAAATGGCTACTATTATAGATTTACAAAGAGCGATTTCAATCCTGCACACATAATTCTCGAGAGAGGAACATCTCTTACAGGCGAATATGAGAGAATGCCTCTTTTTGATGAAGAGATGAACAAACTTGAGGATGGACAGTACGAAGCACCTACTTGCTATAAACTTCCTGATGGAAGCTGGTGTCTGATGCTTGATTTTTACGGATGTGAAAAAGAAAAACAGGGTTATGTTCCATTCGTGGCAAAGGACATTTCTACAGGAAAATTCGTGCGTTCAGACAAAGTATTCAGTTTTCCGTATGGCTTCAAACATGGAACAGTTATGGAAATTACTGATGAAGAGTATAAAAGGTTAAAAGAGAACTATCCAAACAATTAACAAAATATGGTATACTAAAAGAGCATAGGAGGAATTATGCGATTCCGTACAAAACTCTTAATTACCTCACTGGCGATAGTAATCATACCGATAATACTTGCAATGGCGACATATTTTGCTGTTGGAAGGTATCTGATATATGATCAGCAGATTGATCAGTATTCCAAAGTGGTAGATTATGGAATGATTTCGGATCCCGGAGGAACCTTCTCCGAGATGACAGAGCAGCTGGTAAAAGAAATTCTGGTTACTATGTTGGCTGATCCATTCATTTTGGAGGATGAGAACTATCTTCAGCAATTGGATGAAGAAGTTGCACCAAGCTATTCATTTATAATTGTAAAAAAAGGCTTTACGGTCTACTACGTAGCAGATAAGAACAAGGCGAAAGAAGTTATTTATGAACTTCCGGGATTTGGAACGGATATTAAGGGTATTTACTATACCACCTCTAAGCATCTTGTAAGGCAGCTTGATTTTTACTTTTCAGATGGTGATGAGGGTAGCCTTTATATCATATCCGGTATCAGAACTGGTCTTACTACATCACTTGTAGTTTATATGACCATTGCGATAGTGATCATTCTTCTTGTTACAAGTATCCTTTTGACAACTTGGATTGGAAGGAGCATATTTAAGCCTATCAGTGAACTCAATGTTGCGATGCAGCATATCAAGGATGGAAACTTTGATTACATGCTTCCTACTGATGTGAAGGAAAAAGGTGAGCTTGGAGCCATGTATCGTAATTACGAAGACATGAGACTTCGGTTAAAAGAGTCTGCTGATGAAAAGATTGAGAGAGAAAAGCAAAACAAAGAGCTTATCAGTAATATCTCTCACGATCTGAAGACACCTATTACTGCTATCAAGGGATATTCACAGGGCCTTTTGGAAGGTGTTGCGGACAACCCTGAAAAGCAGATGAAGTACATAAGGATCATTAATAGTAAGGCCAATGATATGAACAACCTTATTAATGAACTTACCTTGTACTCAAGTATTGATAACAACAGAATCCCTTATAACTTTGTTAAGCTTAATGTGGCAGAGTATTTTGGAGACTGTATTGAGGAGATTGGAGCTGATCTTGAGAGCAAGCAGATCAAACTCAATTATTCCAATCTCACTGGACCTGATACACAGATTGTTGCAGATCCTGAGCAGATCAAGCGTGTAATTAACAACATTGTCAGCAATAGTGTCAAGTACATGCAGAGAAGCGATGGAAAAGAGCAGATTGATATAAGGATTTTGGATGAAGTTGATTCCATAAGGATAGAGCTTGAAGATAATGGAAAAGGAATAGCACAGAAAGATATTCCAAATATCTTCGACAGGTTCTACAGAACAGATGCTTCCCGCAATTCCAAGCAGGGCGGAAGCGGAATCGGCTTATCTATAGTTAAAAAGATAATAGAAGATCATGGCGGTTATATTTGGGCGACCAGTCATGAGGGAGAAGGAACCTGCATGCACTTTGTACTCAGAAAGTACATAGAGTTTGCAAATGGTTCAGAAGCAGTTACAGTCGATAACGAAACATAAAAATCCAAAGAAAGGCGAGAAACGTGTATGAGTAGAATTCTTATTGTTGAGGATGAAGAGGCTATTGCTGACCTCGAGAAAGACTATCTGGAACTTAGTGATTTTGAGGTGGCAATCGAGAACACAGGAGATGCAGGTCTTCAGACTGCCCTTGCAGAGGATTTTGATCTTATTATATTGGATCTGATGCTTCCGGGCATGGACGGATTCGAGGTTTGCAAACATATCAGAGAAAAGAAAGATGTGCCGATCCTTATGGTATCAGCTAAAAAAGATGATATCGATAAGATCAGAGGTCTTGGTCTTGGAGCTGATGACTATATTACAAAGCCATTTAGCCCATCAGAGCTGGTAGCTCGTGTTAAGGCACACATGGCAAGATATTCAAGGCTTGTTGGATCAGGCCATGAGTCTAATGACTATGTAGAGATCAGAGGACTTCGAATTGATAAGACAGCAAGAAGAGTATATGTTGATGGCGAAGAGAAGAGCTTTACAACCAAAGAGTTTGATCTTCTCACTTTCCTTGCGGAGAACCCGAACCATGTGTTTACTAAGGAAGAACTCTTCCGTAAGATTTGGAACATGGACTCAATCGGAGACATTGCGACTGTAACAGTTCACATCAAAAAGATCCGTGAGAAAATCGAATATGATACCTCAAACCCTCAGTATATTGAGACAATTTGGGGCGTCGGTTACAGATTTAAAGTTTGATAACCATTGATTTTGTGGCGGCAGGTAACACTGCCGCTATTTTCATATATTAGAAAATCTATAGGATTGTAATTTTTATTGTTAAGAATGAAAAAAATAGAGTATATATACGAAGACGAAGACATAATTGTATGCCATAAACCCGCAGGGATTGCCACAGAGGGGGCAGGCCCCGGGAAAATGGACCTTGTAAGTCAGGTAAGAAACTACCTCACAAGAAAGAGCAGACAGGAAGGCAAAAAAGGCCCTGCTTACGTGGGAACTGTGTACAGACTTGATCAGCCTGTTGAGGGTGTGGTTGTTATGGGCAAAAATAAAAAAGCAACATCAAGTCTTGCAGAGCAGATAAAAAAGCACACTACAGATAAGTACTACTACGCTCTTTGCTTTGGAAATGTGGAACCAAGGGAAGGACATGTGGAAAACTATCTTGGGAGAAGAGAAGATAGTGGATTGGCAGCTATCTTTTCTGATGATGAAAAAGATACTCTTAATGAAAGCACTATTACCAGCCGAGATGGTGAGAAGATACGGCTTATAAACGGTGATGTGAAAATAGCTGCTCTTGATTATGAAGTAGTATCTACCGGTAAGGAGACAACTCTTTTGAGAATCAAGCTTCTGACCGGAAGATTCCATCAGATCAGAGTTCAGATGGCAGGACTTGGCTATCCTATTATTGGCGATACCAAATATGGGAACGAAGAGTCACTGCAGTATTCAGAGGAAAAAGGCATAAAGACAGTTTGCCTTGCCTGCTATAAATTTGGCTTTAAGCACCCTGCAACAGGGAAAAGAGTCTTTTTTGAAATTAAACCGGAATTCATAGACCATGAGAACTAAGATTCTAAAAATTTTTTCAACTATACATGTGATAATGCTGTGCTCCATTCTGCCTTTGTATATGGAGCAGGGGTATTATGAACTTGGTGAGGCAAAAGGGATAATGTACATGCTGATCGGCGGAGCATTTATCCTTGCCTCCTCTTTTCTTGTGGGACTAAATAAAAAAAGCGAAGGCGTTCATGACATTCTTTTAAGAGCGCTGCTGCTAACGAACCTTGTAACTCTTCTATTTTCCTGCGATATCAAAACTTCTTTTCTCGGACTGGAAGGGTGGAGAGTAGGTTTTTTGACCAATGCCATAATGATCCTTGATTGTTACTTCCTGGCAAAAGGCCTGTATGTTGATGAGTACGTCCTTGCGGCAGTATTCATAACACCCTTTCTTATATTTGTCATGGGAGTCCTTGGAAGGTTCGGAATTTATCCGATTGAAATTTACGGGAGCGACACATCTTTTCTTGCAACCATAGGAAATATCAACTGGTATGTGGGATTTTTATCTATATTTGTCCCTGCCGGTGTGGGCTTAACTTACCTTCAAAAGCCGGGAAACAAAAGCTTTTATGCATGCAGCGCCTATACAGTAGTTGGGCTCATGGCTCTTTTGCTACAGGGAGCTGACAGTGGCTTACTGGTGCTACTTGGAACCTATGGCCTTCTTTTTTATCTGTCACTTTCTGACAGGAATTATTTTCACAGATTTTTGGTGCAGCTTTCGCTTTTGGGACTGGCAATAGAAATAGTTAATCTTATAATGCTCTTTTACCCAGCTGCTTATAATTATGAAAAGAACTATCTCATTACTCTGTGCAGCAATCACACAGGGCTTGTTATTATTGCATTTTCATTTTTTATATACAGATTGTCAGCTTTTCTGGATGAGATCAGTATTTTCTGGAAAAAGGATCTGTATAAGAAGGTGTATTGTGGATTGCTCCTGGTCTTTGCGGCAATTACCATTGTGATTATTGCTCTAGGAAAGATTCCCTACAACTTTGGAAATGGCAGACTATTTATCTGGCAGATTTCTTTTGACATGTTCCTTAATCTGTCATCCTGGCAAAAGATATTTGGAGTAGGTCAGGACTGCTATTATTCATATGCTTATCACAATCCGATGTGGGCAGATTCCCTCTTAAATGTCCTTGAGGGCAACAGGCTTACAAATGCCCACTGCGAACCTTTGACAATTCTGATAGAAAGAGGAATAGTAGGAGCGACTCTCTACTATGGATTTATCGTATACTCACTAAAAAGAATAATAAAAAAGGAGCCAGCAGCTATTATCTGCTCGCTCCCTATAATCTCATATTTATTTAATAGTGCTGTGTCTTTTTCCACAACCGTTTCAACAACATTTCTTTTTATGGCTATTGGAATTGGCCTTTCTCTTAAGTCAGCTCAGGAATAGGAATGGAATCATCAAGTTCATGAAAGAAGGTTCTGGTTTCAACTATTCCGAAAAGAGCTTCCTTATATTCAAAAAGAAATCTCTCATTGATATTTTCTTTTCCGTACATCATAACTCTGCCCATATAGGCATTCAGGATTGAAACATAGCGTTTATCCTGATCAAACATCTTAATGATCTCGTCTTTTCTTCTGCGAGGATGCTTGGAAGCAAACTTGCGGATATCCAGCTGAAGATCAACAGGCATTTCTTTCTCTCTCTCGTGAACTGCATGTAGAATCTCATCATAAGTGTCATCATCGATCTTTTCAAATCGATCTGTAAATTCAAGACAGCATGCATTGTCAGGCAGATGAAGTCTTACTCTGTCTTCTCCGTAAACATCTTCAATTTCTGCAACAACCTTTGGAATTGCGGGTTTTCCATTGTAATCGAGAATGATTACCTTATCGCCCTTTTTGTACATAGACACCTCCCCCTTTAGTAAATAGAAAACAATTGATGTAATTAGGTGTTACTTAATGACATTATATCATACATGTCGTACCCGAAAAAGCTAGAAAATATGGGCTTTTGTCAATTATTTATTAATAAATTATAAACTCTGATTCGTTTTAAGTTATTTTTAGGTTTCAAATTTAGAATGGCATCATAAGATAAAACAACACACAAAGAAATGGAGAAAAATCATGGCAGGTTTCAAAGATGTGTTTCAGAGAATCGAAGTTAAATATTTGCTGGATGACATTCAGTACAACGAGCTTATGAAAAGGCTTGAAGGAATGGCTGCTATAGACAGCTATGGAGAGACCTCCATTTTAAATATATATTTCGACACTCCTGATTTTAAACTTATTGAAAGGTCTCTTGAAAAACCAAAGTACAAAGAAAAGCTAAGGCTTCGTACATACGGCGTTGCAAGTGATGACACAAATGCTTTTATAGAGATCAAGAAAAAATATGCAGGAGTTGTCTATAAAAGAAGAATCTCAATGCCTTACGCCAAAGCAATTGACTACCTTGTAAATGGAAAGGAAATTGAAAACAGATCACAGATCTCAAATGAGATCGACTATTTCCTCCAGTACTACAAGGGAATCAGACCAGCAATGGCCATCTCTTACGACAGAATAGCAATGGCAGGCATTTCAGATCCTGATCTTAGGATCACATTTGATAGAAATATCAGATGGAGAACAGAGAACTTAAGCCTTTCACAGGGAAATGTGGGAAAAGATATCCTTCTTCCCGGCCAGCACCTTATGGAGCTTAAGATTGCAGGAGCTATGTCAATGGAACTTGCAAGAATTCTCGATGAACTTAATATCAGAAAGATTTCTTTTTCCAAATATGGAAGAGGGTATCTCGAATATATGTATGGCCAGACCAATGAGATGATCATGAAGGGCATTGTACCTGATCAGAAAAAAGAGGAATCAAAGGTGGCCGTGTTTCGCAAAGCAGTCTAAACAAAAGGATAATTGGAAGGAGATTATATAAAAATGACAACACAGACAGATTTAATTTTTGGATCAATTTTTACAAATGGAACAATAACAGGAGCAACATTCCTTATAGCAACTCTTTGCTCCCTGGCGATTGGTATTTTCATCGCATTTATGTATTCAATCAAGAATAGCTATTCAAAGAGCTTTATCATAACACTTTCATTACTTCCGGCAATTGTTGGAGTAGTTATCATGATGGTTAACGGAAATGTTGGCGCTGGTGTTGCAGTAGCAGGAGCCTTCTCACTTGTAAGATTCCGTTCTGCACCTGGTTCAGGAAAAGAAATAGCTATCATCTTCCTTGCTATGGCAGTTGGTCTTGCAACAGGTATGGGATATATCGGAATTGCAGCGATCTTTGCAGTTATCATTTCAGTAGCAAACCTTATCCTTTCAAACTGCAGCTTTGGCGAAGGTGCCAATGAGGAAAAGACAGTTAAGATCACAGTACCTGAAAGCCTTGATTTTGAAGGAATTTTTGATGACATCTTTGAGAGATACACAACAAGAGCTGAGCTTCAGGAAGTTAAGACATCAGGAATGGGAAGTCTTTACAAGCTCAACTATAAAGTAGCAATGAGAGCAAAGGCATCAACAAAGGGAATGATCGACGAGATACGTCAGAGAAATGGAAACCTTGAGATCACATGCTCAAGACCTGTAGCATATAAGAGCGACGAGCTTTAATAAAATATAGAAGCCAGGGAGTCAATGGCAGTGACTTCCTGGCTTATTTTTATGTATTACTTTTTCTGCAGGTTCTTTGGTAGTTCCTTTGGTAGCGTTACTACAAAACGTATTATCTTGTCACCATCTCTTAGGGCTTCAATTGAGCCACCGTGTGAGTTTGCGATTGCACGGGCAACAGAAAGACCGATGCCATAGCCGCCGGTTTCGCGTGCTCTGGAAGAATCAGCACGGTAGAATCTGTCAAAGAGCCTATCAAGATTTCCGGAAGGAATGCTGTCGCAAGTATTAGAAACTTCAAAAGTAATGTATTTATTTCCTTTGTTTAACAGTACATGTATGCTTCCGTTTTCAGAAGAATACTTCATTGCATTGTCCAAAAGGAGAGATGCAAGCTGATTTATTGCATTTTTATCTCCTGTGATATGAATTCCATCTTCAATATCCATCTGGTACTTTTTCCCTTTTGAGGTTGCAAGGGCTTCAAAGGAAATAGCAGTATCTTTTACAGTCTTACTCATGTCAAAGTCAGAAAAGACAACATGCATTCTTTCTTCGTCCATTCGTGACAGAGTTAAAAGGTTCTTTACAAGGCCGTTCATTCTGGAGACCTGATTTTTTATACTGGTAGTCCACTCACTTTTCCCTGACTCAATTTCAAGGACATCTACATTGGCAGATATAACAGCAAGAGGAGTTTTTAATTCGTGCCCTGCATCAGTGATGAAGCGTTTTTGCTTTTCAAGTGATTCAACAACAGGAGCAACAGCCTGACTTGAAAAGATATAAACTAAAATGAACATTGCTATAAGTGCGCAAAGGCCAACCAAAACGGATTGAAGCAAAAGAGTAAGGGCATTTAGAATTGCAGCACTTTGATCAGCGAAGATGATAAGCTTTGAACCATCGTCCTTGGTTGAAACAATGTATCTGTAAGTGTGGTAGTATCCGTGCTGCTTACCTTCTTTTGCCACATCTATAGCATATTCGGATGCGATTTCCTCACTGACAGCGGCTATATGCCCGAAGTTCACTTCAGTTATATTATCCGAAGAATCAAGCTTTACCCAGAAATATCTGGTTTGATAGGGCATCTCTGCATCACGGTTATTATTTAATCTGTCAAATTGAAAAGGATTATTAGGATCTCCGGGACGCGGTGCATTAACACTATTTGACGTCTCGCTTGAAGCTTGATCTGTAGTGGATTCACTAGATGCTGAATCACTTGCCGGCATATTCTGGTTAACAGGATTATCCGGATTTTCAGGGTCAAACATCATATTTTTTTTGAGATTCGGGAAGTATCCGTCGTTGTCAGCAAGCATTGTCAGCAGATTGTCTGCCTCGGAAATAACATGCCTGACATTTATGATATTAATTACACCAATCATGATGACCAGTATCAAAAGAAGTGACAGCATGGCCGTTACTACAAATTTTTTTCTGAGTTTTTTTACCATTTATGACACCTGCCCTCTTTATAGAAATCAGTTTGTTTCGTTGATGGAGTAACCAACGCCTCGGGAAGCCTTGATCTCGCAGGTGGCCTCAAGTGCTGACAGCTTTTTCCTGAGGTTTGAAATATATACCCAAACCACGTTGATATCGGCGTCCCCGTCAGCCCAGATTCTATCCATGAAAGTATCTACGGAGATGATTCTGCCGGGACTGGTCATGAGCATTTCCATCATCTGAAATTCTCTGCTTGCCAGATGGATCTTTTCATGATCTGGAGTGATCAGCTCATAGCCGGCGCGGTCCAAAGTCAGGTTTCCACAGGTGAGGTTTGTAGGAGCAAAATCGGTTTTCCTTCTGAGCATGGCTCTGACTCTTGCAAGCAGCTCTCCCATGTCAAAAGGCTTGGGCAGATAGTCGTCGGCTCCAAGATCAAGTCCTCGTATGCGGTCATCAACTTCTGTTTTTGCTGTGAGGAAAAGAACCGGAGTAGAAATACCTTTTTCACGGAGTTTTTTTAATACTTCCATGCCATCAAGCCCGGGCATCATGATATCCAAAATAATGCCGTCATACTCACCGCTAAGAGCGTAATCCAGAGCGTCAGTTCCATTGTAAACTGCATCAACAGTGTAGTTGCTATGCTTAAGGATTGCTACTAAAGCGTTAGTCAGTTCTTTTTCATCATCTGCTAATAATAGTCTCATAAAATACCTCTTAATATAGTAGAAATGTTTCATTAATTTTAACACAAGAACTTTTGGACAAATCACAAAGATATGTATAAATTATGAACATTTTAGATTTTTTTTAGACATCATGAGTACATATTTATTTATTAGAATTAATACATAATACTCGGGGGAGCGCTACATGAAGGAAAGAAAATCTATAATACCAGTTCCGGTTTTATTCATTATCTTAATCTGTGTTTTGCTTAACTTTGTCGCATGGAAAAGTGCGGCTTTTTCTGACTTCTATGTCAAAAATATTTTTCCGGCAATAACATTATTATATGGAAGACTGACAAGTGTATTTCCATTTTCCGTAGGCGAGATCATGCTTGTTTTCATAGTCCTTTTTGTGCTGTTCTCAGTAATCTTTGTTTTGGTTCACTCTTGTTTCCTTATTTATGGCAACAGCGCAGCTTCCGTTGGCAAAAGATATTTCAAAGCCCAGAAGGTTTTCGAGCGAATTTCTAATGCGCTTTATAAGATTTCCCCCGTGCTAATGGCCATTATATGCACAGTTATGACACTTAACTGCTTTATTCTTTATCATACATCTAAAATCCAGCTCTTTTCCGGGGCAGACTCAACAGAATGTGACATTCAGCAGCTGGCAGAATTAAGAGATTATGTGGTAAAAAAGTGCAATGAACTTGCTAAAGAAGTTCCGCATGACGAGAACGGAAATGTAATTTATGAAGGTGATATGCAAAAGACAGCTATTGCGGCTATGTCAAATATCTCGGACAGATTTCCGCGTTTAGGTGGCTATTATGTGACTCCCAAGGCATTGTATTTTTCTGACTTCATGAGCCAGCAATATATGCAAGGCTACTATTTCCCGTTTTCAATGGAAGCAAATTACAACGACACAATGTCTATAATGAACAAGCCTTTTACCATGTGTCATGAACTTGCCCACACTCATGGGTACATATATGAGGACGAGGCAAATTTCCTTGGATTTCTTGCCTGCATTAGTTCTGACGATCCGGTATTTCAGTACAGCGGTTATCTTGGGGTTTTAAACTATATAAACAATGATTTTTACAATGCTGTGAGTAAGGCGGAGTACAATTCCCATGTAAAAATCTCAGCCAGAGTAAAATATGATAATCAGTTTATGACAGATGAAGCCTGGATTAAGGTGGAAGAAAAAGCTGTTGTAAAAACAGAAACAGTGAAGAAGGCAGCTGAAACATTTATAGATACCAATTTAAAAGTAAACGGAGTCTCTTCCGGTAAATGCAGTTACTCACACGTGGTTGCACTAATCATGGATTACTATTACAATTTCCCAGAGGGGGTGTGATAAAATATCCCCTAAAGGGAGAAATATAATGAAGAAAAAGTTTGGAATAATAGCAACGATACTAATCATGTCATCAGCTCTTTTATCAGCCTGTGGACCTACAGATGAAAAGATCATGGAGCTCGAGACCGCAGTTGGCCTTATGATGGAGGCAAAAGAGAGCGCTGAAGAGACGTACCTCGATATTACAGATTCATCTATGGAGGAAAAACTAAAGGAGCTCGATGAAAAGACAAAAGAGTACGAGAACATCGACCATAAGAAATATAATGATACAAAGATAGATGAGGCGATAGCTGAGATAAATGAAATAACAGCAGAGTATCAGAGCCTTCAGAGCGGATTTGAGGATGTTCTTGCAAAAGAAACTGAAGAAAAAAAGGAAGCTGAAAAACACAGAGATGTTCAGTGCTATCTTGTCAATAAAACAGGAATGAACCTTGTAAGTGTTGTATTGCATGATAAAACAACGGACACATATTCAGATAACCTTTTAGGTGATAATGTAACACTTAATTCTGGATACACACTTATGGGAGTTGTGCTTGATCTTACAAAGGCCAGCACTGAGTATGAGTTTGTAGTTACGAACGACAATAACACCGATTTTTCTTTGCCTTGTGATGATCTGGGAAGTTTAAAAATAAATGAGACTTCGATAACACTCAGATACGATTCTGAAACCAAAACAGGATCGGTATCATTATTTGGAAGTGATTCCGGCGATACAACTTCAGAAGATACAGAAACCGAAAATGAGGCTCCATCTGAAGCTTCAAGTGCCTCTTCTGAGGGTTAAATGTGACAGTTTTTGTAAAAAATGCACAATATCTTAAGAAAATCTTAAGATATTATGCACAGTTATGTCCGTGACAATATTCTTTTTGGAGTATATAATCTTTTTTTGTACTGAAGCAATTGCACACTATTATGTATAGCAATTGTTGCTATGCAGACTAGAATAATTAGTACGAAAAGAGGAGAAAATATTATGAAGAAGAATATCGTAACATTACTTTCAGTTTTAACACTTTCAGCAGCAGTTCTTGCTGGTTGCGGCGAAGCAGCTACAACAGAGACAGCAGTAGAAGAGACATCAGTTGAGGCTGTTGAAGAAGTATCAGTAGAAGAGGCTGTAGAGGCTGTATCTGAGGACGCTTCAGTTGAGGCTTCATCAGAAGACGCAGCAGCAGATGCTTCATCTGTTGAGGAAGCAGCTACAGAAGCTACTTCAGAAGATGCTGCAGCAGACGCTTCATCTGTAGAAGAAGCTGCTACAGAAGCTACATCAGCTAACAACTAATTCAATTAGATTTTTTTAATAATCAATTGCTTTAGCCAGTACAATAAAAAAAGACCTTTCAATCATTTGATTGAAAGGCTTTTTTATTATCTTTTTTTCTGACATTCGCTACATATTCCTAATATCTCAAGCTGGTGTCCGGTGATCTCAAATCCAGGAAGTGAACCTTCAACGACCTTTGAGATATCATGTAAAGGACAGGTCTTTATCGGAATCTTTTTGTGGCAGACAGTGCATATTGCATAGTGCTTGTGACTGCTTTTCTTAAGCTCATAAACCGCTTCAGCTTCTGTTGAGAGAATGGTCTTTGTGACAATTCCGGCTTTTTCAAAAGCAAGAAGATTCCTATATACAGTGGAGAATGCATATTTTTCTTTTGAATCTCCGGAGTTTAGCTGATCATAGATCTCAGCGGCGGAAATGGGTTCGTCACTACAAAATAAGAGAATGAATATGTCTTTTCTCTGGTGAGTCTTTTTAAAGCCTTCAGGCCAGTTCCTATCTATTATTGAATCATAGCTTTCAGCATGTATCTTACAATTCATAACCGCTCCATTAAAGTGTTATTCCCAGAATATCGATCAAGAGACCGCACACAGTACCAATCACGAAAAGCAAAAGAGCTATATTGATGTTTTCTTTTTTCTCAGGATTAACTCTAAATAAAACTAAAAGTCCAATTCCGGCTCCAACCAAAAGGCCTGACATCATTGTTCCAAGTGTGATCATCTGATCGAGATAGAGCTCAGTAATAATAACTGAAGCTGCGCAGTTTGGAATAAGTCCGATAAGTCCGGCAAGGAGATGGCTGATAACAGGACTTGTCTTAAGCAGCATTGAGAGCTTGTCATCTCCGATCACTTCAATTACAAGATTGAGGGCAAGTGTCAACACAAGTACAAAGATAAAAATGTGGATGGTGTGGACAAAGGCTGATTTTACGATGCCCCATACTCCTGAAGACTCTTCGCCGTCGCAGTGGCAGTGCTCTTTTTCACAGAGCTCGTCAATTCTTACAGGATCATCAGCTCTTTTGTTGTGGATTCGGTGATAATAATGAACTACAGCGTCAATTATGAATCCTGCGATGATTCCTATAACTGCCTTGAGCGCCAGAACAGGTATCATGGTGCTAAGTGGAACTTGATTGGATATAAATAACGGAATCATCTCATCTGAAGTTGAGAGGTAGATAGCTATCAAAGTTCCTAATGTTATTACTCTGCCGGCATAGAGGTTTGAAGCGGCAGCAGAAAAGCCACACTGTGGGAATACACCGATAAGACCGCCCCACAAAGGCCCGAAATGCTCAGTTTTCTGAACCACATCTGAAGTGAATTCCTCTGTCTTGTGCTCTAAAAATTCCATTACCAGATATGTGATAAAAAGAAATGGCAATATCTTAACCGAATCAATTACGGCGTCCATTACAACATCAATGATTAAATCCATTTTGACCTCCTGTCTCGTTAAATGCAAATGCAAATCATTAGCATTTAGAAAAAATGCAAAAAAAATATCAGTAAAGCGGGTGATGGGAATCGAACCCACGTATCTAGCTTGGAAGGCTAGTGTTCTACCATTGAACTACACCCGCACGGTGCTGACAAGTATGTATTTTACTTAAGTTTATGTGGTATGTCAAGGGCTTTTATGATAAACTTTATGTGTTTGTCGATTGACAGACAATTTTAGTGGTGTTATTATGATTCCTACTAACTTACTAGGAATTACATTAGTTTAAGATTTTTCATAAATAGAAAGGGTTTTTATCATGTCAGATCAGTCTCTTTTAACCGTAAAGGATTTATCAGTTTCAATTGATAATGAGCTTCCTATATTAAATAAGATAAACCTGGACATCAAACCGGGAGAAACCCATGTACTTATGGGACCAAACGGTGCAGGTAAGTCTACTCTTGGTTTTACTCTCATGGGTAATCCTCATTACCAGGTAACTGAAGGAAACATCATGTTTGATGGAGAGGATATCACACATATTTCAGCTGATAAAAGAGCTAAAGCAGGAATGTTCTTATCTTTCCAGAATCCATATGAAGTACCTGGCATTTCTCTTAGCAGCTTTATCAGAAACGCTTATCACGCACAGACAGGAGCACCTGTTAAGCTTATGGCTTTCCAGAAGTCACTTAAGGCTGCAATGGAGCTTCTTTCAATGGATGAGTCATACGCAGACAGAGATCTTAATGTAGGATTTTCCGGCGGCGAAAAAAAGAAAGCTGAGATCTTACAGCTCCTTATGCTTAATCCAAAATTTGCAATCCTTGATGAAACAGATTCAGGACTTGATGTTGACGCAGTTCGTACAGTTTCAAAGGGAATAGAGGAGTACCAGAAAAAGAAGGATGGAGCACTCCTTATTATTACACACAGTACCAAGATCTTAGAGTCACTGCATGTTGACTATACTCACGTTCTTGTAAAGGGAAGCATAGTTCACACCGGTGACGGAACACTTGTAGATGAGATTAACGAGCACGGATTTGAGAGGTTTGTATGAGCGATAACAAGCAGGTTGTGGCAGATATAGACCACAGTATGTATGATTTCAAAGACGTAGAGAATGACAAAGATTTCTACCGTCTTCAGGAAGGTCTTACAGAAGAAACTGTTTTAAAGGTATCAGAAGAGAAAAATGATCCTGAATGGATGAGGGATTTTAGACTTAAATGCCTGAAATTATACAACGATATCAAGATTCCTGATTGGGGCCCAAGTATAGAGGGACTCGACATGGATAAGATTTCTTCTTATGTAAGACATAAGTCAGATATGAAGGGCAGCTGGGAAGAGGTTCCGGAGGATATCAAGAACACTTTTGAAAGACTTGGAATCCCTCAGGCGGAGAGAGAGTCACTGGCAGGTGTTGGAGCACAGTACGACTCAGAGCTTGTTTACCACAACGTAAAAGATGAAGTGGCAGCTCAGGGCGTTATTTATACGGACTTAGAGTCAGCGCTTCGCGGTGAATATGCAGATATGATAAAGGAACACTTTATGAAGCTTGTTCCTCCAACTGATCATAAGTTTGCAGCCCTTCACGGAGCAGTATGGTCTGGTGGATCTTTTGTTTACGTTCCAAAGGGAGTAAAGGTTGAGATCCCTCTTCAGTCATACTTTAGATTGAATGCTGCCGGCGCAGGACAGTTTGAGCATACTCTTATCATAGTAGATGAGGGTGCAGATCTTCACTTCATAGAAGGCTGCTCAGCTCCTAAGTACAATGTTGCCAACCTTCATGCAGGTTGCGTTGAGCTTTATGTAGGCAAGAATGCAAGACTTCGTTACTCAACAATTGAGAACTGGTCCAAAAATATGTATAACCTCAACACCAAGAGAGCAATCGTTGAGGAAAACGGAAGAATGGAATGGGTATCAGGTTCTTTTGGATCCCATACATCATATCTTTATCCTATGACAATCCTTAAGGGTGATAATTCTCAGATGGAATTCACAGGAATCACATTTGCCGGAAAGGGTCAGAACCTTGATACCGGAGCTAAGGTTGTCCATCAGGGTAAACATACATCATCAGTTATATCAACAAAGTCTATTTCAAAGGATGGCGGAATCGGAACATACCGAAGCAGCGTAGTTATACAAAAGAGCGCTAAAAAGGCTAAGGCTTCTGTATCATGTGATTCCTTGATGCTTGATAGTATTTCAAGAGCAGATACTATTCCTGGAATGGATATCAGAACTAACGATGCTGATGTAGGACATGAGGCTAAGATCGGAAGAATTAGCGATGAAGCTGTATTCTACCTGATGTCACGCGGAATTTCAGAAGAAGATGCTAAAGCGATGATCGTCAGCGGTTTTGCAAATCCGGTTTCCAAGGAACTTCCTTTGGAATATGCCGTTGAAATGAACAATCTTATCAAGCTTGAGATGAGTGGAAACATGTGAGGATAGCTATGAATAAAGATATAAATATGAAGGTTAATGTACTGCCTGTTCTTACATACAATTTTTTGCATGTTAATGACAGTACTTTAAATGCCGGAGATATTACAATAGATAGCCTTAGTACTCCTGTAGAATCAGTTATCTCTGATGAAATTGAAGTAAAAAGAGATGTGACTTTCGAGGAAGCTGGAGAAATATTTAGGGCTAACAAGGAAAAAATCCTTAAGACAACAGGAGTTCAGGGAACTCCCAATGGCGATATGTCTTACAGAGATGAAAAGCAGGCGCTTCGCACAGGAATGGGAATCGATATAGATGAGCTTATGATATCTGCTGGTGTAAAAGCTGTAGTCTATACTGTTCCTGAGAATGTAAAAGAAAAAAGACCTATCGTGATCAGATATGATCTTGCAAATGGACAGGGAAGTCTTTCTTCACAGGTTGTTCATGCAAGAAAGAATTCTGAAGTAACTGTCATTATGGAGTATTCATCTGAAAAAGATGCTACAGGATTCCATGGTGTTAGTACAAGGCTTCTTGCGGAAGAGGGAGCCAGAATCACGCTTGTTAAAGTTCAGCTTCTTGGAAATGGATTTATTCATTTTGACGATATAGGCGGAGCATGTTTTGAGAAGGGCCAGATAGACCTGGTTTCTCTTGAACTTGGAGCTAAAAAGAGCTGGACAGGATGTTACACAAATCTTGTGGGAAAAGAGTCTGTGTTTAACAGCAATATGGGATATCTTTGCAGAGATGACCATTCACTGGATATAAACTATGTATCTGACCACAGAGGCAAAAAGACTGAAGCGCTTATGCAGTTTAAGGGCGTTCTCATGGGCAATGCATCCAAAACTTTCAGAGGAACTATTGATTTTAAAAATGGTAGTTCTGGCTCTGTAGGTGATGAGCAGGAAGATGCTTTGCTTCTTAGCGAGGATGTAGTGAATAAGACAATGCCTGTAATTCTTTGCCAGGAAGAAGATGTTGATGGAAGACATGGCGCTACCATTGGACAGCTTGGCGAGGATATTCTGTTTTACATGCAGACAAGAGGCATTGATGAGGAAGAGGCAAAGAGGATTATTACCAAGGCAAGGCTTGAGAGTGTTGCACGTATGATCCCAGATCCGGAGATCATGCAGAAAGTTCTGTATTATATTCAGGGAATTGTCTAAGGGTAAAAATATTTCGTTATTATAGGAGAAACAATGGCTAGTTTGGGAGACTTTCGTAAGGATTTCGATATTTTAAATTCTGGCGACTATGTATATTTTGACAATGCTGCGACTTCTCAGAGACCAAGGCAGGTTCTGGATGCAGTATCAAATTTTTATAAAACTTCTAATGCAAACCCGCTTCGTGGCTTATATGATCTTAGCATGATGGCAACAGAACAGTATGAAAATGCAAGGGCTGTTGTTGCGGATTTTATTGGAGCAAGCAGACCGGAAGAGATTATTTTTACCCGCAATACAACGGAGTCTCTTAATCTTGTTGCGTACAGCTATGGGCTTGAGAATGTTCATGAGGGTGATGATATCGTAATAACTGTAATGGAACATCACAGCAATATGCTTCCATGGCAGATGGTTGCCAAAAAGTGCAAGGCTAATCTTGTATATATGGAGCCTACAGAAGACGGTACAATCACCAAAGAAGAATACGAAAGTAAGATAACGGACAAAGCCAAAATAGTAGCAGTTGGCCATGTTTCAAATGTTATGGGTGTAACTAACCCTATAAAGGAAATTGCGGCTTTCGCTCATTCAAAGGGTGCTATCATGGTTGTTGATGGAGCTCAGTCTGCACCACATATGCATGTTGATGTTAAGGATCTCGGAGCAGATTTCTTTGCTCTGTCAGGACACAAAATGCTTGCACCGATGGGAATAGGAGCACTCTACGGAAGATATGAGCTTCTTGAGAAGATGCAGCCATTTTTAACAGGTGGTGAGATGATCGAATATGTAACAAGAGAAGGTGCTACATATGCAGAGATTCCGCACAAGTTCGAAGCTGGAACAGTTAATGCCGGTGATGCAGTAGGACTTGCTGAAGCAATTAAGTATCTTAAAAACGTAGGATTTGATACAATAAAAGAGCAGGAAGAAAAACTTACAACTCTTTTGATGGAAGGCCTTAAAAAGATGCCTTATATCAAAGTGTATGGTTCTGAGGATCCTGCTAAACACTGCGGAATTGTTACTTTCACAATGGAAGGAGTTCATCCACATGATATGGCATCAGTACTTAATGATGACCATGTTTGCATAAGAGCCGGACATCATTGTGCACAGCCTCTCATGCAGTTCATAGGAGCGGGCTCAACAGCAAGAGCAAGTGTTTATTTCTACAATACGGAAGAGGAAGTGGAAGTCTTCCTCGATAAGCTTTCAAAGGTAAGAGAGGTCATGGGCTATGGAGCTTAAGCAGTTATATCGTGAGATAGTTAATGAACACAATCTTCATCCGGTTCACAAGGGCAAAATGGAGAATCCGGATCTGGTACTTCGTGGTGTAAACCCAAGCTGTGGAGATGATATTACACTGCAGCTTAAGTTAAAAGACGGAGTAATAGAAGATGGCATGTATGATGGCAGTGGATGTGCCATTTCACAGGCATCTGTTGATATGATGGTAGATCAGATCATTGGAAAGAAAAAAGAAGAGGCTATTAAACTTGCAGGAACATTCATGGGAATGATCAAAGGTGATATCAATGACGAGGCTAGCCTTGAAGAGCTTGATGAGGCAGCAGCCCTTCAGGATGTTGCACACATGCCTGCGAGGGTTAAATGTGCAGTTCTTGGATGGCATACCATGCAGGAGATGTTGGAGAACCCGGACAAGGCGCAGAAAAGCTAAATCGTAGGTGAAATATGGCAGATTCAAATATCACTAAAAATGCACTGGCTACATCACTAAAAAAGCTAATGCGGGAAAAGCCTTTTGAAAAGATAAGTGTATCTGATATATGCGATGACTGTGGAATGAACAGAAAGAGCTTTTATTACCATTTCAAGGACAAGTATGATCTGGTTAATTGGATATTCTATGTTGGTTGTATAGGGAAGCTCAACTTTTCAGCATATGAGAGAGGCTGGGACGTTATGTATGACCTTTGCAAGAGCTTTTATGCTGATAGAGAATTTTATAGTACAGCATTTCAAATTGAGGGACAGAACTCGTTAAGGGAGTATGCTCTAGAGACTTTTGAACCAATAACACGATACTTTTTACAAGGCAGTAAGGTTATTGGTGATGATGAAGAGTTTTTTGTAACTTTTTTTGGCGATGCTTTTTTATCAGCAATTATGCGTTGGGTAAAAGAGGGAATGAACCTTACTCCGGATCAGTTTATGAAAAAGATTCATAAAATCACATTAGGGCTGGCTGAAAAAGTAATAGAAGATGAGAACATGAATTAACCCGTATAGGCTAAAAGAGCCTATACGGGTTGTATTTATTTACAGATGATTGAACTTATAAGATTGTTGTCATAAGGAAAATCCCAAATAAAATAAGGGGATTTTTGCTCCAGGCGTATTTCTTTTACTATGGGGCCTGCACTCATCACGCTCTCATTGGCTGGAATAAGAATGAGCATACATGATGGAAAGGCCTTTAACTTTTCGTAAAAACTCCTTTCCTTCAATAAAACGATATCCTGATCCACATAATTGTAATATATGGAATAAAGATTGCCGGATGATGTTAGAGCTTCACAAGTGGAAACAGCATCGTTTGAAGCAGCATTTATACAAAGCAAAACATTGCCACATTTTTTAAGCATTCCCTGCTGTGCCACAGTAATCTGAGTGTCACCTAAAAATAATAAAAAGGCGCTTTCATCAAAGTCTTCAAAAATTGAAAACAGATCGTTTAGTGGTGTGGATTGACCTGCCAGTGTGATAGAAAAGGTATTGATGCCTTCTTTTCTGACATCGGCAATCCTTTTTCTGATATTAGCTAAAGATGTGGATGCATTTGGCTGATCATCAGTGCAATAGATAAAGTCTTCTTTCCATGGAAGTATACGTCCTTCTTTTTTTGAATTTGCTCTTATAACCTTGGCATAATGAGTCCAACTATAGTATCCCATATTTATTCCAAATTTTTTTAGGTTTTCATGATCAGTGTGAAGCAAAACATACTGAATAAGGTCGTAATAAGGACTTTCTTCGTTTTGGAGTAGCTTTTGAAATATTTCAAAAAGAACCTGTTGAAAATTACCTGTAGAAAACCGTTTTCCCATATCCGCCAGGTTTCTTATGGTTCTTTTAGGATTATTCTCCATATCTTTTAATCCACGACTGACGGCAGTGTCAATCATGGCTACAGTTAACTTTGTTGAATCCATTTTTTTCCTTCTCGGTTAATATAACTTCAACATATATAGTAGATAAATGAAATTTATAAGGACACGGACAAATCGAGTGATTTGTCCCAAAATGTCACATGACCATTTTTTTGTCCGATGTAATAACAAAATTCCGATTATATAATCCAAATAAGAGGGAGAGATTGACCAATACGTGTGTAAAAAGGACGGAGGTATATTATGACAACATTTGTGGAAAAAGTTTCACACAAAGCTCAAAGGCAAGCGTTTAGTATTCTTATAGACAGATTTTTAAAACATCTGGATAAATCAGAGGACAGGACAGCAACTTATCTTAAACTTGTAGATGAAGCGGGGAAATTCTGGGGTGAGGGAGCAGACAAGGAGAAACTTGAACTCGTTAAAAAAGCATTTCAGGATCCGAATAACAGATGGGTTAAGTTTATTAATCGAGTGGTAGATGAGACAGATCCACATGTAGCAAAAATGATGATGCTCAATCTTGGATATGAAGCATTTTTCAGGGGAACCAAGATGATAAGAGCTAACAGAGAAAAATATAATTGTAATATTCCATGGCTTATTCTTTTCGATCCTACCAGCGCCTGCAATATGCATTGTGAAGGCTGTTGGTCTGGAACATATGGCCCGAAGCACAATCTCTCTTTTGAGGATATGGACAAGATAGTTACTCAGGGAAAAGAACTTGGAGTTTACTTATATATGATGACAGGTGGAGAACCACTTGTACGTAAAAATGATATCCTAAGACTTGCTGAGAAACATAACGATGTGGAATTTTCAATTTTTGATAATTCTACGCTCATTGATGAAGATTTCTGTAAAGAAGTAGTAAGACTTGGAAATATCACATTCCAGCTTTCTATTGAAGGAACACCTGAAACCAATGATGCAAGACGAGGAATAGGTCATTACGATGCGGTAATGAAAGCAATGGATCTTTTTAAGAAATATGGAATAGTCTATGGAACTTCAATTTGTTATACAAGGAACAATATTGAAGCTGTAACAGATCCAAAGTTTATAGAGTTTATCGCTGAAAAAGGAGCAAGATTCGGCTTCTTCTTCCATTACATGCCTGTTGGAAATAATGCTGTTCCTGAGCTTATGCCTACAGTTGAGCAGAGACGTAAGATGGTAGATCAGATTAGATACTTAAGAAGTGATAAGTGTGATATAGGATTCTTCCCAATGGACTTCCAAAACGACGGAGAGTCAGTTGGAGGATGTATTGCCGGCGGAAGAAACTATTTCCACATCAATTCAAGCGGAGATGCAGAACCTTGCGTATTTATTCATTTTTCTAATACAAACATTCATACGCATTCAATACTTGAGATGCTTCAGAGCCCGTTATTCATGGAGTATCACAAAGGCCAGCCATTTAATCGCAATCACTTAAGACCTTGTCCAATGCTTGAGAATCCACAGCTCCTTAGGGAAATGGTTGAAAGATCGGGAGCGCATGGAACAAATGAGGAATCTGAAGAGGATGTAGAGCATCTTTGCGGAAAATGTGATGAGTATGCAAAAGAGTGGGCGCCAGTGGCTGATGAAATCTGGGCTCATCAGAAGCATACCAAGAAGAAGTATGAAAACTACATCAAAGAGAAGAGAGAAAACGGAACTTTAGCAGCTTTTAAAGCTAAGCCGAAAACAGAAAATGAAGAAGGCATAAAGGGCGCGTGATGCGCGGTTGACCCAAAATAAGCCATGCCGACATGGAGGCGCGCAAGACTCGAAATCAGCTGCGCTGATTTCTCGTTTACGCGGCGTTCGCCGCATAAACCAAATAAACAGGATACAAGTTCTTAGATGAGTAAACTCCTCACGAACTCGTATCCTGTTTATTTGTCTTGCGTGGCTCACTTTTACGCGAAAAAAAGTACCATCCCCACAGGATATACCTGCGAAAACAGTACTCGGCGTGCGCTGCCAGGGTCTCGAACCCTGGACAACCTGATTAAGAGTCAGGTGCTCTACCAACTGAGCTAGCAGCGCATTTATTTGTGTGCCGTTCTTAACGACAAGTGATATATTACTACGTCATAGACATTAATGCAAGTACTTTTTTCAAGTTTTTTTAAATTTTTTTAAAAAGTGCGTATTTATGCGGTTTTCAGACCGCTTTTTTTGTGGTATTGTATTTATGGTAACCCAAAAGATGAAGTTTTTTATGGAGAAATAATGATATTTGATACACATGCTCATTACGATGATGAGCAATTTGATATAGATAGAGAAGAGCTTATTGAAGCTGTTAAGGCAGCGGGTGTTGATCATGTGGTTGACGTGGGAGCAAGTATAGATTCTACAGCAAGGGCTTTAGAGCTTGCTCATAAATACGATTTTATATATGCAGCAGTTGGAGTTCATCCCAGTGAAGTCGAAGAGCTTAATGAGGATAATATTGAGCTTTTAAGAGAATGGAGCACAGATGCCAAGTGTGTTGCTATAGGAGAGATAGGGCTTGATTACCATTGGCCTGATCCTTCACCTGAGCTTCAGAAAAAGTGGTTTAGAAGGCAGTTGCAGCTTGCAAGGCAGGAAAGACTTCCTGTGATCATTCATTCAAGGGACGCGGCTGCAGATACTATTGAGATAATGAAGAGTGAGCACGCTGAGGAGATTGGCGGCGTTGTACACTGCTTTTCATATTCAAAAGAAGTTGCTAAGATCTGTGTGGATATGGGTTTTTATATAGGAGTCGGCGGAGTAATAACATTTAAAAATGGCAAGAAATTAAAAGAGGTTGTTGAGCAGACACCTATGGAAAAGATTTTACTTGAAACTGATTGTCCATATCTTTCACCTGAACCTTTCAGGGGAAAGAGGAACAGCTCTTTGAATCTGCCTTATGTTATAGATGCTATAGCAGCTATTAAGGGCATTGAAAAAGAAGAAGTGATCAGACAGACAACCGAGAATGCCAAGCGCATGTATGGTATTGTTGCGGAGGTGTAAATGGCATATTTAGGAAATAGTACAAAGACCAAAGAGGTATTGGCCAAATACAATATGAGTGCCAAAAAGAAGTTTGGTCAGAATTTTTTGATAAATGAAAATGTCCTGGATGGAATAGTTGAGGCAGCAGGTGTTACAAGAGACGACTGTGTTCTGGAGATAGGACCCGGAATCGGAACTCTGACTCAGTATCTTGCAGAGGCAGCAGGAAGGGTTGTTGCTGTTGAGATAGATAAGACACTGATACCTGTTTTGGCAGATACTCTTTCAGAGTATAATAATGTCACTGTCATAAATGAGGATGTACTAAAGGTTGATATAGAGGCTATTGTCAAAGAGTACAATGGAGGCAAGCCTATCAAGGTAGTCGCCAACCTTCCATATTACATTACAACTCCGATCATAATGAAACTTTTTGAAAGCGGCGTTCCAATCGAGAGCGTAACAGTAATGGTTCAAAAAGAGGTTGCAGACAGGATGGTAATGGGGCCGGGAAGCAAGGATTATGGATCTCTTTCACTTGCGGTTGCATATTATGCAAAGGCACAGAACATCATGGATGTTCCTCCGAGTTGCTTTATTCCACAGCCCGGAGTCGGATCTGCAGTTGTCTATCTCAAAAGACATGAGAACAGACCGGTTCGGGTAAAAGATGAAAAGTATATGTTCGAGATCATTAGAACAGCCTTCAATCAGCGAAGAAAGACGCTGTCTAATTCTCTTTCAAATAACCCTTCTTTGAGAGTCACAAGAGACCAGGTTAAGGATGCTCTTGTAAAAATGGGGATTGACGAAAAAGCAAGGGGCGAAGTTCTCGCATTATCACAGTTTGCGGAGCTTTCAGACATTTTACAAAGCAGTGGTGCTATGATAAACTAACACTATATATAGTATTTTAGGCACCAAAGAGGTGGATATTTTGGATAAAGTTGAGTACAAGATCAGAGCTGACGAAATAAAAGCTCTGGTGGGGGAAGGCAGATTTGCCGAAGCAGTTAGGATCGCGGACACAATTGACTGGAAAAAGGTCAGAAGCGTGCAGATGCTTTGCATGATAAGCGATCTGTATAAGATAAACAGGCGCTATGAAGAGAGCAGAGATGTTCTCCTTATGGCTTACGATAGACACCCTACAGGTAGGGCTATAGTTTATTCTTTGTGCGAACTTGCTATTAAAATGGGTGAGTTTGTTCAGGCAGTTGAGTATTACAAAGAATTCGTAAGAATAGCTCCAAGGGATACAGGAAGGTATATCCTTCAGTACAAGCTCTATGAGGCACAGGATGTAAGCCTTGAAGAGAGAATAGCTGTTCTTGAAGAGTACAAAAAACACGACTACAAGGAAAAATGGGTATATGAGCTGGCATACTTGTATCATCGCGTAGGTCTCACAACAGAGTGTATCGAGACCTGTGATGAGATGTTTTTGTGGCTTGGTGATGGCAATTATGTTATGAAGGCCCTTGAACTTAAGGCGCTTCATGAGCCTCTTTCCAAGGAACAGCAGGACAGATATGTCAGATATAAACAGGCTCACGGCGGATACGTTGATAAGAGCGTTGTTATAGACAAGGCTCTTGATCAGGTCGGCAATGATGATCCACGCACTGTTGAGATCAAACAGCCAACCAAAGAAATGCCACCTGTAACAGATGCAGATATTGCGGCATATAATGCTTCTGCACACGAGGATTCTTTTGCAGAACAGAGTCAGCCTGCAGAGGAAACCTATACATCAGATATTTCTTCAGACAGTCCTACCAGAGAAATGGACAGGATTGTTTATCCACATATCAGCGAAATAAAAGAGCCATCTGTTGATGTAAGTGCGTATAACACTATGAACCTTCAGGAGGCACTTGCCGAGAATCTAAAGGCAGTCATGAACGACAGCGATCCTGATCAGGAGCTGAATTATACTCCTGTAACAGATCAGGAAACCAGCCCTGTCAGCCCTGTTCAGCCTATAACATCAGAGATTTTTGAAGTAGAAAAAGAATCTGATATGGGAATGCAGGAGATCTTTGCACAGGCAACAGCAGAAAAAGATCTTGAGGAGCAGGAAGACAGTGCTATTCCGGAAGAGCCTTCCATGAATATTGAGATTAAGTATGGTGGAAACGGCCCAATTTTGGGTGAGGAAAAAGTAAGCCATACTCCTGTATATGATGAGAAGCCACTTGAGGATGAAGTTCCGGGAGCGGTTATCCATCCTAACGCTGCATACCAGGCACCAAGCCATTTCGACAATTTCCTTTCACAGGAATACGACGGTCAGATATCGATGGCTGTTGAGCCTGAGCCTGAAGTTGAAAAGCAGATAACAGGTCAGATCAGTATCGACGAATACATGCTCAACTGGGAGAGCTATAAAAAGAGCCAGCAGGAGAAGCAGCTTGAGAGAGTTAAAAAACTTGTAGCTGAGGAGACAGGAGATCTTTTTGCTGACTTCGATGAAAAGACAAAAGTCGGCCTTCAGGAAAAGATGGAGAAGGCAATTGCTGATGCTTTGAAGAGAGAACGTCATGAAAAAGCGTCAGGAAGAGGCGACTGGTCCAAGAATAAAGAAGATATAATCGACAATGCAGTTGACGATGTTATTAAATCCGAGGAACTCGATGAGGCTTCAGATAGCAAGGAAGAGGTATTCCTTGATGAGACAGCAGAGCTTGAGAAGATCGTAGAAGAGGATCTTTTAGAGGCAAAAGAAGACCAAAAGCCTGAAGAGAAAAATGCTAAGGAGCCTGAAAAAGAAGACTCCAAGGAGCTTGATGACGGAGAAGCCAAGGACGTAGAAGAGCCTAAGGAAGAGGAAAAAGAAACCTCAAATAAATCTTCAGAAGAGGAAGATGAAGAAGAGGATGAAGCTCTTGTAGAAGAGAAAGCTACAGAAGAAAAAGAAGATTCTGAAGAAGACGAAGAAGATCAGGATGATGAGGAAGAAGAAAAATCACCTGAAAAGTCCAAGGAGTCTGAAGAGCCAAAAGAGCCTCAAAAGAATAAAAAGGCAGATAAGAAAAAAGATAAAAATAATAAAAAAGCTGAGAACGGCGCAGCTAAGAGACATATTGGAAACAGAGAGATCGAAGAGCGCGTAAGGACAATGACTCCTGAAGAGAAGCAGCTCTTTGGACCATATATCCACCACAAAAAGTCAAGACGCCAGATTATCAATGCTATCGATAACATGAGCATGGATGCATTTAGCGGAAATGCTATCGTGACCGGTGAAGAAGGCGCAGGAACAGTTAACCTTGCCAAGGGTCTTATAAAGGCAGTGCAGGCATCTGATTCCAACTTCAGTGGTAAGGTTGCCAAGATAACAGCAAACACTCTCAATAAAAAGAGTGTTGGAAGCATCTTTGATAAACTTGCAAACGGAGCACTTATCATACAAAGAGCAGCGGACCTTGAGCCTGAAACAGTAAACGAACTTCTAAAAGTGCTTCAGGAAGAGAATAAGGGCCTTATCATCGTAATGGAAGATACCAAGGAGGATATGAACAGATTCCTTGATAAGAATCCATCTCTCAAACAGAGCTTTAACGTAAGAGTTGACATAGAAGCTCTCGACGATGATTCACTTGTAGCGTACGCAAAACAGTATGCTCTTGAAAAAGAGTATTCTATTGATAACCTCGGAATTCTGGCTCTTCACACCAGAATTTCAGAGAGACAGACACTTGACCATGAGGTAACTGTTTCTGAGGTAAAAGACATCATTGATGACGCAATTTACTACGCAGAGAAGAGATCAATATCTCATTTTGTAGATGTTATCGTCAACAAGCGCTATGACGAAAACGACATGGTTATTTTAAGAGAAAAAGACTTTATGCATTAAATACTTTAAAAATTTGAGGGGGCTGTTTATGGCAGAAAAAGTATTTATTTCCGAAGCAGACGAGTATTTGTTTGGTCAGGGAACGCATTACGAAATATATGAAAAGCTTGGAGCGCATCCTTCAACGGAAAATGGGAAAAAGGGATACTTCTTTGCCGTATGGGCGCCCAATGCTGCAGATGTTCATGTAGTTGGCTCTTTTAACAACTGGGATGAAAATGCAAACCGTCTTGAGAGGACAAAGACAGGAAACATCTGGACAGGATTTATTCCGGGGGTAGGAATAGGAGAACTGTACAAATACCTTATTACAACTCAGGATGGAAGAAAGCTTTACAAGGCAGATCCTTATGCCAACTTTGCAGAGCTTCGTCCGGGCAATGCATCAAGGACTACAGATCTTTCCGGATTTAAGTGGACTGATTCAAAGTGGTTTGACAACAATAAGGGAAAAGACATAAATCGTCAACCTTTATCAATTTATGAGTGCCACATAGGATCTTGGATGAAACATCCCGATGGCACAGAAGATGGATTTTATACATACAGACAGTTTGCTGACAGAATTGTCGAGTATTTAAAAGAGATGCAATACACCCACATTGAGCTTATAGGAATTGCAGAACATCCTTTTGATGGCTCATGGGGATATCAGGTTACAGGTTATTATGCACCGACATCCAGGTATGGTGAGCCTAAAGACTTCATGTATCTCGTGAATAAGCTTCATAAGAATAACATTGGTGTAATCCTTGACTGGGTACCAGCGCATTTTGCAACAGATGAGTTTGGTCTTGCCTGCTTTGATGGCCAGTGTATCTATGAGCATCCGGACCCAAGGAAGGGAGAGCATCCTGACTGGGGTACAAAGATATTCAATCTTGAAAAGCCGGAAGTTAAAAACTTCCTTATCGCAAATGCTCTTTTTTGGATAAGGAAATTCCACGTAGATGGTCTTAGAGTGGATGCGGTTGCTTCCATGCTTTACCTTGACTATGGTAAGAAAGATGGTCAGTGGGTTCCAAACAAATATGGCGACAACAAGAACCTTGAGGCGATTGAGTTCTTTAAACACTTTAACAGCGTAGTAAGAGGAACTTATCCACAGGTTCTTACAATAGCAGAAGAATCTACGGCTTGGCCTAAGGTTACAGCTGCGCCTGAAGAGGACGGACTGGGCTTTGCCTTTAAATGGAACATGGGATGGATGCATGATTTCTGCGAATATATGAAGCTTGACCCATATTTCAGGAAGGGCGCACATTATATGATGACCTTCGCCATGAGCTACAACAGCTCTGAGAAATATATTTTACCTCTATCTCACGATGAGGTTGTTCATTTGAAGTGCTCTATGGTTGAGAAGATGCCAGGCTATCAGGTTGATAAGTACGCCAATCTTCGTGCCGGATACACATTCATGTTTGGACATTCAGGTAAAAAGCTCTTGTTCATGGGACAGGAATTTGGACAGGAGAGAGAATGGAGCGAAAAGAGAGAGCTTGACTGGTTCCTCCTTGAAAATGATCTCAACAGAGGAATGAAGGACTATGTGGGCGAGCTCCTTAAAATGTACAGAAAATACCCTGCATTATATGAAGTTGATGATGACTGGGGCGGATTTGAGTGGATAAATGCCGATGATAAGGAGCGCAGTACTTACAGCTTCTATAGAAGAGCTATAAATGGTAAGGACAATGTTCTGTTTGTTCTTAACATGACGCCTGTTGAGAGAAAGGGCTTCATGGTTGGAGTTCCATTTGCTGGCACTTACACTCATATATTAGACAGCGCGGAAAAGAAATTTGGCGGATTTGGTAGTAACATTCCAAAGAAGATAGAAGCGGTTGAAGGACTTTGCGATTACAAGGACTACAGTATAACCTTTGATCTGCCGCCCTATGGAGCAGAGGTCTTTGTTTTCCAGACTAAGAAAACCCAAAAGAAATCTTAAGATTTTTTTCCTAAGAGCCGAAATAGAAGGTGATGGATGATATCCATCACCTTTTTTCGTACAAACAAGTTTCCGTAGAAAGGCATATATGAGTTTAACTTTTCAGACTATTAGCGACAAGAGGTCAGCTAATGAACAGATTATCAAAAGCACGGAAGCAGATAATAGGATTTATACAGGATCAAACAGAATAGAGCAGACAAAGGCAAACTCTTTTATGGTTGATCTGGATTCAAGCTTTTTTAGCAGCGATGCATATGCGCAGAGCACAAAAAGCCTTGATGATGTAAAGAATCTGGCACAGAACACGGATGTTCAAAATAAGCATAATTACATGGCTCTTTTATCAAATACCATGTCTGATGAGGACTACGCAGCTGTCCTTGAAGGTGGATTTGATTTTGGAAATCTAAATAGCGCAGAGACTGTAACCATAATGGATAAGATAAAAAGTGTCCTCTTAGAAGCAGGGACAGTTATCACAGGTTACAACGATGATCTTAGCCTTGATAAGCTTGAAAAGATCACTGGAAACAGGTCTTTTGCATCAGCTCTTTTAAAGAGCTTTTCAGAAAACGATATTCCAGTTACAACTAAAAATGTTAGTGAGGCAAAGCAGGCATTTGAGCAGATATCTGATATTGAAAAAATAGATGACTCTGCGGTCAAATACCTTGTTCTTAATGGGAAAGAGCCTACCATCAACAATATCTATTTGGCCCAGCATAGTACCAATGGACAAAATGCAAATGGTCGAGGCTTTTATGCCCAGGATTCCTACGGGTATTACGCAAAAAAAGCTGATAACCTTGATCTTGAGCAGGTTCGCCCCCAGATAGAGAAGATAGTTAAGGAAAGCGGCCTTGATGAGAGTGATGAAACTAACATCGAGCAGGCAAAGTGGACTATTGAGCAGGGAATACCTCTTACTAAAGAGAATCTTGAAGCAGTAATTGATATAAAAGAAATAGAGTTTCCTGTGACAACAGAGCTTGGAGCAAAGGCTATAGCAGCAGCTCTTGCTGATGGGAAAGCTGCCAAAGAAGCAAATCTTCATGATCCTGAAAGCTCATCAAAAAAGCTTCTGACCCAGAGATTACAGCTTGAAGAAAGCAGGATAAAGATGAGTGCTGAGGCAAACTCTAAAATGGCTGATAAGAATTTTGAAATCGACTTAAAGCCGATGGAGAAATTTGTAGAGCTTATAAAGGAAGAGCTAAAGAGCCTGTCAGGTGAGTTGGCAGGAAGAATAATAGACGAAAAAACTCAGGTCAATGCTGAAAATAAAGCATACATTTTCAGTATGACTATGACCAGAGTAGATATTATAAAACAGGGGCCTGTAGATGTGACAGGGGCCATGCTTGATCATATTGAGACAGCAACTCTCTCGGAAATCAGCAGTGTCTCTTTTGACCTTACTCAGAAATTCAGGGCAGCAAGAGAAGGCTATGAAAAGATGGAAACTGCTCCGAGAGCAGATCTTGGAGACAGCATCAAAAAAGCCTTTAGAAATGTTGATGAGAGACTTGCGGATCTGGGACAAGAGATCACTGATGAAAACAGAAGGGCAATAAGGATTCTTGGCTACAATTCCCTTGAAATAAATGAAGAGAATTTTGAAAAAGTAAGAGCTTATGATCTCAGACTTAAAGAGACTATGGACAGACTTAAGCCCGGAGCTGTGCTGGATCTTATCCGTAACGGGAAAAATCCGCTCGGAATGACCATAGAAGAGCTGTCAAAAGACCTTGATCAGAACCAGTTCGGAAATAACAAGAATGACTCCGGTAAAAAATCCGACGAGAAATACTCAAAGTTTTTATATAAGCTTGAAAAGAACAACGGAATAACTAAAGAAGAAAGAAAAACTTTTATAGGAATCTACAGACTCTTTCATACCCTGAAGGCAAATGATCACAAGGCAATAGGTGATCTTTTAAAGACAGGAAAAGAGATGACCTTAGGAAATCTTCTTGATGCCACAAGAACTCAGAAGAAGGCAGATCGCGGAATTGATTATACAGTAGACGATGCGTTTGGTGGCCTTGAGAGCATAAATAGCGCTCAAGGAGAAAGAATTGATAAACAGATCAATTCGGCATTTATGTTTTATAAGGCTCATGCCGATATAGTATACGAGAATCTTGAACCTGAAAAACTTAAGGCAGCAGATCCTAAAAAGAATACTCTTTTAACACAGCTCTCCCAAAAGCTAAGTGAAAGCGACATCGATGAGGAACTTGAGAAGGCGTATACAAAAGAAAATCTAAGGCATATCAGAGAGGTCGGCGAATCCAAAGAAGCCGGGGCAGCTATAGATGAAATGGAAACTGAGCAGGTTGAGTTAAACTTCAACAACCTGGAAGCCATGATCGAAAACAAGAGAGAGCGAAAAAGAGGAAAGCTTTGGGATAAAGCCTCGGAAATTGATGGCTCTATCAAGAAGGACGAAGAAGATCTTTTGACACTTCTTGATGAAGATAATTATGAAGATTCTTACAGACAAAAGCTGGATCAGATTTCAGAAAAACTGACAGAGGCTTTGATGAGCACAGAAGATAGCTACATCGATGTGAAAGCTATCACGCTCATGCAGAAACAGATTTCAGTTATGAAAAAAGCATCGGGTAATGCTGATTTCGATGTTCCTGTGGAAATAGAAGGAACCAGCGTTTCGATGCATGTCACCCTAAAAAGCGATGACACTTTAAAAACAAGGATGGACGCAAGTATTCAGACCTATGAGTATGGGCTTTTAACAGCCAGTCTCTACGAAGAAGGTGGATCAATAAAAGGAATGATCACCACTTCCATGTCGGAAAGCCGCGAAGAGTCTGAATATCTTGTAGGTGTAAAAGAGAAGCTGTGCAGGAAACTTTCAGAAAAGATAAAGGATCTGGGTGTAGACCAAAATCAGATAGGAATCCTTTATGGAGTGAAGGTGCCTCAAATTAGCAGCACGATTGATGCAAAGGCCATGGACGGCGAAAGAAAAATTACAAATACAGGTACATTACTTAGAATGGCAAAAGCATTTATTGAAGCTCTTTGATAAGAGCCAGGTACGTGCAGAAATGAGGTAAAAATGAAAGTTAACTACAACGTATCAGCTATGATCGCGAATAATTCACTTCAGAAAAACGACAAACTTCTCTCTGAATCTCTAGAGAGATTATCAAGTGGTCTTAAGATTGCAAATGCCAAAGATAATCCATCAGGCCTTGCAATGTCCAGAAGAATGAATTCCCAGATAGAAGGACTTGGAGTAGCAAACGCTTCTTCAAATGATGCGATCTCAATTGTTCAGGTTGCAGATGGAACGCTATCTGAGATTCATGAAGTTCTTCAGAGAATGAATCAACTTGCTGTTCAGGCAAGTAATGGAACCCTTACTGACTCTGATCGTCAGACTATCCAGGCAGAGGTAACTCTTTTGAAAGAAGAAATAGAAAGAATGGCCGACACAACTCAGTTCAATGGCCAGAGCATTCTCGATGGCTCTTTTGACCTGAAAGGATATGTAACCGATCAGGATGGAAAGACCAATCCAAACATTAAAGTAAGCACATACTCTGACAACATGGATCAGGGCTCTTATCTGATAACCGGTCTAAATGTCAGCTATATAAATCTTGTTGGTACAACCGGAGTTGATAAAAAAGGAATCTTCTGCGAAGAAGAAGTCCTAAAAGATATTAAGATCTATAAAGATGGCGAAGAGTACATGACAAACAATATGCTTGTTTCAATCCAGGAGGACGTTCTTACATTGTCGGACAGCACAGGAAAAAAGCTCTCAATTCAGATTGATGAGCCATATGCCGGTGACCTCAATGTGGAACTTACAACAACGGGCGCCATGACAATGCAGGTCGGCGCAAACGAGGGTCAGACCCTTGACATCAGAATAAATAAGATTTCTCTTACGACCCTTGGACTTTATAACCTTGATCTTGCCAATGAAGTCGGTGCGAGAGAGGGAATCGACAGCATCAAGAATGCTATTTCAGAGATCAGTGCAATTCGAAGCAGACTTGGTGCTTATCAGAACAGACTTGAACACACAGTAAGCGGACTTGATATAACAGTTGAAAATATGACTGCAGCTTATTCGAGGATCATGGATGTAGACATGGCAGAGGAAATGACTGTTTATTCAACTCAGCAGGTTCTTTCACAGGCAGGAACATCTATGATGGCACAGGCCAATGAGAGACCATCACAGGTGTTACAGCTTCTGCAGTAACCCGTAAACGCTGACTTGTAACGAATCGAGGTGCCACATGACTCAGGAGAAAAAACAGGAATTCACATTAAAAATAACTCAGGCCAACAAAACCCAGATGATAACTATTCTTTACGAGATGATCATTGACTATCTCAACGATGCGCTGGATGAGATAAGCGTCGGACAGAAATCTGAGGGTGAAAAGAGCTTATTAAAAGCTCAGAACTGTTTGGACGAATTAATACGTTCAGTAAATCTGCACACAGATTTGGGAAAAATGCTCCATAAAATTTACATTTTTTCGAAAAAAGAATTAATTGTTTCCGGAGCAAATCATAGTCTTCATAGAATTTGGAGAGTGAAGAAAAATATCAAAGCTCTTCACGAAGCCTACAGGGAGCTGGAAAAAAATGATAACAGTGAACCTATGATGAACAACACTCAGAAAGTCTATGCAGGCCTCACATACGGAAAACACAGCTTAAACGAAGATGTTACAGCACTTTCCATGAACAGAGGCTATGTAGTTTGAATTAATTTATGCAAAGTGACGATTCAGAAAAAGGGGGTTTACAACAAAACTCAAATTTGATAAATTCTATATTCGCGAGCTCGAAGAAAAACAGAAAGGAGTGAGCTTATATAGATACGGTTTTGTTGACCCTCTTGTCTGGAGCGGTATTTACCGATCTTTACAAAGACAAGATTTATAATCTCTGGTTGATTCCCGGATTACTTGTTGGAATCATCACAGCAGCCTTGGGCGGGCTGGAATCTCTACTGGCTGCAATGACAGCAATCGCTTTTTCGTTTGTTATCTTGCTTCCTGTATATCTTTTTAAAGGCATTGCCGCAGGAGACGTTAAGTTATTCATGACGGCAGCATCCTTTATGTCAGTGCAGGACACATTTTCCTGCATCATTCTATCATTCCTGATAGCTGGTATTATTTCACTTTTTATTTTGATCTTTAAAAGAAACAAAAAAAGAACGATACACTTTGCGGTACCGGTGCTTATTAGTGCATTGTTTATTATTGGAGGTACATTATGACAAGGCCACTGCTAACGCTCTGTGATCTTGATGAGACCTATTGCGGAAGGCTTTACGAGTATTTAAAAGAAAACTTAAAACTAAAATTTAAAATTGAAGCATTTACTTCTGTAGATATTTTGGTGGACTTCGCCAGGAAAAATACGGCGTCGCTCCTGATCGTGTCTGAGTCAGCGCTTATGGAACTTAGGGAAATAGCGGGAACAGAGCACTTTAAAAATATACTGATCCTTGATGAAGACTTTGTAGGTGTAAAAGAGGAAGAAAGCTCTTTTGGCGAACAGAACATAGCCCATACGACAAAATACCAAAAGGCTGGAAAGATAGTTGATACGATAGTTGATTTCTGTGCGGAAAAGGCAGAATCCTTTGATGGCCTGACTGCAGGCTTTAACAGCGATAAAGGAAAAGTAATCGGGCTTTTTTCACCAATATCTAAATGTGGACAGACATCTTTAACTCTGAAAATGGGAGAAATTCTCTCGTCTTATGGAAGAACAATCATGCTTAGCTTTGACAGCTTCTCATCTCTTCCCAAAATCCTGAATGTTGAATCTGATGGAAGTATCACCGACCTTATGTATTATTCAGAAGGTGATAAAAACAAGTTTTGTATTTATCTTGAAAAAATAAAAAAGGCAGTTGGAAATCTTGATGTTATCATGCCGGCAAGGACTGCAATGCAGATCAGAGATATTAGCGCCGAATCACTAAAGATGCTCATTGATCTTTTGGTGCACGAGGCGGGATATGAATATGTACTGCTTGATCTGTCGGAATATCCTGAAGGATTCTTTGATATCTTAAAGCTCTGCGACAAGCTGTTTACCATTACAAGGCAGACAGGTGCTGATGCCTACAGAATTGAGATGTATGAAGATGTACTCAGGCAAAATGGATATGAAGATATTTTTGCTTCAACCATAAAGATCAGTCTTCCAGACGTAAAAGATACTGCTTCTTTTTCCCGATTTACCTGTGACCTTCTAAAGAAGGAGGAAATAATCAGTGGCAAAGCAGGCTGATGAGCTAAAACTTCGGGTCAGGCAAAGAGTAATCGAAGACATGGATTTTTCCAAAGACATTTCCGATGATGAGATGCTGGAGCTTATTGATAAGGCCCTCTTTGATGAAATAAGGCACTTATCTATTTCCACCAATCAAAGAAAACAGGTAAGAATGCAGGTCTTTTACTCTATAAGAAAGCTGGATGCTCTTCAGGAGCTGCTTGATGACCCTGATGTCACGGAAATCATGGTAAACGGCACAGACAATATTTTTGTTGAAAAAAATGGCTCAATATTTAAGAGTGAAAGCCGCTTTGAGTCAGAAGAAAAACTTCAGGATGTTGTCCAGCAGATTGTTGCCTCCTGCAACAGAGTAGTTAATGAAGCATCGCCTATAGTAGATGCAAGGATTTCCGGGTCACGTATCAATGTGGTTCTCAATCCTATAGCCTTAAACGGCCCAATCATAACTATAAGGCGATTTCCGGAAAATCCCTTTTCCATGGATGATCTGATAAATCTTGGAGCTTTGTCTGAATATCTTAAGGAATACCTCAAAGTCCTGGTAAAGGCGGGGTATAACATCTTCATTTCAGGTGGAACCGGGTCAGGAAAGACAACCTTTTTGAATGCACTTTCCAATTTTATCCCTAAGGATCTAAGACTTATAACTATCGAGGATAATGCAGAGCTGCAGATAAGGCAGGTTCCCAATCTGGTTCAGCTTGAAGCCAGAAATGCCAATGTTGAGGGCTGCAAAGAGATAACTATCAGGGATCTTATCAAGTCCTCCCTCCGAATGCGCCCGGATTGGATAGTAGTGGGCGAAGTCAGAGGAGAGGAAACAGTTGATATGCTGCAGGCCATGAATACCGGCCACATGTCAATGTCAACAGGTCATGCTAACAGCGCAGGTGACATGCTTTCAAGACTGGAGACCATGGTCCTTATGGGAATGGAAATCCCCCTATCTGCAGTCAGAGGTCAGATAGCTTCTGGAATTGACATTATTGTACACCTTGGAAGGCTGAGGGACAGATCAAGGAAACTGCTGGAAATATGTGAACTTGAAAAAGAGTTGGATCCTCTAACCGGGAAAATATGTGTAAACCAATTGTTCAGGTTTGAGGAAAACGATGTGGATAAAGAGGGGAGAATAGTAGGATCATGGAGGAAAACCGGTGAACTTAAGAATACTGAAAAGCTTGTGGCAGCAGGTTTTAAACTACCGTCCCAATATCAGTGACATCCCTATTGCACTTCAGGGAATAGGAGTGGTTGTACTTTTCGGAAAAGTTTTCTATGACTCATATGTGGCGATGGCCATATTGTCGCCTCTTTCTCTTTTTTGGTTCTTTTACCAGAAAAAAATCTTAAAGAGACGAGCCTGCAGACTTTTAGGAATACAGTTTAAAGACGCGATAGCCGCAGTCCTTACAAATCTTAAGGCGGGTTATTCCGTTGAAAATGCCTTTAAAGAGGCTACAAGAGACATAGAACTTCTATACGGAAAAAAGAGTCTGATATGTGATCATCTTCACAGAATTCTCAAAGGACTAAAAAACAATATTCCACTTGAAAAACTTCTGTATAACTTTGGCGTTGAAAGCGAAAACAAAGATATTTTGGAGTTTGCGATCGTCTTTTCTGTTGCCAAAAGAACCGGTGGAAACCTGACAGAAATTATAAGCAGGACCATTTCTGTAATATCAAGAAAGATAGAAGTGGAAAAGGAAATCGAGGTCCTGGTAAGTGCTAAGAGAATGGAAGCAAGAATAATGAATGGCGTGCCATTTTTCATTATTTTTTATATAGGTCTGACCAGCAAAGGCTTCTTTAATCCTTTGTATCATAACCCGTTTGGAATTGTTCTTATGACTATCTGTATGCTCGTGTATCTTGCAGCATATCTATTATCTGAAAAGATCATAAATATCGTAGTTTAACTATACCCAAAGCAAGGAAGAAAAGATGATTGTTTTATATTTTATACCGCCGATAGTTCTTTTTGTCTTATGGATCAAGGCAAAAGATATGACTCTGCCTTCAGGAATAAATGAAGAAGGTATAAGCAGAGAATTTCTTAAGATAGCGCTTTTTATCTATGAAAAGACTGGTAGAAAAAAGAGGCCCATTGAAGAAGGAAAAATCAGAGGGTATCTCTTGGCCCTAAACAACAGAAAAGACATAGAACAAATGGAGACAGAGTATTTTATACGAAAGATCTCTATTGTTTTGGCGATGATGCTTGCCGGAAGTTTTTTGGCGGCAGCAGTGTTCATAAGTAGCAGAAATAGTAAGTATCTGGAAAATGGAAGCATTATTTACAGAAAAAACTATGGGGAAGGTGAGTTTGAGGCCAGTCTTTTGGCCCAAAATGAAACCGGGGAGGAAATTGGTGAATATGATTTCCTTGTAAATGAGAGACTTTATTCAGCCGAGGAAGCAAATGAGCTCTTTGAAAGAGCAAGTAAAGAGGCTGAACAACTAATACTAAAAGATAATCCAACGTTTGATGAGATAAGAGATGACATAAATTTAATAGATAGCGTTCCTGGATATCCATTTTTGATTTCGTGGAAACTTGATAACTTTGAACTCATGCATTCTGACGGAAGTCTTGAGACGGACAAGATTCCCAAAGAGGGTTCACTGGTTAATGTAACGGCGATTTACAAGTATAACGAACAGACATGGCAGCAGGAATTTGTAATGCGTTTGCTTCCAAAAGCTCTTTCGCCTAAGGAGAGAATAGCCAAAAATCTGGGAGATCTGCTAAAAGAAGCAGACGGGAAGACTACTTATGATGAAAAAATACAGCTCCCAACAGACCTTGAAGGAGAAAAGATCATCTGGTCAGAGCATGTTGAGGATAATAGTATCCTCATATTGGCGCTGGCAATTATAGGCGCCTGCCTGTGCTACATGGTAAAAGATAAAGAACTTAAGGCAGAAATGGAAAAAAGAAATCTACAGATGCTTACAGACTATCCGCAGCTGGTGTCTGAGCTTGTTCTTTACCTTGGAGCAGGGATGACAGTCAGAAATATTTTTGAAAAGCTTGGGAAAAACTACATTAAAGAAAGAGAAAAAGGTGAAGAAAAGCGCTTCGTCTACGAAGAGCTGGTGAGAACCTGCAGAGAGCTGGCAAGTGGAATATCTGAAGCAGAAGCCTATGAAAGGTTTGGCGCAAGGTGCGCAAGTCAGCAATACTCAAGACTCTCCACACTTCTTTCACAGAACTTAAGAAAGGGTAATGGAGAACTATTAAAAGTTCTTAATGAAGAATCAAAGAACGCTTTCAATGAAAAAATGGATACAGTCAGGAAACTTGGTGAAGAAGCGGGAACTAAACTGCTTTTTCCCATGATACTTATGCTTCTTGTGGTCATGGTGATGATCATGATACCGGCATACATGGCATTTTAAGTAATAGCAGATGCTGCTTTTACAAATATAGCGCAGAGCGCAAAAGGAGGAAAAATGAATAAATTAGTAAAAAAGACAAAAGCAATCGGAGAAGGGATCATGACAGGAATTAAAAATTTCTGGAATGATGAATCCGGAATGGGAACAGTAGAAGTTATACTGATAATCGTAGTTCTGATCGGCCTGGTAATCGTGTTCAAGGAGCAGATTTCAGGAATTGTCGAAGATGTCTTTAAAACTATCAGACAGGAAACCCGTGCGGTTACAAACTAAAGGGTATCTCACCGTCTATCTATCCCTTTCTATCACGATAATACTTTCTCTGGTCCTGGCTTTATATGAAGGAGCCAGGATCGGAGCAGTAAAAATGAAGACAGAATGCGTGGCAGACATCTCCATGAATTCTGTTCTTGCAGAATACAGCAGACAGCTTTATGAGCAGTATGGCCTTTTAATGGTAGATACTTCTTATGGAACGGGAAGTCATTCTATTGTAAATACAGAAGAACATCTAAGAAACTATGTCCAAAAAAATCTCGAGCTATCGCTTCAGGGCAGGGCACTTGGGCGAAACACCATGCTTGGCATGTACTGCAAGGATGCTAAGATTACCGGCAGCTCTTTTGCCACAGATAATGATGGCGCAGTGCTGAACCGGCAGATCCTTGCCTATATGGGTGCAGACGTGATGGGGAGTCTTGTTACAGATGTTGAGGAGAATGTCAGAAGCCTTAAGGAATCCGGATTTGACACGACGGATGTAGATGAGATGGCAAGAGAAAATCAGGAACAGATAGATGCGGTTGAACTTCCTACTATAGTTAATGAAGAGGGCGAAGAGGAACAGATAAGCCTTGGAAACCCTGCAGATACAGTCAATTCTCAAAGAGGAATTGGCGCTTTAAGTCTGGCTATTCCCGACAAATCCCGCATATCAGATGCGTCAGTGAATCTTTCTGAATATGTATCCCACAGAGAAAAGAATAAAGGCACAGGTCTTGATGATGGGCTTGATATGTCACTCTCCAAAAGAGCTCTTATCGAGCAGTACTACTATGAAAAGTGCGGATATTTCGGCGCTGAGATGGACAAATCTCTCTTGAAATATCAGATGGAGTATCTGGCTTATGGCGAGAGCAGCGACTACGCCAACCTTGAACAGGTAGCAAAGACGCTTCTTTTCTGGAGGCAGGCCTCAAATATGCTTTACCTTTTTAACTGCAGGCCAAAAGTCGATGCGGCAGATCTTATGGCATCTCTTTTGACCGCAGTGATGATGGTTCCGGAGTTAAAAGAACTGGTGAAATATTCAATACTGTTCGCATGGACCTTTGCGGAGAGTGTTTCGGACCTCCGAATCCTGTTCAGTGGAGGAAGGGTTCCATTGATGAAAAGCGATGATACCTGGCGCCTGGGATTAGAAGCCATGTTCTCTTTCAGGGACAGCGATGGAGGAGACTGTGGTGAAGGGCTGTATTACAGGGATTATCTCCGGATGATAGTTTTTATGACTGATTTTGATAAAAAGACACAGAGGCTAATGGACATAATGGAGATGGACATAAGGAAAACTGCAGGAAATGCAGATTTTAGAATAGATCACTGTCTTGACTGTTTTAGGGCAGAGATTGAAATAGGAACAAGTTATGGTTATGGAGCAACAATCGAAAGAGTGTATGGTTATGAGGAGTGAGACACCAAAAATAGGAGCAGCTAAAGGCACTTCTTATACAAAAAATAAAAGGATAATTCAGTCGCTTCTCCAGGTGATCAGAAAAGAAGTGTCTCTAACTGCTTCTATGACCCTTGAAGCCTCCATAGCACTTCCCCTATTTTTGTTCTTCTTTGCAAACATCCTTATGCTTTTTAACATCATCAAGATCCAGTGCGATGTAGAAGCAGCTTTGCACCAGACTGGGAGTGAAATGATGCTTCTTGCTTTTGATGAAAAGAGCGCAGAAGAAGTGGTCGGCGTAGAAAACTCCGCCCTTTCCACAGCTGTCGGAGCTGTATCTACACTATATGCCAAAAATAATGTGGAAAACTACCTTGGAGAAGAACTCAAAAAGGGGATTGTTTCGGGAGGAGAACTTAGCTTTTTGTCCTCTCAGATTCTCTTAGGAAATGACTACATAGATATTGTAGCGGCCTACAAGGTAAAGCCTATGATCCCAATTGTGGGCTTTAGAGAGTTTCCGGTGGAAGGAAGATTTTTTGGCCATGCCTGGACGGGATATGACCTTGAAGGTGGGGGCTATAAAGAAGCCTCTGAAGAAGAAATGGTCTATGTTACCGAGCATGGAGAAGTCTATCACAGGGACATAAACTGTAAATATCTGAAAACAAGCACCAGAAGCATTTCATATAACGAACTGGGGAAATCAAGAAATAATGATGGCTCAAAATACTACCCCTGTGAATACTGCGGGCAGCAGGTGCATGGTGGAAACGTGTTCATAACTGACTATGGAAACAGATATCACAGCAAGGTCGACTGCCCGGGGCTTAAAAGAAAGATATACACAATACCAATCTCTGAAGTAGGAGGAAGGCACTCCTGCAGTGGATGCGGAGGATAATATGGAAATGATTTTTAATATAACTCAGCTTTTTTTACTGATGCTATCGGCTATTTCTGATATTCGAAAAAAGGAGATATCTCTATGGATTGTCATCTGTATGGCTTTTTTATCGCTTTCTGATGGAGCAATAGCTTTATTTAATGGGAAAAGAACTATTGAGGACCTGGCAATATGCCTTATTCCGGGAGCTGTAATGATGCTTTTGGCTCTTTTGAGCCGTCAAAGCATGGGCTACGGAGATGGGCTGATAATCCTGGCAATAGGTATGACCTTTGGAATCAGTAAACTTGCTGTTGGAATAGCGATAGCTCTTTTTACAAGTGGGATCATGTCAATCCTCCTTATAACAATAAGAAAGGCAAAAAGAAATGACACATTCCCCTTTGTCCCATTTATATTTGCGGGAATGGTGGTGAGTATGTTTGCGTAGATTAAAAGGGTATATGACCTTAGAGGCCTCACTTATTGTGCCCATGGTCATATGTGTTTTCGTAATCATAATATCTTTTGCCTACTATTTATATGGAAGGTGCATATTGTCACAGGATGCGTATATTCTGGCATTCAGAACAAGCATCGCCGATTCGAAAGAGTATTTAAAGGTAGATGAGAAGCTTGGAAATAAGTATTTTGGGAGTACTAAGCCTGTTATAAAGACAGAAGTAAATGGAAATGAAGTGATTGTTAGGGGATATGCGAATGTGCGGACCCGTGCCATGGGCAACTTTTTCCTGAAACCAAAAACCGGTTGGGATTACATGGCAGCAGGCAGAGCCAAAGACCTGGACTGCATCAGGCATATCAGAAAGATAAAGAGATACAAAGATCTTGGGGAAGGACTTTTGGAATAGGAGAAGAAATGGAATTTAAATTTTATAGAGATCTAAAGCATAGCTACATGGTCTGTAACTGTGATAACGATGAAGAGAACAAAGACGCAAAGTATCAGCTGAAAATCCTTGAAAGCGGGAGAGTAAAAAGGCTTCTAAAGTGCAATATACGAGCAATCAATCAGGAAAACTTCTTATATTATGACATTACATCAATGATAAATATTGCTGACAGGTTTTCTGCTAAAGGTCTTGGTAAAGATCAGCTTTTAAAGCTCCTCTCAGATATGAAAGAAATGATGGAGAATCTCTCAGAATTTCTCATGGGTGAAGAGGGGATAGTTCTGGATACAAAAAATGTTTTTGTAAATCTCTCATCAGGCGAGTACAGCTTTATGTATTACCCCTATCTTAAGGAACAAAAGAGCTTTGAGGAGTTTGCGGAGCAGCTTCTTGATATTGTGGATCATGACGACGAGGGCGCTGTTGATATGATCTATGATCTGTGCGATAAAGCCCATATAAAAGAGATGCTCTTTTTGGATGTTCTTGAAGATGTTCTTGGGAAGAATGTTGAGGAAAAAGAGCAAAAGCCGGTTGAGGAGGATTTCTACGCAGAGGATGAGTATAGCTTTGATGAGCCTGAGGATGACCCTGTGGAAGAAAGCAGAATGGAGCGCTCAAAAAGGAAGCTTAGTGGAAAAGTTCAGATACTTTTCTTTTTCATGTTCATAGCTGTTATTGCAGGAATAATGTATGTGAGAATGAACTATATACTAACTAAGGAAGAGAATCTTTTGTCTATAGGAATCATGCTAATATCAGGAATTACGGGAGCTGTGGCACTTATTGGCGGGATAAAGACTATGAAGGGAACTGGGACTTTAAAAGAAAACAAAGCCACAGAAGAAATGGATGATAACGAGACCTATGAGGATTACGATGATTTTGAGGATGAAAATTACGAAGCCTACAAATCTCCGGTCAGAGTAACTTCGTCTTTTTCCGGCGAGATGACATCCGGGTCTCATAATGACTACTGCGACGCAGAGACAGTAGTTCTTACAGATAATGAAGAAAAAGAGATGACTCTATACAGCACAAACCTTGATAAGACCATACGCATAGCGCTTGATAAGCTTCCTATAACAATAGGAAAGATGGAGGGCTGCGTTGACAGAATTATACCCGACAGCAGCGTTTCAAGACTTCATTGCAGGATAGTAAAGGATCAGAATGGAATCGCTCTGATCGATCTCGGATCTACCAATGGTTCGTTCGTTAACGGCCTTAAGATTGCGGCACAGAAAAAGACCTATATTGATGAGGGGGATGAAGTTAAATTGGGCAGAATATGTTTTGACCTTCGATAAATGTGATATACTATCCTTAACTGGTTGGAGGGGTATTCATGAAGATTAATATCTATTACGGTGGACGAGGAATCATCGATGATCCCACCTTATGCGTTATCTCGCAGATTACAGCAGTTTTACAGGAATTAAATGTTAAAGTACAGCAGTACAATCTCTATGAGCAGAGAAACGGCATTACGGCTTTGCCCAACACCTTGAAGGATGCGGATGGAGTTATTCTTGCATCTACAGTTGAATGGTTCGGTGTTGGCGGCTACATGATGCAGTTTTTGGATGCATGCTGGCTCTATGGCGACAAAGAGAAGATAAAGCAGATATACATGGCACCGGTTGTCATGTCTACAACCCATGGAGAGCGCGAAGGCATGATGAGTCTTGCGGCTGCCTGGGAGATGCTTGGGGGACTTCCCTGCGAGGGAATATGCGGATACATCGCTGATACAACAAAGCTGGAGAACAGCCCTGAGTATACCAAGATAATAGATAAAAAAGCTGAAAACATTTACAGGACAATAAATCAAAAGATGCCTGTTTTCCCTGCCAGCAATCAGGCGGTTATCAATAAAGTTGCAATTGCCAACAGCATTGATCTCACACCTCAGGAATCTGAGCAGCTTTCGGAATATGCATCAGATGATAAATATGTAAAGAAACAAAAAGAAGATCTTCAGGAACTTGCAAGCATCTTCAGGGATAAGATGGGACAGGATGGCGCAGCATCAGGTAATTCTGAGGAATATGCGAAAGTTCTTTTAAAGAAGTTTACTCCTGTGGCAGGCATAAATGCCAAGTACAGAATAAACTTCATTGATGGAGGAAAGCTTAAACCCATCATTATCGATATAAACAATTCAAAGTGCAGCTGCCGTGTGGCTGAAGAGGAAGGGTGCGACGTGGTTATTTCCACAGACCAGAAAATATTTGAAGAAATCCTTGATGGTCATATGACATTCCAAAGAGCCTTTATGGCCGGAAGCATAAAGATGAAGGGAGATTTTAAACTCCTTAGAAGCATGGATCAACTCTTTGAACTTATGGAAACAAAAGGCTGATAATTTTTGGTGACATATATGCAGGAAGAAGAATTTTGGGAAAGACAGAAACAAATCTATAAACATGCTTACATTAGTATTGCCATATTTCTTTTGAATGTGATCATATTTATTATGAGTCAGCACTTTGCCAAATGGATGTATGCTGACGGCGCCATGGTAACTGAGAAAATATTGGGCGAGGGAGAGTTTTACAGGATTTTCACGTCCATGTTTCTCCATGCAGATATCGACCATATCTGCAACAATATGGCTATTTTGATTCTTGTTGGAGCGGTTGTTGAGAATTACACAGGTCATATTTATTATGTAGTTCTTTACATGCTATCGGGATTCTTTGGTAACATCCTCTCCATGGCCTATGAGGTCAGAAATAATCTTACATGGTTTTCTATTGGAGCAAGCGGTGCTATCATGGGAATCGTAGGTTTTTTATCTGCCTGGATCATAGCCAACAGAAAGACCTTTCTCAAGAATAGAGGAACTGCTGTAAGAATGCTGTTTTTATTGGTGTTTGTAGTTGAAGCGTGCTTTTTTCAAAAAGGAGCAAATACACCGGCACATCTGGGAGGATTCCTTACAGGATTTGTGCTGGGAGTTATTAATATAGTAGTATTTAGCAATAATAAAGTTATGGAGGGCTTGGCATAATGGACGGATGTATTTTTTGTAAAATTGCAAATGGAGAGATTCCATCAAACACAATATATGAGGATAACGATTTCAGAGTAATTTTGGACAACGGCCCTGCCACAAAGGGACACGCATTGGTCCTTCCTAAGGAGCATTACGCAGATCTTTTTGAAATTCCTGAAGAAAAGGCAGCAGGAGCAATTAAGGTTGCTAAAAAAGTAGCAGGTCTTATGAAAGAGAAGCTTGCATGTGACGGACTCAATCTTGTGCAGAACAACGGACCTGTAGCAGGTCAGACTGTTATGCATTTTCATCTTCACGTAATTCCAAGATATGAAAATGATGGACAAAAGATTCTTTGGAATCCTACAAGTCCTTCAGCAGAAGAACTTGTTCAGATAAAAGATACAATTATTGGCTGATATTATATTAAGTAGATTCACACATTGTGGGTCTACTTATTTTTCTATAAACCATATATTCTAAAGTGCGTTAAATCATGGCATCAAGGAATATATGGCAGATTATAAATAATATACAAGGGGTTTAAATGCGCGAGATCAACGTTTCAGAAATAACACAGGTAGTAAAAGATATGTGTATCAGTGCTAACTACAAGCTTTCACCTGATATGCAGAGAGCTCTTGATAAAGCAAAGAATGAAGAAGAATCAGAACTTGGGAAAAAGATTTTTGCTCAGCTTCAGGAAAATCTTGAGATTGCAGAAAATGATCAGATTCCAATATGCCAGGACACGGGAATGGCCGTGTTCTTTTTTAAGGTTGGACAGGATGTACATTTCGTGGGCGGAAATTTAAACGATGCCATAAATGAAGGCGTTCGTCAGGGATATACAGAAGGGTATCTTAGAAAGTCGGTTGTAGGAGATCCGCTGATAAGAGAGAACACAAAAGATAATACCCCTGCTGTAATTCATTATGATATAGTGCCTGGTGATAAGGTTACGATCACCTGCGCGCCTAAAGGATTTGGCTCAGAGAATATGAGCCGTGTATTCATGCTTAAGCCCGCTGATGGCGAAGAAGGCGTCAAGGCAGCAGTTGTACAGGCAGTAAAAGATGCGGGTCCAAACGCCTGCCCTCCTATGGTAGTGGGAGTTGGAATCGGTGGAACCTTTGAGAAGTGCGCGGAAATGGCAAAAGAAGCATTGACAAGACCTGTTGGAGAACATTCTGAGATAGAATACGTTTGTGATATGGAAAAAGAGATCCTCGAAATGATCAATTCGACAGGTATTGGCCCGGCCGGTCTTGGCGGGAAAATAACAGCTCTTGCAGTAAACATCAATACTTATGCGACTCATATTGCAGGACTTCCTGTAGCAGTTAATATATGCTGTCATGTGAACAGACATGTGACGAAGACACTGTAATAATGAATATTGACCAAAGTAATGTGGATAAATAAAAGTAATTGTACATTAAATGTGGACAACAAGCTTTTATAAATGAAGCGGCAAAAATACATAATTGAAAGAGTATGGAAGACAACAATATGGATATAGAAATTCAGGCTCCCGTAGATAAGAATAAAATGAAGGAACTTAAGGCAGGCGATATGGTTTATATTACAGGAACCATATACACAGCAAGAGATGCAGCCCATAAGCGAATGTCTGAAGCGCTTGCCAAAGGAGAACCACTCCCGATTGATATGGAAGGAAATCTCATATACTATATGGGACCATCACCTGCAAGAGAAGGACGCCCAATAGGGTCCGCTGGCCCCACAACTGCAAGCCGAATGGACAAATATGCTCCGGCATTACTTGACCTTGGTCTCGGCGGAATGATTGGAAAAGGCAAAAGATCAAAAGAAGTAATAGATGCCATGATAAGAAATGACGCAGTGTACTTTGCAGCTATTGGCGGAGCGGGAGCTCTTTTGTCCAAAGCTATCGTAGAGTCAGAAGTAATTGCCTATGATGACCTTGGCACCGAAGCTATCAGAAAGCTTAAAGTTGAGAGATTTCCTGCAATTGTAGTAATTGATTCTAAAGGAAACAATCTTTATGAGAAAAACTAGAAGGTAATACTAAATGAAGTCGAGAGAAGAAGTTATTCAATATGGTCTGTCTTTACCTATTACAGACTCGCCTACAAAAAGGATATATGAAGTTGTGAAAAGAATTCCAAAAGGTCATGTTGCTACATATGGACAGGTTGCAGAAATGGCGGGAAATAAGAGAATGTGCAGAGCTGTAGGTAATGCCTTGCATAACAATCCGGACCCTGATAACATACCATGCTTTAGAGTGGTTAATTCACAGGGAAAGCTCGCGGGCAATTTTGCTTTTGGAGAAGGTGTGCAGGAGAGTCTTCTTTTAAAAGAAGGCGTTGAAGTTATAAATGGAAAAGTTGATTTAAAGAAATTTGGTATATAATAAATAGTGAGAAAACAATTGACAAAGCCTTTGGGTCTTTGTATAATTACATTTGCGTCTTGGTTATTAGACATAGGCGCATGAATTCAAAACCACATATTGGTAGAGGGATTCAGGCATGGAGAAATACTCAAGTGGCTGAAGAGGCGCCCCTGCTAAGGGTGTAG
>NZ_SVFW01000023.1 GCF_015056685.1 Butyrivibrio sp. | reverse complement strand
CAACGTAAGCTCTATGAGCTTATGGGAGTACCTGTCCCGACATAATCCTTGGTATAAAATGACGGGACTTTAGGTTATTATTTTAACACCTAATCGATTGACTTGCTAAAAGTTGTAAAGACACTGAATTCTTTGAACTCATGTTAACTCATGGATAGTAACATATGTCTAGAAAAACGGCTTTAATATCAAACAAATTTCCAAGATTGTTACTATCGCTATGCCGAAAATAATATACAGGATTTCCTCAGCATACCCATCTGATTCGGTCACGAAAATTGCCACTTCCTAAGCCTAGTCTGTATAAATAATAATTATTTTCATGTCCAGTATCATTATGTAAGTAATCACTTGTAATTATGTTCTTTTTCTCCTACTACATCAAATTATTATGATTAAAAATGATCTCAAATAGTATTACAGAATCATATCACATTAAAAATGTGATGGTTTTATTGTTTTAAAATATTCTTTTTTTAAAAATGATACTTTATGACGTTTTGTTTGCTTTATATGATGTAAGGAATAATTATTTAGATTTGTATTTTTATTATGCAAGTCTTCTTATGGAAAGGAGTTATAAGTGAAAAAGTTTAGATTAAGATGGTTCAAAAAAGTTCTAAAAAGAAATGGTTACCGGTTAGTAGGAATTATTGACTTAGAAGAGGATGATGAATTATGAAAAAAAATAGACATGAGCACACAATTAAAGATCTTGAAAAAGTGCTTTTTTCAGATGAAGTGGAGTGTATACCTGGCAAAAGTCATATTCTGTACGATAAGGCACAAAATTACAAAGAAGCATGTGAACTATTAAAGGTCCTTAGTAAAAGAGGACTTTTATCTTTTAATGCAGATGATCCATTAAGGCCATATTTTCTTCATAGCATATGGATTAAGTGGAATTTTGAGAATATAAATTGCCCTGAGGTGGATACTAAAGACCTGATAGATATATTTGCTAAGATGGATTCCCTTTTACTAGACAATGAAGGGATATCATCTGATTGGCAATTGTCAAGCAAACTATATGTAATGACAGAATAGAAAATATTTAATATGCAATTTTCCATTAATTAAGAATTAACCAAAATAATGGCTAATCGATTGATAAAACAAATAATTTAAGGAGGTTCACTAATGATTGGATTATTATATGTATTATATGTAGTTGGAGCAGCTGTTGTAGATGGAGTTTCTGGAGCAGTAGAAAATCATGAACTCAAAGAACACGGAAGAGAATTGCAGGCTGAAGGAAAGAATCCTGCTGGTATTTATCTTGATAGACATGGTGCTACTAGACTTATTAACACAGGAGAATTATGTAAAGTTGATCCTGCCATAAATGAAAATGAAGGTAAGGATGTTTGTGTAAGAGACATTCATGGTAATGTCATTAGAAATCTCACAGAAGAGAAACGGTCTGTAAAAGCACGTGAAGCAGCAATGGATGGTCGTACAGTCTATCTTTATAATTATAGAGGAAATCATGAATACGATAATTATTATGACGTTAAAAGCTATTGCAAGGGTTCTCAGTATAAAGATTTAGATACTGGAGAGATATATGTTGCAAGAAAATTTTTTATAAAAGATAGAAGAACTGATATTTCATTTTATATGGACTTTGAAGGAAATCTTATAAGAGAGACGGATAGTTATAAGATTTCAAATGAAAAAGTCTTAAATGAAAAGGAAGTTGAAGATTTTATTCTTAAATTTAATGAAGCACAATCAAATGGAAATGGTTGGAAAGGATATAAAAAAGATATTTATCCAACTGATTGCTTTGGTAAGAAAAGAGCACAACCAAGTTGTTTTGCATTAGATCAGTTCTATTGCAATAAAGAAGTAGTATGGGGGGATTGTTAATAGAAGCGTTTATTCTTATCTGCATCCATGCTCCAAGACCACCTGCTGCCTTTAGACATTTTCTGCACAGATATCCATTACAGCCTGCTAATTTATTTGCTGTCATTCCAGCACTTTTTCCACAAATTGCGCATGTAAGCAACGCCACGACCAACCTCTTTCTTACAATATTTTTGCGATGTAAGGTTTAAATAAATTCCTTAAAAAGACTGATCTATCGATAGTTGCATGAATGAGCTCATCGTAATTATCATGATTATCGAAATCCAATCCCGGAATCATTGTAAAAATTCTTGCAGCTTTCCTATTATCAAGCCTCATCCACTTAAGTTCCACATCTCCTGCCTTTTGGTTTATTTCATCCTTGTACTGAGCTAACTTATCATAGAAGTCCTTATTATCTGGAATATAAATCGAAACTCCTATGTACCCTTCAACATTTATAAGAGTGATGGATATATAAGACTGGGAGTTGCCTATAGGCAAATTGCAGTAATGATGTGTTGATACCTTTTTAGGGTTAAATGCTTTGGTCTCTTTTAAGAGCTCCTGAAATCTTGTCCAGAATACTAAACGTTCAGATTGAGAGTACCTAAGTTCATCATTACTATTATTAGAGCCTGCCTTTGAACTCTTGATGAAATCATTAGGACTTTCAACAACCACAAACTTGGCTGCCGGTAATGAATCACCAATCTTGTAGGCGTGTATTTCTAATAGAAAGAAGCCGATATTCTCAGCTGTATTATTGTTAAGCCATTCAATTGCACTTTTGTGCTCTTCCCTTGCTTCACGTACAATCCATACAATGGTCTTAGCGTCAAGTCCGGATGCATATGTAATCAGCTTCCCCAAGTGTTCATGATTAGATGTTTCTAGCTGATTTTCAATAATAATTGTATTGCCAGTTTCGTCTGTTCCAACCAAATCACATCGATATGCGCCCACAGGCTTTTCCTTCTCAACTTCTGTGAGTGATGTGCCTATTTCCTCATTTAACAGTTCAAGATTTTCTGAATGAGAAAGCCACTCAGAAAAATCATACTGTTCATGTGACCATAGTTCTCTAATATCAACTTCTTGAAGCCTACCTATTAGATTTGTCATATATAACCACCCCATCCAATAAATTTTATTCAACTAAATACATTATACCCACAGAAAAAGCAGCCTACAATGAAAACTAACCTGTATAGCTGCTCTAATCATTTCTTGCATTTTTGTCTACCTATTTGTGCTAGAAATTATCAATAAGATGTATCTATAAAATGTTTGAGTCAAGATATAGTAGTATCCACTTATAAATATTGTGTAAACTTGCATTTTATAGGCTTTTTAGAAAGTTTGCTTGCATTTTTTCCAAACAGAAAGTCATCAAGATCTTCTAAAGCCTCTCTCAACTCAAGATTTCTTTCCTGGTCAATATATTTTTCAAGCTGTAATGCCTCCCAATCCTCCGGCTCACATTCCATCGTGTATGACAACTCAAGCAGGTCCCAAAGGAATCTGCTTTTCTTTGTATTCTTATGTGTCATACAATATTGCTCTATTATAATTCGTGAATATTCTTCCATAGTTGCATACAATTCATATTTTAATCACAGTCAAAAATTGCCTTACTCTCTAATCTATGCTTCGATAGAAAACATGATTGACTATTTAAAGAGTAGAAATGAGTATGAAAATGTTGAAGTCTATCGCGATAGCATGAATGAAAATGCTGACAGCATCGTTAGGAAGATAAGTAGAAAATATTATCATTGTCACAAAGATAAAAAATGCAATGTTTTATCCTTGCAAGCATAAAAACCGCGTAGATAATGCTATAAAATAAAAATAAAATGTATGATATGGAGAAGATTTTTGCTCTATATCATATTTTTTTGAGCAAAAACATGGGTATAGCATTTTCATATAGGAGAAGGTTATGGAGAAAACAGTTAAGCTGACAACAGCACAGGCGCTGGTGAGATTCCTTGACCAGCAGTATGTTTCTTTTGACGGAAAAGAGACAAAGTTTGTAGAAGGTATTTTTACTATATTCGGACATGGAATTGCAGTCGGACTTGGGGAAGCCCTTGATCAGAATCCGGGAAAGTTAAAGGTATTTCAGGGGAGAAATGAGCAGGGAATGTGCCACACAGCCTGCGCATTTGCAAAACAGCACAATCGAAGAAAGATCATCGCATGTTCATCAAGCGTTGGCCCCGGTGCTGCAAATATGGTTACAGCCTGCGCTGATGCTACTGTTAATCATATTCCGCTTCTGGTTTTTCCGGCGGACACTTTTGCGTCAAGGCAGCCTGATCCTGTTCTGCAGCAGCTGGAAGTTGATTCATCTCTCGCTGTTACAACAAACGATGCATTTAAGCCAGTGTGCAAGTACTGGGACAGAATAAACAGACCTGAGCAGCTTATGACAGCTATGATAAGTGCCATGAGAGTTTTGACAGACCCGGCTCAGACCGGCGCTGTCTGCATTGCACTTCCTCAGGATATAGAGGGTGAAGCTTACGATTATCCGGAGTACTTCTTTAAAAAGAGAGTCCACAGAATAGTTCGTCAGGCAGCAGCTTTTGAAGAAGTAGCTGATGTTGTTGAGAAGATAAAAAAGGCAAAGAAGCCACTCGTAGTAGTTGGCGGCGGAGCCAAGTATTCTGAAGCCGGCGAAACAATAGAGAAATTCTGCAACTCTTTTAACATTCCATTTGGAGAGACTCAGTCAGGAAAGAGTGCCTGCAAGTCATCTGATCCTATGTGTCTTGGAGGAATCGGAGTAACAGGAACTTCAGCAGCTAACCAGATTGCAAAAAAGGCTGATCTTATAATTGCGCTTGGAACAAGGCTTTCAGATTTCACAACAGGTTCAAAGAGGCAATTTAAGCAGGGTGCGGAAGTTGTGACCATAAATGTAAACCGCTTTGATGCCTACAAGATGGATGGCACAAAGGCAGTTGGCGACTTAAAAGAGACACTTCTTTTGGTGATAAAGGAGCTTTCAAAGAGCAAATATAAGAGTGCCTATAAGGATGAGATTAAATCTGCAAAAGCTAAATGGGACAAAGAGATGGAGCGACTTGGCGGCATTGTTTATACAGGCCCTAAGTTTAAGCCTATGATCGAGGCTCGCGATCCAAGAACACTTCCAGAGTTCCATGAACTTACAAAGGCAACTCTGACTCAGACCGCGGCGATTGCTACAGTCAGAAGATGCATAGACGAGAACGCAACAATAGTTACAGCCGGCGGTTCACTTCCAAGTGATCTTCAGAGAATGTGGACCACAGACGAAAGATGCGGATATCACGCAGAATACGGATATTCCTGCATGGGATATGAAGTTGCTGGAGCTCTCGGCGTAAGACTTGCAGATCCTAAAAAGGAAGTTTACACATTCCTTGGAGACGGAAGTTTCCTCATGCTCCATAGTGAGATTGCAACAGCGATGCAGGAAAGAGCCAAGATAAATATCCTCGTATTTGATAACTGTGGCTTTGGCTGCATCAACAACCTTGAAATGACTCATGGTATGGGCTCAATTGCAACAGAGTTCCGCTATAGAGACAAAAATGGAAAGCTCTCAGGAGACCTTATTCCTATTGATTATGCAATGATTGGAAGAGGATACGGACTTAAGACTTACACAGTAAGAACAGTGGAAGAGCTGGAAGAAGCCCTCAAGGATTCCAAGAAACAGAAAGTTTCAACACTAATAGATCTTAAAGTAATGCCTAAGACTATGACTGATGGCTATGATTCCTGGTGGGATGTAGGACTGGCAGCTGTTTCTGAAAGTAAAAGCGTAAGAGACTGCAGAAAAGAAGTCGAAGAAGGCAGACGCGAAGCAAGAAAATACTAAAAAGTAGTTAAGGCTGAAATGCCAAATGAAAATAAATTTGATTAAAAAGAGTAGTAAGAAAGAAGGGGTTACACATATGGGAAAAGTTTTTGGATATCCTGAGTTTGACGCAAACGGTGAGAAAATCCTGACAACCTATGACAATGATTACAAAGATATGCTTATGGACATCAGAGTTTATCGCATGTCACAGGGACAGACAAAAGAACTACTTAAACCTGAAGAGGAGATGGCAGTTCTTTTGCTCAAAGGAAAGCTCAAATACTCGTGGAATGGGCAGGAAAAAGAGGTTTACAGAAAAGACGTGTTCACTGACGGGCTATATGCTCTTCATGTCTGCAAAAACACAAAGGTTGTGATCGAGGCGGAAAGCGACGCCGAGGTTCTTATTCAGTGCACAGATAATGAAAGAGAATTCGAAGCAAAGTTCTATGATCCGGAGAACACACCTTGGATCTATTCCTGCAAAGATAAATTCGGGGGCACGGCAAAGAGAAGAGTCAGCACTGCGTTCGATTATGAGACAGCGCCATATTCAAACATGGTTCTGGGAGAAGTGTTAAATGACCCGGGCAACTGGTCAGGGTATATTCCACACACTCATCCACAGCCTGAAACCTATTATTTCCTGTTTGATCGTCCGGAAGGATTCGGAGCAAGCTTTGTGGGAGATGAAGTATTTAAGAGCGTTGACGGAAGCTTTTCAGCAATTCCCGGAGGCAAAGTTCATCCGCAGTCCTGCGCACCGGGATTTCAGATGTATACCTGCTGGATGATAAGACATCTGCCGGGCAATCCATGGACCGACAGAATAGATGATGAGCGTTACACTTGGCTTCTACAGAGCACTTGATGAGGTATTTTCGAATCTAGTGCGAGTGATGGGTGAACACTTGGCGAGGTTATTACGAGCCTAGTGAGAATCCCAGTACGATTATAAAGGATAAATCATAAGGGGTAAAAAATTTAAAGGAGAAGGGAAAATGTTAGATAAAAACAAGGTTTCTTTGGGGATAGCACCTATTGGCTGGACCAACGATGATATGCCTGATCTGGGAAAAGAGAATACTTTTGAACAGTGCATTTCAGAAATGGCTCTTGCCGGATTCAAAGGGTGTGAGGTTGGAAGCAAGTATCCAAAGGATGCAGAAATATTGAAGAGAGCACTGGATCTTAGGGGAATACAGGTTTGCAACCAATGGTTTTCATCATTTCTTTTAACAAAACCATATGAAGAGGTGGAGAAGGAATTCATAGCTCAGCTTGAGTTTTTAAAGACTCTTGGAGCAAAGGTTATCGGCGCATCTGAGCAGAGTTATTCCACACAGGGCAAACTTGATCAGCCTATTTTTGTGGATAAGTATGTCATGAACGATGATGAATGGGTAAAACTTACCGACGGACTTAACCGCCTTGGCAAAGTCGCAAAAGAACACGGCATGACACTTACATATCACCATCATATGGGAACAGTAGTCCAGACTGAGGAAGAAATAGACCGTTTCATGGACATGGTAGATCCTGAGCTTGTATACCTCCTCTTTGACTCAGGTCACCTCTCATTTGCAGGCATCGACCCTGAGCCGATACTTAGAAAGTATGTAAAGAGAATAAAACATGTTCATTTGAAGGATATTAGAAAAGAGCGTGTTGAAGAAGCCAGAAAGAATAATTGGAGTTTCCTTAAAGGAGTAAGGGAAGGTGTCTTCACAGTACCTGGCGATGGCGACGTAAACTTTGCACCACTCTTCAAAGTACTCGAAGAATCCGGCTACGAAGGCTGGGTAGTAGTAGAAGCAGAACAAGACCCAGCTAAAGCCAATCCATTCGAATACGCACTAAAAGCAAGAAAGTACATTTCAGAAAAAACAGGACTTTAAGTGCAGATTCTTATAACGATATGTGATTCATAGCAAAAACAACAAAGATAGTGCAACCAACGAAAGGGGAAAGAGACACAATGGTTACAGTTGGAATTATCGGCGCAGGCCGAATTGGAAAGGTACATGTACAGAGCATTACAAATAACGTTCCGGGAGCAAAGATAAAGACACTCGCAGATCCCTTCATGAATGATGAGACGGCCGCTTGGGCTAAAGGAATGGGAATACAGAACGTTACAAAAGACTATAAGGAAATCATAAACGATCCGGAGATCCAGGCAGTACTTATCTGCTCATCAACAGATACTCACGCTCCTATCTCTATCGAAGCAATTAACGCAGGAAAACATGTCTTTTGCGAAAAGCCGATCGATCATGACGTAAGCAAGATCCACGAAGTTATCGATGCACTTAAGGGCAAGAACCTCAAGTATCAGGTGGGCTTCAACAGAAGATTTGATCACAACTTCAAAGCCGTTCAGGCAGCAGTGGCAGCAGGCAAAGTAGGTGATCCTCAGATCATCAAGATCACATCAAGAGACCCTGAACCACCGTCACCTGCATATGTTGCAGTGTCAGGCGGAATGTTCATGGATATGACAATCCACGATTTTGACATGGCAAGATTTCTTGCCGGTTGTGATGCAGAAGAAATCTACGTGCAGTCAGCAGTTTTGGTTGACCCTGAAATTGGAAAAGCAGGCGATGTAGATACCGCAGTTATCACGATCAAGATGAAAAACGGAGCTCTCGTAGTTATTGATAACTGCAGAAAGTCCGTATACGGATATGACCAGAGAGCTGAAGTATTTGGCTCAAAGGGAATGGTCGCAAATGCCAATGATTCACAGTCTAATGTAGTTCTTTCAAACGAACAGGGCGTAACAGGCGAAAAGCCATTATTCTTCTTCCTTGAGAGATACATGCAGGCTTATTCAGACGAGATCAAAGCATTCATTGATGCTGTTGAAAATGATACAGATACAGTTGTTGGCATTGACGACGGACTTAAGCCGGTTCTTATGGCAATGGCAGCTAACCTTTCAGTAAAAGAACACAGACCAGTAAAACTTTCTGAAGTAGAGTAAGGGGGACTTTTGTTATGGCAAAAGAATTTATAGTACCTGGGAAAATAGTTACAGGGAAAGGCAGCCTTAAGGAAGTTGGAAATTATATTGATAACTTCGGGAAAAAGGCACTTATTGTCTGTGACCAGATCACTGAGAAACTTGGAAAGGTAAAAATCGTTACTGATGCTCTTTCCAAGAAGAATATAAAATTTGCAATATTTGATAATTTTCTGGGAGAGCCTACCAACATCATGATCGATGAAGCTCTTTCTATCTACAAGAAGGAAGAATGTGATTTCCTCATCGGAATCGGCGGAGGAAGCGCTCTTGATATCATGAAGGCTGTGGCTGCAATGGATGCTAATCCCGGCAAGATCTCCGACTACATGGGAAAAGAAATATCTGGAATAAAAGCCAAGATGATTGCAATCCCTACAACTGCAGGCACAGGCTCTGAGGCCACTCAGTTTACTATCATTTCGGATGTTGAGTCTGGGGTAAAAATGCTTCTTAAGGGAGCTCAGCTTATTCCTGACGTAGCGATCATTGACCCTGAGCTTACATTTACACTTCCACCTAAAATGACTGCATCAACAGGACTTGATGCCCTCACACATGCAGTAGAAGCCTATACATCAAGAAAAGCACAGGCTCTGACAGATACCTTGGCAATATCTGCAATAAAAAGAATATTCAACTACCTTCCACTTTCATATCACGACGGAGGAAATGACGTAGCCAGAACACAGATGTCTATTGCTGCACTTGAGGCAGGAATGGCATTTAACAATTCAAGTGTAACTCTTGTTCATGGAATGAGCCGCCCAATTGGAGCTCTTTTCCACGTTCCTCATGGAATATCCAATGCCATGCTTTTGGGAGTCTGTCTTGATTATGCAAAAGAGGGAGCAAAGGACAGATTTGCAGATATGGCAAGAGCGATAGGGGCAGCCACTGATGAGGACTCTGATGATAAAGCTGCAGATGCCTTTATGGTACAGATCAGAAAAATCTGCGATGTTTGCCAGATTCCAACTCTTGAAGGCTATGGCATAAACAGAGAGGAATTCTATGCAAGCATCGATAAAATGGCAGAGGATGCAATGATAAGTGGAAGCCCTTCAAACACTATCAGAGAACTTGATGCAGAAGTATTAAAGGGACTGTACCGTAAGATGTATCCATGATCTTTTATTTAATAAAATATTAATAATTGTCATTATGACAAAATATGCAATGTTTTATTAAAAAAAGATAAAATTTTGGCTATATAGTGTGGGAAACCAATGATATCATAATGGTGTTGAAGGTTTTCAAAATAAGGAGGGAATATGAGAAAGAGTACAAGTAATAAAGTATTATCTGCAGTTCTCGTAGCAGCAACATCTGTAACAATGCTTGCAGGTTGTGGTGGGGCAGCTACACCAAGCACTTCAGCAGACACTACACAGAGTTCACAGGCTGAAGCTTCAGTTGCAGAAACTGCTACTGCAGAAGCTACAACAGCAGAGGCTGTGGAGATTTCAGGTTATTCAGAAGCACCTATGCTGGCAGAGCAGGTAACAGCAGGCACACTTCCGGCAGTAGATGAAAGGATTCCTAATGCGGACAACATTTTTGTTGAGACAGCAGATGCTACCGGTGCCAAAATTGAGATCGGTAATTATGGTGGGGTTATCAATCTTGCAGGCGCAGGCGGCGGTTGGGGATTATCAAGACCTACTCTTGAGTCTATCATCCGTTATAACACAGACGGATCTTACTATCCAAACGTTATTAAATCTTTTGAACATAATGATGACTACACAGAATGGACCTTCAAATTAAGAGAAGGCATGAAATGGTCTGACGGTGAGCCATTCACAGCTGACGATATTACATTCTGGTACTACATGTGCCATCTTTCAAATTTCGACAGCAAGAAGAACGGCTGGTCAGCACTTAAGGAAGAAGTAGATGGAGAGGATGCTTATGCAACCCTTACAAAGGTTGATGATTATACAGTAACATGGACATTCGTAAATCCTAAGTATCCAGCTGATTTCATTGAGAACGGCGACTTTAAATGGTGCTGGGCTCCAGCTCACTATTTAAGCGACCTTATTCCTGATTCTGAAGACTTCCCATATGTTGAGAATGAGTACTGGCAGAGCACAGGCCTCTCAGAGGAAGAAGTTCTTGCAAACGCTCAGAAAAAGAACATCGATGCAGCTACAGTTAAGGATTTAGGTAAAGCAGTTGCTTACAACTTCTGGAATACATCAGGAGTTCCTACACTTAACTCATTCGTTCTTTCAACTGTTCCTGGAAACAGTTCAAAGGATGACACACTTTGCATCATGGATCGTAACCCATACTTCTGGAAAGTTGATGCAGCCGGAAACCAGCTTCCATATGTTGATGCACTTCACTTTAACACAACTTCTGAAGATGGACAGGATCTTCTTATGTTCCGTTCAGGAGAGCTTGATATCATCACAATCGCTATGCAGGACATTGCAGCAACAAAGGCTGACCTTGGTGATGCAGCAGAGATTCGTGAATGGGGCACAACAAACTGGGGTAGCTACCAGATCACATTTAACTACACAAACACAGACAAGAATTATGCAGATCTTTTTGCTAACAAGGACTTCCGTGAGGCAATGTCAATCTGCGTAGACAGAGCACAGGTATCACAGCTTCTTACAGATGGATTCCTTGAGCCTGGTCAGGCAGCTCCTGCAGAAGGCAACGTTGGTTATGACGCTGAGTGGGAGACAAAGTGGACTGAATATGATGTTGAAAAGGCACAGAGCCTTCTTGAAGGATGCGGGCTTGTAAAGGGATCTGACGGTTTCTATGATTTTGCAGATGGTTCAGACCTCATGATCACATTCCTTGCATATGATGGCGGCGCTGATGAGTCTTATCCTGTATTCGAGCAGTACTATAAGGCAGTAGGCATCAACTGCGCACTTAAGAACCTTGAAGTTTCAGCATTTGATGAGACAATCGACAATAACGACTGGGTTGCTGTAATGGGACCTCATACATCTATCGGCGGTGCTTCACTTAAGGATAGAGCGGCTCCATTTGTTCCTATCGCACAGGCAGCTGAATGGTATGGCGAGTATGGTACATACTACGCAACAAAGGGTGAACAGGGTGTTGAGCCTACAGGTGATATGGCAAAGCTTGTTGAACTTTATGATAAGTGGCGTCTTACATCCGATGAGGCTGAAAGAGATGGCTATCAGGCTGAGATCTTCAATATCCACAAAGAGAACCTCTGGTCAATTGCATACCTTAAGGCAGAGAATTCTTACGAGATCATTTCTTCAAAGCTTAAGAACTATGCAGATGGTCTTGTATGGGCTGACTGCTACCAGTACGCAAACATGGCTCATTACGAAGTAATGTTTAAGGCAGAGTAATTCTGGGGACAACACAGTAGTATTATTTAAAATAGTACCGGAGGCGTGGTTGGTTTCCACGTCTCCGGATTTTTAAGGAAAGGGACATTTCTAATGGAGGAAAAAGTGGCAAAAAGGAGTTTTGGGGACAGTCTTAAGGCCTTTTTTCAGAAGGATCTTGTTCAGTACATCATCAAGCGTGTACTCATGTTCATTCCAACAATTCTTTTAATCTCAATCTTGGTTTTCTTCGTTATTCAGCTTCCTCCGGGAGACTATGTATCCGCGCATATAGCGGCGCTTGCAACCGAGGGTGAATTAGTAGATGCAGATTATGCGGCATCAATGAGAGCAGACTATGGACTTGATCTGCCTGTTTGGCAGCAGTATTTAAAGTGGGTAAAAGATATTATCTGGACCCCTACAGATTCAGCGTATTACAGACTTTATCATTCACATCACAACTGGAAATATTCTTTTGCATACGGAAGAGATGTGTGGAGTGTAGTTAATGACAGACTGGGGCTGACGATCGGCGTAACAGCTATCATCATGCTGTTCCAGTACCTGGTTTCTATACCTATAGCGGTATATGCAAGTACTCATCAGTATTCTGTTGGCGATTACATATCCGCCATAATCGGATTCTTAGGTACTGCCATACCGAACTTTATTTTGGCAATTGTGCTTATGTATCTCTCCTATAAATGGACGGGAAATGCCAATGTAGGCCTTTTCAGCCAGGAGATGTTACAAAACGGCGTTCATTTATACAATTTCGGTGACTTCTTAAAAAGAATGATCATCCCTATTATCGTAATTGGTACAAGCGGCACCTGCGGAATCATCCGTTCAGTGAGAGCCCAGATGCTTGATGAGGTTGCGCAGCAGTACACACTTACAGCAAGAGCTAAGGGTGTTCCTGAAGGAAAGATCATCATGAAGTACTGCTTCAGAGCAGCTATAAACCCTACTGTATCAGGCCTTGGCGGAGTTCTTTCAAGCCTGTTCTCAGGATCTACAGTAACAGCTCTTGTGCTTAACATGCAGATTCAGGGACCTGTACTTTATAAGGCTCTTCAGTCTCAGGATATGTACCTTGCAGGTGCAATCGTTATGATCCAGGCAGTCCTGGTCGTTATCGGAGTTCTTTTGTCTGATATAGCCCTCGCCTTCCTTGATCCAAGAATCAGATATTCAGGAGGTAACAGATAATGGCAAAAAGTACTAAGTCAAAAGAAGATTATTATCTTGCCTCCCAGTGGACTCTGATGGCAAGAAAGCTTAAAAAGCATAAACTTGCTCAGGTTTCATTTATTATTTTGGCAGTTCTTTACATTGGAGCACTGTTTGCAGATTTCCTTGCACCATATTCACTTGATGAGTTCGACGGACTGTACAGGAACTCAGCTCCAACGGAGATTTACACTATTTTCAATGACGAGCATGTAGGCCCCCATGTTTACAAGCTTGCAAAGACTATTGATAAAAAGACATTTGAAGTAAAACTTGAACCTGATCTTTCTGAATACTACAAGATTGAATGGTTTGTTCACGGAACTGAATATAAGATATTAGGTCTTTTCCCGTGTGACCTTCATCTCTTTGGTGTGGGCGAAGGCTCAAATGGAGGAACAGGAGCAAAAATATTCCTCTTCGGAGCAGATTCACTTGGACGAGATATCTTTTCCAGAGTGCTTTTGGGAGCAAGGATTTCCCTTTCAATCCCATTTGCCAGCGCATTCATAAGCTTTTTTCTGGGCGTTGCTATTGGTTCGATTTCAGGATATTTTGGTGGCGTTATAGATATCATAATTCAGAGAATAATAGAGGTTATAGGAGCTGTGCCTCAAATCCCACTTTGGATGGCGCTTTCAGCAGCTATCCCTGCAGGAATCTCTACAGTTAAGATGTATTTCTACATGACGATCATTCTTTCCTTCATTAACTGGACAGGAATGGCCAGAGTAGTAAGAGGTAAGTTCCTTTCACTTAAGAATGAAGATTACGTTATGGCTGCAAGAATATCAGGTGTGTCAACATGGAAGATAATCTGGAAGCATCTTGTTCCGGGCTTTATGAGCTACCTTATCGTATCGCTGACCCTTGGAATTCCAGGATCTATCGTAGGTGAGACATCAATGTCATATCTAGGCCTTGGTATCAAGTCACCTGCAACAAGCTGGGGCGTTCTTCTTCAGGAAGCCAGTTCAGTAACAGATGTGGCAGCAAACCCACACAAGCTTATTCCAATTATTTTCGTTACTATCACAGTTTTGGCATTTAACTTCCTTGGCGATGGAATGAGAGATGCAGCTGATCCATACAAGTAATCGGGAGGAACCTATGGAAAAAGATAACATTATAGAAGTTAAGGACCTCCATGTAGACATAAAGATGATGGAAGGTACTCTTACACCTGTAAGAGGCGTAAACTTCGAAATAAAGCGCGGCGAGACCCTTGGTCTTGTAGGCGAGTCAGGCTGCGGCAAATCAATCACATGCAAATCAATTCTTGCGATCAATGACAGAAAGTGCACACCTCATGGCGAGATCATGTTCAGAAATGAGGATGACACTGAAGTGGATATTCTTAAGATGGATCCAAAGGGAAAAGAAATAAGAAATATCCGTGGAAAGCAGATCTCAATGATATTCCAGGAGCCAATGGTGGCTTTTTCACCTATGTACACTATTGGAAACCAGATCACTGAGGCAACTCTTTTGCATATAACTAAGGATAAAAAGAAGGCAAAAGAGATTTCCCTTGAAGTCATGAGAAAAGTCGGAATCGCAAATGTGGAAAAGAGATACAATCAGTATCCACACGAGTTCTCCGGCGGTATGCTTCAGAGAGCCCTCATAGCAATGGCGCTTGTATGTAATCCAAAGCTTTTGATCGCCGATGAACCTACAACAGCTCTGGATGTGACAATTCAGGCTCAGATCCTTGAGCTGATGAAGGAGCTTCAAAAAGAGTTCAATATGGCCATTTTGTTCATCACACACGACCTGGGCGTAGTTGCAAGGATGTGCGACAGAGTGGCAGTTATGTACCTTGGAAAAGTTGTAGAAACAGGCGATTCCAAGACAATATATGCAAATCCTCAGCACCCATATACTCGCGGACTTATGGGTTCTGTTCATAAGATTGGCGGAAGAAAAGATGAGAGATTGTTCTCAATTGAAGGAACAGTTCCTCTTGCCATGAACCTTCCAAAACAGTGCGGATTCTATGACAGATGCGACTGCAGGATTGAGGGACTTTGCGATAAGGCAGAGCCTGAACTTGTTGAGATAGAGCCAGGACATAAGATTGCATGCTTTAACTGCTCTAATCCTGCTTGTCAGGCACATAGAGCTGAAGTTGAAAAGAGGCTTGCAGAAGAGGCAGCAAATCCTGTTGAGCCAGATGAGGGAGGAAAAAAGCGTGGAAAAAGATAATATTTTAGAAGTAAAGCATCTCCACAAGCGCTTTACCTCCAAGAATGTCACTGTTAAAGCAGTTACAGATGTTTCTTTTAGCGTAAGAGAAGGAGAGACAATAGGAATTGTTGGAGAGTCCGGCTGTGGAAAGACAACTCTTGGAAGATGCATTGTCAGAGCATACGATGCCTCAGAGGGAGAGGTCTTTTACCGGACAGAATCAGGAGAAGAAGTAGATTTCCTGAAAGTTGATAAAAAGAAGATGAAGGGAATCCGCAAGGAAATCCAGATGATCTTCCAGGATCCGTATTCATCTCTTGACCCAAGAATGACCGTACTTGATATCATAAAGGAGCCTCTAAAGGCCAACTATCCCAAGATGCCTGACAGCCAGATGGATCAGATGGCAAAAGAAATGGCAGAGAAGGTAGGGCTTAATCCTGCTTATCTTATGAGATATCCACATGCATTTTCGGGTGGTCAGAGACAGCGTATCGGTATTGCAAGAGCGCTGGTAATAAAGCCAAAGATCATTGTCTGTGATGAGGCTGTTTCAGCTCTTGACGTTTCAATCCAGGCACAGGTAATAAACCTTCTTAAGGATTTACAGAAAGAAATGAAGCTCACTTATATCTTCATTTCCCATGACTTGTCTGTAGTTGAGCATATATCTGACAGAGTTGGTGTTATGTACCTTGGCAAAATGGTTGAATACGGCGAGACAGAGCAGATCTTCACACATCCAAAGCACCCATATACAGAGGCTTTGATGTCAGCTGTTCCTGTTGCTGATCCAAACTTTATCCAGGAGAGAATACCTCTTAAAGGAGAGATTCCTAACCCGGCCAATCCACCAAGTGGATGCTATTTCCATACACGTTGCAGATATTGCACTGAAAAGTGTAAGGAGTGTACTCCTGAGTATTTTGAGATTGAAAAGGGACACTATGTAGCCTGCAGTCTTGCAAATGAATTAAGCCTTCGCGGTTTTAGTTATGAGGAAACAAAATAATTAGTATCATAGTTTTGGGGCAGATGAACAAAAGTTTATCTGCCTTTTTTGTGCATATTTTTAGCCAAAACAAAAAATGCAATGTTTTAGAGTAATAATAGCAAATTATCTATAGTTTCTTATTCATGACATGAGTAAAATAATAATATACAATGATAAAGTAATAAAGAATTATCATTATATCGGCAATATTGGTTTTAAAAACAGGGGTTAGGAAAGAGAGACTATGAAAAAAGATAAGAAGGGTAAAGTAAAAGTCTATTTAAGAAATAACTGGCAGCTGTATCTTATGCTGATAATTCCGGTTATCTATATGATTCTTTTCAAGTACAAACCAATGCTCGGAGTAATAGTAGCATTTAAGAAGTTCAACGTATTTAAAGGCATCTGGAACAGCCCATGGATTGGACTTGCAAACTTCAAAGAGGCCTTTACATCAAAGGATTTCTGGAGTGCACTGAAGAATACTCTGGTATTGAACATTGGTGATCTTATTATTGGATTCCCATTCCCGATTTTCTTGGCAATCTTTTTAAATGAGCTGAGAAGTGAAGGTGTAAGAAAGACAACACAGACACTTTTGTATCTGCCTAACTTCCTTTCATGGGTTATCATTTCTGGTATTGTTACACAGCTCTTTTCAAATTCAGGACTTGTTAACAACCTTATCGTAGCACTTGGCGGCGAGAGTGTATCATTCCTTAGCAACTCATTTATCTGGAGATTTGTATACTGGATCATGGGTGTATGGCAGGGAGCCGGCTACTCACTTATTGTTTATCTTGCAGCGCTGATGGCGGCAGATGCTTCACTTGGTGAGGCTGCTTATATCGACGGAGCTACAAGACTTCAGAGAATATGGCATGTTACACTGCCTCAGATTTCATCTACAATAACAGTTCTTCTTATCATGCAGATCGGAAGACTTGTAAACATCAGTTTTGACAGACCATATATGATGGGAAATACCCTGGTAAGAGACGCTTCTGATGTTATCAGTACCTACGTTTATTCAGTTGGTCTTGCGGCAGGAAGATTCGATTTCGCTACAGCTGTAGGTCTTTTCCAGACAGTTGTCGGAATAGTTCTTGTCTTTGCAGCTAATGCTGTTATCAAAAAAATGGGACAGGAGGGAATCATGTAATGAGCGCCATCAATAGTAAAAACGAGAGAATATTCCAGTTCTGCTGGACAGCATTTTTCATAATAATCACATGTATAGCAATGGTTCCTATTCTGCGAGTACTTGCTGTATCACTCAGTGGAAAGAACGCGATCCTTGCAGGTAAAGTATTTATCTTACCTGTTGACCTTACTACAGAAGCTTATACAAGAGCACTTCAGAGCGGAAGCTTTGTAAATGCTTTCTGGTATTCAATAGTTCTGATGCTTGCATCAACTGTTATAAATCTTCTTATGACTGTTCTTGCTGCTTACCCTCTTTCAAAGAAAGGGCTTGTAGGCGGAAAGATAATTATGACAATGTTCGTTCTTACAATGTACTTACACCCCGGTGTAATTCCTGAGTACTTGAACGTAAGAGATTTTAAGATGATCGATACAGTCTGGGCACTTATTATTCCGGGCGCGCTCAGTGCTTATAACATGATCATCATGTGCAACGCATTTAAAGGTATTGACGAAGCCATCTATGATGCAGCCAAGATTGACGGATGCAGTGAGGCGAGGTGCCTTATAAGCGTTATCCTTCCACTTGTTTATCCTACACTTGCAACACTTGGTCTTTTCTACGCAGTAGGAAGATGGAACGGAATCAGTGATGTTCTCTACTACATCAACTCATCCAAATACTTCACAGTACAGATGGTACTTAAGCAGTTCGTTGAGTCCATCAATGTATCTGTAGAAGAGGGACTTCAGACTAACCTTGTAGCAGAAAATATCAAGGCAGCCAGCATTGTAATTTCAATGCTCCCTATGCTTATCGTATATCCATTCGTACAGAAATTCTTTACAAAGGGCATAATGGTTGGTGCGGTAAAGGGCTGAGCTGTGAGAACCTGCTGAGGTCTTATCGAAGCTGGTTCGAACGTGTTAAACCGAACGTAGTGAGGTTTAACTTCCTCATTACAAAAAGAATGTAACTCTAAGCGAGTTCAGATTTATTTTCTAAAAGGAGGATTCAAATGAAAAAGAAACTATTGGCAACAGTACTTAGTGCAGCAATGGTCGTTGGAGCAATGACAGGTTGCGGAAGCACAGCAGAAACAACAGCAGACACAACAACTCAGACTGATACAACAACTCAGACAACTGAAGCTACAACATCTACAGAGACTGCAGCAACTGAAGATCTTAAGGGAGATGAAGTTGATATCACAGTTATGGTTTGGGACAGAGGAAATGCGGCCCCTAACACAACAACTGAGAATAATGCCCTTACACAGTGGATCCAGCAGCAGATGAAAGATCTTTATAACATTAACGTTTCATACGTTTCTGTTCCAAGATCAGAGTCAGATGACAAAGTTAACATTATGATGTCAGGTGGAACAGCTCCTAATATCGTAATGACATATTCACAGGATCTTTTCTACAATTACGCATCAAGCGGAGCTTTAAGAGATCTTTCAGATCTTTACAAGCAGTATGGTTCAAACATTGAGCAGTACTGTGGAGAAGCTCAGACAGGTATCGCTGATCTTGGTGATCAGAAGTTCGCTGTTATGAAACAGAGAGGAACAGAAAATGCCCGTCACACAGCTTATATCCGTAAGGATTGGCTTGACCAGCTTGGAATGGAAGTTCCTAAGACAAAAGAAGAACTTGGCAAGTACCTCTATGCTGTAAAGGATGCAGGACTTGGCACACCTTGGGGCATGAGCGGACGTGCTGATACAGAGAAGATGTATCTTAACTTCCTTGGATCTTATGTAGATATTCCGGATGACAAGTTTGCTTACACATATGCTGAAGCATATATGGCAGTTGCTCCTGGAGCAAAGGATGGCCTCAAACAGCTCAACACATGGTACAACGATGGTCTTATCACTCAGGACTTCCCAACAGATACAGATGAGTCTGTATTCCTTGCAGATGTAGCAAACGGCAATATTGGATTTGTTCTTGATGATACAACACATATTTGGGATTCAACAGCAGTTCTCAACACAACACTTGGCGCTGAAGATGCTTCATTCATCCCTGTACAGTGCTTCGATCTTCCAGACGGATCATACAGAACACCTTATGAGTACAGATATGCTATGTTCGTAATGATTCCTCAGGAGACAACTTCTGATGAGCAGGCAGTAGCATGCATGAAGTACCTCAACTGGCTTGCAGATCCAGCAAACGCAGTTCAGGTTCGTTACACACCAGACCTCACATACAACGAGCTTGGCGTAGCTGTAGAGCCTTCAACAGCTGATAAGGAAGCTAAGGGATATCCTGGAACATGTGATGATCTTTGTATCATGAACCTTAACTTTGATTGGGTAAACAACTATGACACAATGGCAGAGTCAAACTACCAGACACAGGAGCAGGATTGGGCTTCAGTTGACTGGTACAAGAACTACTACACAGTTTGCCAGACTGGTAAGTATCGTTTCCCTGTATACGGATATGTTTCTGATGAGCAGGCTACATACGGAACAGATATAAAGAACAAGATGCTTTCATTTGTTTACACATGTATCTGTGCTCCTGCAGATCAGTTTGAATCTGTTTACGAGAGCGGATATCAGGAACTTGTTAATTCAGGACTTCAGAAGATCCTTGATTCAAGAGCTGCATACTACGATTCAATCAACTGATATATAGATACTTAGAGAAGGTATATATATATAAGAGGGGCTGTCTAACGGCAGCCCCTTTACAATGCAAAAAGTAAAACGCTTATCGGATATACGATGATATAGATATGATATATAATACTATTGTAGGGGTTATGTAAACTGGGATGTGAGGAGGAAAGCATGGAGATAGTAAGAACAAAAGATTATGGCGAACTAAGTAGAAAGGCAGCAAACATACTGGCATCACAGATTATTTTGAAACCGGACAGTGTTCTTGGGCTTGCAACTGGTTCTTCACCAATAGGGTTGTATGAGCGCCTTGTAGAGATGTACAAGGCTGGAGATTTGGATTTTTCTTTAATAAGGACAGCTAATCTTGATGAATATGTAGGTCTTGATCCACAAAATGATCAGAGCTACAAATACTTTATGAATTCAAACCTTTTTTCTAAGGTTAATATAGATTTAAACAACGTCAATATTCCCGATGGGACCAACAAAGATGCGGAAGGCGAGTGTGACCGCTATGAGAAGGCTATTGAGGCTTTGGGAGGAATTGATCTGCAGCTCCTTGGAATAGGTAATAACGGCCACATAGGATTTAATGAGCCGGCAGATTTTTTCCCGGCTAAAACACATATTGTTGATCTTACAGAGAGCACAATAGAGGCAAACAAGAGATTTTTTGCCGACATATCATTAGTGCCGAGACAGGCTTACACCATGGGTATTGGAACCATTATGAAGGCTAAAAAGATTGTCATGGTGGCAAATGGAGAGAAGAAAGCACCGATTATAAAAGAGGCCTTCTTTGGAAAGATAACACCACAGGTTCCTGCTTCAATACTTCAGCTTCATCCCGACTTTACGCTTGTAGCTGATGAAGCAGCGCTGTCTCTGATTTAATACATCTGTAAAAAATAGCACCTATCTTCCGGTAGAAGATAAGTGCTATTTTATATCTTGTTCGGTATCATCTCTTTTCTTCGTGTTCAAGTGAAGCCTTGATGAATCCGGAGAAGAGTGGATGTGGTCTGTTTGGACGGGACTTTAGCTCTGGGTGAGCCTGAGTTGCCATGTGGAAATCGTTGGATGGAAGTTCGATCATCTCAACAATTCTGCCATCTGGTGACATACCGCAAAGCTTTAAGCCGTTCTGTACCAGAACATTTCTGTAGTCATTGTTTACTTCGTATCTGTGACGATGACGCTCTGTTATGTTCTCTGTACCAAAAAGCTCATATGCCTTAGACTCTTTGTCGAGAACACATGGGTATGAACCAAGACGAAGTGTTCCACCGATATCTTCAACACCGTTCTGATCAGGTAAAAGAGCTATCATAGGATGTGTTGTATTAGGATCAAATTCGATAGAATGAGCATCCTTATATCCGATAACATCACGTGCAAACTCAACAATAGCCAGCTGCATTCCAAGGCAAAGACCAAGGAATGGGATGTTGTTCTCACGAGCATATTTAATAGAAGAGATCATACCTTCTATTCCACGATCACCAAAACCACCAGGAACGATGATTCCGTCTACATCTGAAAGGATTTCAGCTACATTGTCATCATTAACTGTCTCTGAATCAACCCACTTGATATCTACAGCAGTCTGATTGGAGATTCCGCCGTGCTTAAGAGCTTCTACAACGCTGATGTAAGCATCGTGAAGCTGAGTATATTTACCAACAAGTGCAACCTTAACTTCGTGCTTAAGTGAGTAGAGAGTGTCTACCATTGCCTTCCAGTCTGTAAGGTCTGGCTCAGGGCAATCAAGATTAAGGCACTCACAGGCAACCTGTGCCAAATGCTCTTTTTCCATTGCAAGAGGAGCTTCATACAGATATTCAAGGTCAAGGTTGTTGAGAACGTGGCTGCTTGGTACATTACAGAAAAGAGCTATCTTGTCCTTTGTATCCTGATCAAGTTCAACCTCACTTCTGCAGACAATTACGTCTGGCTGAAGACCCATTCCCTGCATTGTTTTAACAGCTGACTGAGTTGGTTTTGTTTTGATTTCCTGTGAAACGCGAAGATAAGGAATAAGTGATACAAGGATGAGCATTGCGTTTTCGTGTCCGACTTCGTGCTGGAACTGTCTGATAGCTTCAAGGAAAGGCTGGCTTTCGATGTCGCCGACTGTTCCGCCGACTTCTATGATTGCAATTCTTGTATCATCATCGGTGAAGTTTCTATAGAATTTACTCTTAATCTCATTAGTAATGTGAGGAATAACCTGTACTGTGCGTCCGCCATAGTCACCGCGGCGCTCTTTCTGAAGAACGGACCAGTAAATCTTACCGGTTGTAACGTTAGAATTCTTATCAAGATTCTCATCTATGAATCTTTCATAGTGGCCAAGATCAAGGTCAGTTTCAGTACCATCTTCAGTGACGAAAACTTCGCCGTGCTGAACAGGGTTCATTGTTCCGGGGTCAATGTTGATGTAGGGGTCAAACTTCTGCATTGTAACTTTATATCCGCGGGCCTTTAATAGCCTGCCAAGCGAAGCGGCAGTTATCCCCTTTCCCAGACCTGATACAACACCACCAGTCACAAAGATATACTTTACAGCCATTTTTGATTCCTCCTGCGTGATTTAATAAAACTTTCAGAGATTAAGAATTAATTGTAATTGAATTATTGAATTGTACTCTATATAATAGTATGATACGGTGCTATGAAAATATCATTTTAATTATAGCACAAACAGGTTGTAGTATAACATAACACGTTAGAGAATGGAATTAAAAAATGGATAATAATCAAAATCAGAGAAATAATAACCCTCTTGGAGGGGGAAACAATTCTCCAAGACGCCAAAATATAATACTTCTTTTGGTGGCAGCCCTGGTAACAATGGTTTGCATGACATATTTTTTGAGAGCTTTTTCTGAGAATACCAACAGAGAAGTTACCTACACCGAATTCATTAATATGGTAGATAAAGGTGAAGTAGAAAAAATAGTCATCGAAAGTGACAGGATCGATATCTATCCAAAGGAGAATAAATCCGAAGACCAGCTTGGAATCGGATACTACTATTGGACAGGCAATTCCTATGTGACATATTACACAGGTAAGGCTGAAGAGGATAGCGTTCTTACACAGAGAATGCTTGAGGCTGGCGTTGAAGTCAGCAGTGAAGTGCCTGACAGCTCAGGACTTATCCTTGCCTTTATTATTCAGTATGTTGCTCCAATCCTTCTTCTTTGGCTCATTCTTTCAGTTATCTTCAGAAGAATGGGTAAAGGCGGTGGACCACTCAGCGTTGGAAAGAGCAATGCTAAGGTTTATGTTCAGAAAGAAACAGGTATTACCTTTAAGGATGTAGCAGGTGAAGATGAGGCAAAAGAGTCTCTTGTAGAAGTGGTAGACTTCCTTCATAACCCTGCAAAATATGCAAAGATCGGTGCTAAACTCCCAAAGGGAGCTCTTCTTGTAGGACCTCCAGGAACAGGTAAGACACTTCTTGCAAAAGCTGTAGCCGGTGAGGCTCATGTACCATTTTATTCACTTGCAGGTTCAGATTTCATCGAGTTGTATGTTGGTGTGGGTGCCAGCCGTGTAAGAGATCTTTTTAGCGAAGCAAGTAAGAACGCACCTTGTATCATCTTTATTGATGAGATCGATGCTATCGGTAGAAGCCGTGACAGTAAGTACGGCGGTGGCAATGAGGAAAGAGAGCAGACTCTTAACCAGCTCCTTTCAGAGATGGACGGATTTGATTCATCAAAGGGTGTACTTATCCTTGGTGCAACTAACAGACCTGAAATCCTTGATAAAGCCCTTCTTCGTCCCGGACGTTTTGACAGACGTATCATCGTTGATAAGCCTGACCTTAAGGGAAGAGAAGAAATCCTCAAAGTTCATTCAAAAGACGTTAAGATGGATGAGACAGTTGATCTTAAGGGTATTGCCCTTGCAACAAGCGGAGCTGTAGGTTCAGACCTTGCTAACATGATCAACGAAGCTGCTATCAACGCAGTTAAAGCTCACAGAGAATATGTATGCCAGCAGGATCTTATGGAAGCTGTTGAGCAGGTACTTGTAGGAAAAGAAAAGAAAGACCGCATCCTCAGTAAAGAAGAGCGTAAGATCGTTTCTTACCACGAAGTTGGACATGCTCTTATCAGTGCAGTTCAGAAGAACACAGAGCCAGTGCAGAAGATCACTATCGTTCCCAGAACAATGGGAGCTCTTGGTTATGTAATGCAGGTTCCAGAGGATGAAAAATACCTTCAGACAAAAGATGAGATCATAGATGACATCATTGTTTCACTCGGCGGAAGAGCTGCAGAAGAGGTAATCTTCAACACAGTAACAACAGGTGCTGAGAACGATATTGAGAAGGCTACCAACATGGCCCGCAGCATGATCACTATGTTTGGTATGAGCGACAGATTCGGACTTATGCAGCTTGAATCTGTACAGAACAGATACCTCGATGGAAACAGAGTTCTTAATTGCAGCGATCAGACAGCGGCACTTGTGGATGAGGAAGTTAAAAAACTCCTTGCTGACTGCTACGAGAAGGCTAAACAGATCATCAGAGAACACCTTGATGCAATGGACAAGATTGCTCAGTTCCTTATTGAGAAAGAGACTATCACAGGTAAAGAGTTCATGAAGATTTACCGTGAGGTTTGCAATATCCCTGAACCTACAGAGGAAGAGGCAGAGGCAGCAAAGCATGGCAGAATCTATGCAACTCGTGCTGAGTCAGCCCTTGTAGGAGAGAATGTTCCTATTAAGAGTAAGGAAGAGAAAAAGCAGACTCCTGAAACAGAGGAAACTTCTGAACCAGTTCAGCAGACTGCTTATGAGGCACCACAGAGTATTTTCGAGCCCGAGAGTTCTTTTGACAGTGCGGAAGAGAAAAATGCAGCAGAGCAGGAAGCAGAAGCTCCTCATGAAGAGCAGCCACAGGATGAGCAGGCACAGCCTCAGGGCGGTGGATTGTTTTCACATGTACCAAGTGATTTCGACAAGTGATAAAGAATTATTAAACAAAAGGGGAAGCAGAATTTATTCTGTTCCCCTTTATCTATAAGGTCAGGAGAAATTAAGCTGACATGCCACAAGCAGGCTTTGACGTAAAAGAAGAACTAAAAAAACTCCCCAATAAGCCGGGAGTTTATATCATGCGTGATGAAAATGACACCATCATGTATGTAGGAAAAGCAATCAACCTTCACAATCGTGTAAGGTCTTATTTTCGTGCCAATATAGGAAGAGGGCCTCAGATCGATCAGATGGTAAAGCAGATAGCCAGGTTTGAGTACATAGTCACAGATTCTGAGCTTGAAGCCCTTGTCCTTGAGAATAATCTCATAAAAGAAAACTCTCCCAGATACAACACTCTTTTAAAAGATGATAAAACTTACCCATATATCAAAGTGACTGTATCGGAAGATTACCCGAGAGTTCTTTTCTCCAGACTTATGAAAAAAGATAAGTCCAGATATTTCGGGCCATTTACAAGCGCAGCTGCAGTTAAGGACACGATAGACCTTATAAATAAGATTTATGGCCTCAGAAACTGTAACCGCACACTTCCAAGGGATATAGGACTTGAGAGGCCATGCCTTAATTATCACATGAAGCAGTGCTGTGGCCCATGTACAGGTGAGGTATCAAAGGAAGAATATAGACAAAGAATTGATAAGGCCCTGGACTTTTTAAATGGCAATTACGGCGTTATCATGAAAGACCTTCAGGAAAAAATGGAAGCTGCATCTGAGAAACTGGATTTTGAATCTGCGGCAAAATACAGAGATCTTTTGGCAAGCGTAAAGGTAGTTGCTCAAAAGCAGAAGATGACTGACTCCTCCATGGAGGACAAGGACATTGTGGCTATAGCTTCTGACGATAAAGATGCAGTTGTTCAGGTATTTTTTGTAAGAGATGGAAGGCTTATCGGCAGAGAGCATTTCTATATGACGCATGTGTCTGAAAATCCAAAAGAAGAAATACTCCTTAACTTTGTAAAGCAGTTCTACGCAGGAACGCCATTTATCCCCAGAGAGCTGGTTTTGCCAGAACAGATTGAGGATATGGAAGTTATCGAGAAATGGCTGACTCAGAGAAAGGGTAGCAGAGTCTATATCACGGTTCCTGAGCGCGGACAGAAAGAAAAGCTCATGGAGCTTGCAACTCAGAATGCAGAACTTGTTCTTTCCAAAGATAAAGAGAGGATCAAGAGAGAAGAAGGAAGAACAATAGGCGCCGTAAAAGAAATCGAGAAGCTCCTTGGATTAAAGGGGCTTAACAGAATGGAAGCCTATGATATTTCCAATATAAGCGGCTTTGCAAACGTAGGGTCCATGGTTGTTTACGAAAAAGGAAAGCCTAAAAAGAGCGATTACAGAAAGTTCAGGATAAAGTCAGTTGCGGGACCTGATGATTATGCCTGCATGCACGAAGTTTTGACCAGAAGACTTCTCCACGGAATCGAGGAGAGACATGATCTGGAAGTAAGAGATATAGACGCGCAGTACGGAAGCTTTACCAAGTTCCCTGACCTTATCCTTATGGATGGCGGACGCGGACAGGTCAATATATGTCTCCAGGTACTGGATGAACTTGGCATTACTATTCCAGTGTGTGGAATGGTAAAGGATGACAATCACAGGACAAGAGGTCTTTACTATAACAACGTTGAACTGCCTATTGACACCAGGTCTGAAGGCTTTAAGCTCATAACAAGGATTCAGGATGAGGCCCACAGATTCGCGATAGAGTACCACAGATCACTTAGAAGTAAATCTCAGGTAAAAAGTACTCTTGATGATATTCCGGGAATCGGTCCTGCAAGACGCAAAGCCCTGATGAAGCATTTTTCTTCTATAGAAGATATAAGAAATGCCAATGTATCAGAACTTGCAGAGGTTCCTGATATTCCTGAAACCGTTGCGCAGCAGATTTATGACTTTTTCCACAGTGTGAAACAAATTGAAGAAGAGTAATGACTGTGTTATTATTTGACCTGGGAGTTCCATTAATAATATGGAATAAAACTATGTTTTTTTATGGAGGGTGAAATGGCAAGCGTTAGTTTAAAATCAATCATTGAAAAGATGAAGCTTGAGAATCTTACTCCTGAGCTGGATATTAAAAAGATAAAGATAATCCAGCCGGACATCAACAGACCTGCGCTTCAGCTTGCAGGATATTTTGAGCATTTTGAAGCAACAAGACTGCAGGTTATCGGATTCGTTGAGTACACATATATGGAGTCTTTTCCTGAAGAGAAAAGGGAAAAGATGTACAGAGAATTCCTTTCTTTTGATATTCCCGGAATTGTTTTCTGTAGAGAACTGACACCTGATCCATTATTCATAAAGATTGCATTGGAAGAAAAGGTTCCGGTGCTTATGACTAAAAAATCAACTTCAGCTTTCACTGCTGAGATCATCAGATGGCTTAATGTTAAGCTGGCTCCATGTATTTCTATCCACGGAGTTTTGGTGGATGTTTTTGGCGTAGGCGTTCTGATCACCGGTGAAAGTGGAATCGGTAAATCCGAGACAGCTATTGAGCTTATTAAAAGAGGACACCGTCTGGTATCAGACGATGTTGTTGAGCTCCGCCGTGTGAGTGAAGAAACTCTTATCGGCTCAGCACCTGACATTACCAAGCATTTCATCGAGATGAGAGGTGTTGGTATTATCGATGTTAAGACTCTTTACGGTGTTTCAAGCGTAAGAGAGACCCAGAATATTGACCTTGTTATCAAGCTCGAGGACTGGGACAAGGATAAAGAATATGACAGACTTGGTCTTGAAGAGGAATATACAGAGTACCTTGGCAATAAGGTGGTTTGCCACAGGATTCCTATAAGACCCGGTAGAAACCTTGCAGTTATCTGCGAATCAGCTGCAGTTAACCACAGACAGAAAGCTATGGGCTACAATGCAGCACAGGAGCTTTACAACAGAGTTCAGAATTCTCTTGCAAAGAGAAGAACTGATGATGAGGACGATGACTAAATAATAAAAAATAGAAAGAGGTTTTGGTTATGGCTAGATACGTATTCGGAGCAGATGTAGGGGGCACAACTGCGAAAATAGGACTTCTCACAGAAACTGGCGAGATGCTTGATTTTTGGGAAATTCCTACAAGAACAGAGGACCACGGCAAAATGATCCTCGCTGATGTTTCAGATTCCATCAGAGCAAAAATGAAGGAGAGAAACATAGAAGATACAGAAGTTGTCGGAGCAGGAATTGGTGTTCCCGGCGCTGTTAATGCTGATGGCCTTTGCTATCAGGCAGTTAATCTTGGATGGGAGAATTACAACGTAGTTAATGAGTTTCATTCTGAATTAAAACTCCCTGTAAAAGCCGGAAATGACGCTAATGTTGCAGCTCTTGGAGAAGCCTGGAAGGGCGGCGGAAAGGGCTATAAGAATATGCTCCTTGTAACTCTTGGAACAGGAGTTGGCGGCGGAATCATAAATGAAGGCAAGATTCTTACAGGTTCATTTGGTTCCGGTGGAGAGATTGGGCACATTCATCTTGTTGATGATGAAGAGGATGCCTGCGGATGCGGCAAGCACGGCTGCTTTGAGCAGTATGCAAGCGCAACAGGCGCTATGAGACTTGCAAAGAGAATGCTTGCTTCTTCTAATGAAGACAGTGTTCTCAGAAACGGCGATTTTGAGTGTAAAGACATTTTTGATGCTGCAAAAAAAGGAGATGCCCTTGCAGTTAAGATTGCTGAGCAGTACGGATATTACCTTGGAAAAGGTATTGCCATTACAGCAACAGTTGTTAACCCTGAAATAATCGTTCTTGGAGGCGGCGTATCAAAGGCCGGTGAAATGCTCTTTGATCTTCTTATGCCAAGCTTCAAGAAATATGTATTCTCCGGATGCAGCGGTGCTAAGTTTGCTCTTGCTAAACTTGGCAATGATGCAGGAGTATATGGTGCAGCGAAACTTTTGATGCCATAAAGTTACAGGAAGGATTAATTTGAACGAAGGAATTATAAATGCAATAGAGCAGATAGTATCTGCTTCAAATGTATTAGAAAATGAACCAATGAGCAGGCACACCACATTTAGAACTGGTGGGCCTGCAAGCTTATTTATAAGGCCGGAAAATAAGGGCCAGCTTGTAGAAGTAATGGCTCTTATCAAAAAACTCGGCACAGAGTTTTTTGTTCTGGGAAATGGAAGTAACCTTCTGGTCTCTGACAAGGGATTTGACGGAGTTGTTATTTCACTTAGTAAAATGAACGATATACACCTTGAAGGTGATAATGATATTTATGCAGAAGCAGGAGCTATGAATTCTCAGATAGCAGCTTTTGCGAGGGATAATGGACTTAAGAATTTTGAGTTTGCAGCTGGGATCCCGGGAACAATTGGCGGGGCAATGATAATGAATGCCGGAGCCTATGGCGGAGAGATGAAGCTTGTTACAAGGTCAGTTACAGTTCTTTCTCCTGAAGGCGAGATCATGGTATTGGACAATGCCTCAATGGAATTTGGATATCGCTCCAGCGCGATCAAGGGAAGAGGCTATATTGTCATTTCAGTCCTTCTTTCTCTTGAAAAAGGTGATAAAGAGACAATAACCAAAAACATGCAGGAACTTGCAGCCAAAAGAAGAGAAAAACAGCCTCTTGAATTTCCAAGTGCCGGATCAACATTCAAAAGACCGGAAGGTTATTTTGCAGGAAAACTTATTGAAGATGCGGGACTTAGAGGCTTCTCTGTAGGAGACGCAGCTGTTTCTGAGAAGCACTGCGGTTTTGTTATAAATAAAGGTAATGCTACATCAGCTGAAGTTTATGAACTCATATGTGAAGTGAAAAAAAGAGTTTATGAGAATTCAGGTGTGACCCTTGAGCCTGAAGTGATCATGCTTGGAAAGTTCTGATATATTTTCTTTATTTGAAAGGATGGCAAAATGAGATTTGTTATCGTTACAGGAATGAGCGGCGGTGGAAAGTCTACTGCTATTCATATGTTGGAGGATGCCGGATTTTACTGTGTTGATAATCTACCGGTTTCACTTATTGAGAAATTTGCAGAGCTTATAACTATGCCGGAGAATGAGATCAGTAAAGTAGTTCTTGGTATAGATGCAAGAGCCGGTCAGCAGTTTGAGGAAGTTGCAGGAATCATAGATTCCCTAAAAGATCGTGGTATACCTGTTGAAGTTCTGTTTATGGATGCGAGTGATCAGGTCCTTATAAAGAGATACAAGGAGACCAGACGAATTCATCCTATGAACGTCAATTCAGTTGGAGACAGGATCGAAGATGGAATTGCCAAGGAGAGAAAAGTTCTTGCCGAGGTAAAAAAGAGAGCAGATTACATCATGGATTCCTCGCAGCTTTTGACAAGGGAGCTCAAGGAGGAACTTGACAGGATCTTTGTTAAGAATGAAGAGTATAATTCATTGATGGTAACAATCCTGTCCTTTGGTTTCAAATATGGAATACCATATGATGCAGACCTGGTTTTTGACGTAAGATTTTTACCTAATCCATTCTATATTGATGAACTTAAGCATCAGACCGGAAATGATAAGGGCGTTCAGGACTATGTAAAGAGCTTTCCGGCTTGTGGAGAGTTTGTAGACAAGCTTGAGGATATGCTGAATTTCCTTATTCCCGGATATGTAAAAGAGGGCAAGTATCAGCTGGTAGTGGCAATAGGATGTACCGGCGGACAGCACAGAAGTGTCACTATTGCCAATGAATTATATGAAAGATTAAAAGCATCGGGCGGCAACTACGGTTTAAAACTATTTCACAGAGATGTTAAGCAGGCAAAGTAAAAATGTCATTTTCATCTGAAGTAAAAGAAGAACTGGATAAGCACATAGGGAGCTCAAGGCACTGCCAATTGGCGGAACTGGCAGCCATAATATTTATGGATGGCAGCATTGAGATTAAAGACGGCAGAGCATGCAGACTATCGTTACAAACCGATAATCCCATGGTGTCTAGAAAGTTCTTTACAATAATTAGGAAAGCATTTAATATAAGAAATAGTATTCCTCAAAATGGGCATGAATTAAAGCCTGTTCTAGAGGATACGGCGCTTATAGAAGATATTTTGAAGGCAGTCAAAATAATGGACCCTGATGGAAATATCAAGGATCTGACAGAAGGCATCAACCCAATGGTTACGAAGAATTCCTGCTGTAAGAGAGCTTTTCTGCGTGACTCATTTTTGTGCGTCGGTTCTATAAGTGATCCAAACAAGGGATATCATCTTGAATTTGATTGTTCATTAGAGGCTCAGGCATTGTTTTTACAGAGTCTGATAGAGAGCTTTGATGTAGAGGCCAGGATTGTCAGACGTAAAAAGTACTATGTACTTTATGTAAAAGAAGGAGCAGGGATTGTCGATCTGCTAAACATTATGGAAGCTCCTGTAAGTCTCATGAATCTTGAGAATCTCAGAATCGTTAAAGAGATGAGGAATTCTATTAATAGAAGAGTTAACTGTGAGGTAGCCAACATTACCAAGACAGTTAATGCGGCTACAAAACAGATAGAAGATATCACCTTTATAAAAGACCATTATGGTTTTAACAAGCTACAGGAAAGCCTGCGACAAATGGCTGAGGTAAGACTAGAACATCCGGATGCAACACTATTGGAGCTTGGAACATATCTTGATCCACCGGTTGGTAAATCAGGAGTTAATCATAGGCTTAGGAAACTAAGCGAACTTGCGGATAAGATCAGATCCTAAAGGAGGGGAATTATGTTAACAAAATCTATCGAAATCAAATTGCCTAGAGGACTTGAGGCAAGACCTGTTGCAGAGCTTGTTCAGCTTGCTAGTAAGTATGATAGCACAGTACATATCGAGGCTCAGTCTAAAAAGGTAAACGCAAAGAGCATCATGGGAATGATGACACTTAATCTCACATCTGGTGAGCAGGTTACTGTTATTGCTGATGGAAGCGATGAAGAATTAGCAGTAGCTGATATGGAAAAGTTCCTTCATGGGAATAAATAAGAGATAATTAATTAAAAAAACCCCTATAAAAGGGAGGATGCCAGGTAAGCTTCCTTACCTGGCATATTATGAAAAAGTTTTTATTTGGTATTGTCTTAACTCATCTGACAATATTATATTAACAAGTCTATATGTCTAAAAGATGATTTGAAGTAACCATTCTTTTAATTAATTGTAAACAAATTGTTAACGCCTATGGCTTCAGTGTTTGTGAAGCATATAGGCGTATTATATTGTATAATGATTGATAGAGGTGGCTACTGTGCTGAAAAAAGTCTATTTTATTATTTCCAAAAACAACTTAAAAATTCCTGCAGTTCTAAAATCTACGGAGGAAGCATGTACTTATATCAAAGAAAGTGGATATGAGTCAACATATGAATCCATAGAGGCTGTAACCGTGAGCGAATTTGTTCCGTCAAAAGAAAGTATCCTTATCGTTACAGACAAAGGGGACTTTGCCCAGCAGCTTCGGGAAGCAGGTATACCTGTGGTTGGAGTATCCGGAGACTTTAATAAAGATCAGGATTTTGAAGGACTTAAATATGTTTTTGCTGACATAGACGAGGTGGAAATTGATTCCTATGTGAAGGCATATCAGCGATATGTGGGCGAGCCCTGGGAAGTGCTTCAGACAGAGAGACTTCTTATAAGAGAAACCACTTTGGAAGATGTTGACGAGTTTTATGAACTGTACAAGGATCCTGAAATGACCAGATATATGGAAGGTCTTTTTGAAAATCCTGAAGATGAAAAGAGATATCAAAAAGACTATATAGAGAAAGTCTATGGTCTTATGGGCTTTGGAATATGGACTGTTATCAGAAAAGAAGATGGAAAAGTTATAGGCAGAGCAGGATTCTCCATCAGGAATGGCTTTGACGAGATAGAACTGGGATTTCTGATAGGTAAAATGTATCAGAGGCAGGGATATGCCTTTGAAGCATGTTCGGCCATACTTGAATATGGAAAAAATATGCTTTTCTTCGATAAGGTTCAGACTCTTGTAAAAGCAGAGAATGCAGTATCCATCCATATTTGTGAAAAACTTGGATTTAAGACAACAGATACAGTGGACGTTGAAGAGAATATATACGGCAAAGAGTATAGAACTGACAAAAATGTGCCGCTTAGCGAGGCACATTTTGGTAAATATGTAAGAATGGTTAAGTTTTTATGGTAATTTTTAAGTTCTTCCTATAAGATATAGTTGTAACAAAAGGAAAACTTAGAAAAATAGATGCAAAGAGTTAGAGGACTCTTAAGGGAGGGCATCTATCGGAGGTAAAATGGACTCACTAGAATTATTTACACTTGTGGCAGGACTCGTAGGTGGTCTTGCAATGTTCCTTTATGGAATGAATGTAATGAGCGGCGGACTTACAAAGGCTGCCGGAGGAAAGCTTGAGAGTGTCCTTGCGAAGGTCACCAAGCATCCTGTAATAGCTTATCTATTCGGTGTAGGAGTAACTGCACTGGTACAATCGTCATCTGCTTCAACAGTAATGGTTGTAGGTCTTGTTAATTCAGGAATTATGACTCTTAAGCAGGCCGTTAACGTAATCCTTGGTGCAAATCTTGGTACTACTTTTACAGCCTGGCTTCTTTCATTGAACGCGATCAGCAGTGATAACTTCTTTATAAATCTTTTGAAACCCAAGTCATTTACGCCATTTTTGGCCATAATCGGAATTGGGCTCTACATGTTTTCCAAAAATGAGAAAAAGAGAAATATCGGAACGATCCTTCTGGGATTTGCAGTGCTTATGTTTGGAATGAGCTCAATGTCAGATGCTGTATCTCCATTAAAGGACGTAGATGAATTCAAAGCTCTTTTGACAACATTCTCAAATCCTATACTTGGTTTCCTGGTGGGCACTCTTTTCACAATGCTCATTCAGAGTTCTGCAGGTACTATCGGTGTGCTTCAGGCTTTATCTTTATCAGTTAAAGTTAAGCATTCTGTAGCTATACCAGTTGTTGTGGGCGCTGAAGTTGGTACATGTATCACAGCAATCCTTTCATCATTTGGTGCCAATAAAAACGGTAAAAGAACTGCTCTTATGCACCTTTATTTCAACATAATAAAGGCAGTTCTGTTCATGATCATTTTCTATAGCTTAAATGCAGTCATCCACTTTGAGTTTATGGATGAAAAGATAGGAATGGCAGGAATCGCCGGAATTCATACACTTATCAACCTTGTTGCAACACCACTTATGCTGCCATTTTCCGGTTTGCTTGTTAACCTTGCTCTTAAGACAATTCCTATCGACGATAAGGAAAAGAAAGAACAGGAGGAGATGCAGGGAATCCGCACGCTGGATCCGCTGTTTTTGTCAAACCCTCCATTTGCTCTTGAACAGGCAAGGCAGGCAGCAGTTACTATGGCTTTAATGACAAAAGAGTCATTGGAGAAGGCAATTGGACTTATCACAGATTACAATGCTGAGATTGCAGGTGAAGTTGAGTATCTTGAGCGTCAGGTCGACAAGTACGAGGATGAGCTTGGAACATATCTTATGAAGATAAACTCTCACCACCTTGGACAGGAAGACAGCCATACATTGTCACTTCTTTTGCACTGTATTACAGACTATGAGCGTATCAGCGACCATGCTCTTAATATTGCCCAGAAAGCCGGAAACATGGAGGAAAATGGCAGAAAGTTTACTCCAAAGGCACAGGCTGAGATGGATATATATTCATCTGCTGTGATCGATATCGTAGATACTTCAGTTACTGCTTTTGACAATCAGGATGCCAAGCTTGCCAAGACTATAGAGCCACTTGAGGAGACAATTGACGAGATCCAGAAAGAGGTTAAGCGTCGTCATATCAGAAGACTCCGCAAAGGAAAATGTACAATTGAGCAGGGCTTTGACCTCAGTGATATCGGTACGGATTTCGAGAGAATCGCAGATCACTGCAGCAACATTGCTGTTGGCATAATTGAATCCCATGAGGATAACTACTTTGCTCATGGCTACCTTGAGACACTTAAGGCAGAGAAGAATGATGGATTTGAGCAGGCTGTTGACTTCTATGAGAGAAAGTACAGACTTCCGGCTGTTAAATACTAATCTTATATCAGGGAAAAGAATCAACTATGGAATTTGAGTTTTTAGAGAAAAAAGAGCAGGGTAAGTTTATCACAAGGTACGATATTCACTATAGAACAGTGGATGATCAGGAAAAAGTATATGAGATGATAAGCAGAAATCCTGATCTTAAGAGCAGAGATGACTTAAGTAATCCTAAGGAAGACGCAGTTGCAATTATCATGCATGATGTGACCGGAGAAAAGATCCTTATTAACAAGGAATTCAGAATGGCTCCCGGCGAGTGGGTTTACAATTTCCCGGCTGGGCTTATTGATGAAGGCGAGACTAGGGAACAGGCTGCAAGAAGAGAACTTAAAGAGGAAACCGGCCTCGATATCGTGCGCATAGATGAGTGGTGGGGAAAGTGCTACAGTGCAATAGGCTTTTCCAATGAAAGAAATGCATGCTGCGTAGGAGTGGCTGATGGAACTTTTTCAAAGAGTACATCTACCCAGGAAGAGATAGTTCCTGGATGGTATACCAAAGAGGAAGTGAAAAAACTTCTTGAAACAGAGGCTTTTGCAGTCAGAACACAGGCATATTGCTATATGTGGATAAAAAAGTGATGGCTGTTTGCAGTCAGGTTATAGAATATGAAAAGTAATATAGATAACAAAGATAATAAACAAAGAGGCATATATCAGAAAGAAGACCATGGTGAAGAGCTAAAGCGGGGCATCATTGGCCTTAATATCTGTGAAGAGTGCGGTGGATTCTGCACTGAGAGCGTTCCTCTTATTGAAGGACTTCCTGTGAATGCCCAGGTAAGCCTTATGGAGCACTCTATTCATGAGACTCTAAAAAAGAACAGTTATCTTTTTAGAGAAGGTGAAGCGGTTGACTCTATATGCATAATACGAAAAGGAAGAGTTAAACTTTGCAGATATGATTCTCTTGGAAGAGAACAGATCATAACAATCCTGGCAGACCACGATATCATTTGGGAAGGCATGTTTCTGGATGGAAGTATTTATCCCTACTCTGCCGTGTGTCTTACAAATGCTTCTATCTGCCTTATTCACAGAGACGATTTCATAAAAGTTGTAGACAATCCGACAGCAGCCATGAATATCATTATTCTTCTCAGTAAGAAGCTGCATGATGCCAATGAAAGAAACATGCTTTTATCCACAAAAGACCCAATGGCAAGGCTTGCAGGATTTTTGATGTACAGAGTAGACAGAAGCCCATCGGATGATATAGTATTAAAGCTCGACGATATTGCTGCAAGTGTTAACCTTAGAACAGAAACGGTCAGCAGGAAACTCAGGGAAATGGAAAAAATGAGACTGATCGAAAGGCTGGGACACGCAAGGATCAAGGTGCTCGACAGAGATACGTTGAGAGAAATATATATTTCGCAGTAATTACTGTTGCAGATAAATCTATATTTATCTGCAACATTGTGTTATTTAGCAAGGAGTATTATGGTAAAGGGAAGAATTCATTCAATAGAAACTTTTGGTTCAGTAGACGGACCTGGAATAAGATTTATAGTATTTTTAAAAGGGTGCAATCTCAGATGTAAATACTGTCACAACGTAGATACCTGGAATCCTGAATCCGACGATCTCAGGACAGCAGATGAAGTCCTTGATTTTGCAGAAAGGTACAGAAGCTACTGGGGCGAAGACGGTGGAATAACAGTCAGTGGCGGAGAACCACTTCTTCAGATAGATTTTCTTTTAGAACTGTTCAAAAAGGCGAAAGAGCGCGGAATCAATACCTGCATCGACACTGCAGTACAACCATTTACAAAAGAGGAGCCTTTCTTTTCAAAGTTTAAAGAGCTTATGGAGTATACAGACCTGCTCCTTGTAGATATCAAGCATATAGACAGGGAAGAGCACATTAAACTTACAGGTCTTCCTAATGACAATATCAAAGAGTGCTTTGAGTACCTTGATGAGATTAAAAAACCAATCTGGATCCGCCACGTGCTTGTGCCGGGAATCACAGATGACGACAACTACTTGAGAGAAACAAGAAAATTCATTGAGAGATTTTCCAATATACAAAGAGTTGAAGTTCTCCCATATCATTCCATGGGACAGATGAAATTCAAAGAGCTTGGTATTCCATACCAGCTTGAGGGAGTTGAATCTCCTTCACAGGAAAGAGTAGATAACGCAAGAGAGATATTGAACGGACAAAGGGACTAAGAAGACCGTCGGCTTATGGGGAAAATAATTAGTTGGGGACTAAAAAAGCTAGGTTTTTACAGGTTGCCAATCCAGCGGCAGATTTTTCTGGCGCTGGTTTGGCTTTCTATTTTTACGTCTATAATACTGGGAATAGTAGTTTACAGCGTTTCAAGAAAAACTATAGAAAATCAGTATAACCGCGCACACGAAAGCTCAATAGGAGTTGCAAGCGAGATTGTAAAACTTAACTTGCAATCAGATGTTGGACAGGCGCGATCTTTATTATCATCCACTATCTTTTTACACAATTTTGTATCAGAAAACAAAAACAGTACTTATTTTTCAGCGTCAGCAAATATGCTGATACAGGACCAGCTTCTTAAAATCATTTCATCCAACACAGAAATACGAGACATACTTGTAGTGAACAATGCGGGTAATATAGCTTTTGCCACGCAGAATGACTCTAACCAAAAAGAAATAATAAAGTATTATCAGAGCAATGATATTCTGGATAGTTTCTGGGTAGATGTTGCTAAGGAGAACAGGGGAAAAGAAATTTTTTATGCGGAGAATGTTATTTTTAATGACAGAAACGAAACATTTTCGCTGGTCAAGGAAATAATAGAGCCTGTAGATTATAAAGAGATAGGTTTTCTTGTAATGAACATAAGAAAATCTGATGCTTTCTCAAAGGCCTTTGGAACAAAAGATGAGGGATACGGAACGGACTATGATCTTATCATGGCAAAGGATCCTGAAAAAGAAAACTCATATCAGTTGGTTTACTCTTCAGCAGAGCTTTCATATCTGGAATTTAATGAGATAAGCAGTGCATTTTATAGTGAAGATTCATCAAATAATGAATTATTATTTACTTCTACACACAATAACCTTAGCGGATGGGATGTGGTAAATGTCATATCAAAAAAAGAACTGGCAGCACAAAGCAGCTATATTACGTTTGCGGCCTTTATCATAGGAATACTGCTTGTGGGCATAAGCTTGCCCCTGTCATATCTGATATCGGGGTATATTACCAAGCCGCTATACATTTTGGAAGAAAATATTATGGGACTTGGTGAAGGAAAATACCACGTCGATGCAGAATTTGATGATAGTGAAGCTGGAAGAATTGGTCAGAAATTCAAGGATGTTGTAAATAATAACCTTGAACTTGAAAACAAACTGATACAGACTAATCTAAAAGAAAGAGAAGCGGAGCTGTTACTTATGCAGTCGCAGATAAATCCGCATTATCTGTACAACACGTTAGATACGCTGTATATGATGGCCATTATTAAAAATGAAGATGAGATCGCCGAGTTTGTTCAGGCTTTGTCGGAGAATTTCAGACTCAGCCTAAATAAAGGTAATAAACTGATAATGGTACAGGATGAAGTAAGGCGAATACAAGCCTATATGAAAATACAAAATTATAGGTTTAAAGACAGATATACACTTAAGATCAATATAAGTGCAGATCTTCTAAGGGAAAGAATGCTTACTTTCATTTTACAGCCACTTGTCGAAAATGCTGTTTTTCATGGGCTTGAGCCAAGAGCAGAAAAAGGGCAGGTTGCAATTACGGGGACATTGCAGGATAGGAATATCGAGTTTGTGGTTGAGGATGACGGAGTAGGTATTGAAGATATGAGCGCCCTTGAGAACGGATATGGGGTCCGTAATATAAGGGAGCGTATAAAACTTTTTTACGGGGAAGGATATGAGCCGGTTTTTGAAAATACCGGTTCAGGGACAAAGGTAACCATTGTGGTTCCGAGAATTACTACGGAGCAGATGATACTTAGCATGTAAAACTATTTTATGGGGAAACGCTTATGACAAGGAAAATGGTAATAATTGATGACGAGGCGCTGGTCATCGAGGGGATCAAAGCTATAATAAAGCGCATTGAAGCGGATGTTGAAGTTGTGGGTTCTGCGCAGGATGGAATACAGGCCCAAAGAGTAATTAGAAATCTCAAACCTGACATTGTTATAACAGATATCAGGATTCCTTATGTCGACGGACTATCGCTAATTGAGGCATGCAAAGATTATTGTCCGGATACGTATTTTATCATTATCAGCGGCTTTCAGGAATTTGAATATGCAAGAAAAGCAATACGGCTTGATGTTGTGGATTATATTACCAAGCCTGTGACTATAGAAAAATTAAAAACTGCTTTGGAAATGACACGGAAAAAGCAGATGGTTGATGAGGCGCTGAGCGCCATTGATAAGACTGAGGATAGTTCAAAAACTGAAAGCGGTCATAAGGCTATAGATCAGATAGTTGATTTTATTACAAAAAATTACAATAAAGATATAGGTCTTACAGAACTTTCTGAATTGGTGGGAATGAATCCTGCCTATCTTAGTGTGCTCTTTAAAGAGACGCTTGGCAAAACATATATTAAATATCTGACAGGCATAAGAGTTGAAAAAGCCTGTCAATTTTTGGCTGAAGGTAACAAAGTATCTGTAGTAGCTTCTATGGTGGGCATAAGCGATGTCCATTATTTTGGTGAAATCTTTAAAAAATATACAGGCAAAACCCCCAGAGAATATCGGGATTCTTTAAGTGTCTAAAAAATAATCTAAAAAAAGTCTACATAATATATAAAATTTCCCCTATTTCGTAAAATGTGCATGGTGTATCGTACGTATTGTAATCGTTTGGCAGAAGCCGAATATAACAATCATTTTACGGGTAGAAAATGGAGGGTTGTATGAAAAAGAAGGTTTTGGCAACATTATTGAGCACAGTCATGGTACTGGGAACTTTAGCTGGATGTGGCAGTTCAACTGCTGATACATCATCTTCAGAGACAGCTACGGAAACTAAAGAAGAAGTAAAAGAAGAAACAAATACTGAGGCTGCTGCAGAGACTCAGACACAGGCAGCAGAAGGAACAGCATCATCTGACTTTTCTGGTGAAGATCCACAGCTTGCAAAAGACTTCCACATTCTTTCAATCTGGGCAGAAGATAATGATAACGGTGTTCTTATCAACAGCATCTGTAAATCTTATCAGGAAGTAAATCCAAATTTCACATATGAATATGAACTTGTATCTTCAGATGATTTAAGACAGAAGGTAGCTACATTGGTAGCATCTAATGATCTTCCTGATATGTTTGTTTATGAGTCAGGAAAGCCAATCGTTGATCTTATTGAAGCTGGGCAGATTACAGATATTGGAGCTCTTTTAAAAGAAGTTGGCTCTACTGATTTTGTAACACCATCAGCAACATCACTTCTTCAGACTCTTTCAGGAACAGATACAATTTATGACCTTCCGCTTGGACTTAATGTGGAGGGATTCTGGTATAACAAGGCACTCTTTGAGCAGGCTGGTATTACAAAGGCGCCTGAGACATGGGATGAATTTGAGGAAGTATTACAGAAGCTCAGCGATGCAGGCATTCAGCCACTTTCATGTGGAGCTGCAGATAAATGGGGAGCTACACGTCTCATCAATGCTTACACTGTAAGAAGCCTTGGAGCTGATGCTATGAAGAATGCAGCAGAAGGAAAAACTTCTTATACAGATGAAGGCTATGTGGCAGCAGCTGCAAAGATTCAGGAATGGGCAAACAAAGGCTACTTCGGAGAGGGCGTTAACACAGTAGATATGAACACAGCAGGTTCAATGCTCATGACTGGTAAGTCAGCTATTTTCTATAATGGTTCATGGTTTGCATCAAACCTTAATGATACTACAGCAAATGTAGCAGGCGAGGATGGAATCGGATTCTTTAATATTCCTGTAGTTGATGATTCAGTATCAAAGATTGATTCTTATTCAATGAACTGTGGTAACATCCTTTGCCTTAGCCAGGCTAAAACAGATGAAGCAACAAAGTGGTTTATCAAATACTTTGTAGAGCACATTGGTGATGTTGCTATGGACACTCAGGGATCCATAAAAGGATATACATATTCAGCTCAGCCTACAGATATGTCTGGATACACAAAGCTTGTACTTGACGAGATTGGAAAAGCTCAGAGTGCATTCACATGGTATGAAGCTACTATGGGATCAGAAGTATCTGATGCAGCACAGAGCAATGTTCAGATGCTCTTCTCAGGCGAGATGAGTCCTGAAGATTATATGCAGTCAATTCAGGATGCAGCGGATATGGCAGCCAACTAATAAGAAGATCATTGTAGTTTAAAACTATACACAAGCGAGCGGTTATTTACATACATCGCTCGCTTGTTTTATAAAAAGGGATGAGATAGCAGATGAAAAGAGTACTTGGAAATAAAGGGGCGATAGCCTTATTCGTAGTTCCGGCAACAATTTTATATTCGATAATAGTTGTTTTACCTGTCATTTGGTCTTTTTATTACTCTTTCTTTTCTGGTTCACCAGGATTGAAGTGGGAGTTTTCAGGAATAAATAATTACTTTAAATTGTTCTCGGATAGAAATTTCTTGAATTCATTACTGGTAAACCTAAAGTATATCGGAATTGTAATGATAGGCCAGGTTGGCGGCGGTCTTTTAATGGCATTGATGTTCAAGTTCTGGCTCAAGAATTTAAAGAATGTAGTTAGAACTATAGTGTTCTTCCCGGTTGTGCTTCCAACTGTGGCAGTTGGTCAGCTCTTTGCCAAGATATATGAAATTCAGCCGAGTTATGGATTATTAAATTCAATATTAAGTGCCATTGGTTTGGGGAGTCTTGTTCAGCCGTGGATAGGTCAGGCTTCAACAGCACTTGGAGCCCTGGAAGTAATGGATATCTGGACAGGAATTGGTTTCCACTCAATTATTCTTTATGGCGCACTTCTTGATATTCCGGATGACGTTATTGAAGCAGGTAGAATTGATGGATGTAATGGATGGAACCTTTTTAAGAATATACTGGCTCCGCTTCTAAGGCCTATGATCATCACTTGTATGGTATTTAGTTTCTCGGGAACAGTTAAGATGTTTGAATCAGCGCTTGCACTTACAAATGGTGGCCCGGGAAATGCAACAAGATCTCTTTCTATGTATATGTACTCAGTAGCATTTACTTATAACAAAGTAGGTTACGGATCAGTGATAGCGATATTCATATTCCTGCTTTGCATTACAGGATCAAAAATAATCAATCTTTTTGACAAAAAAGAAAGCTACTACTAGAAAGGAGATTGACATGACAGAGAAAAATAAGCGCACAGTAAGTGGCGTGATTATAAAACTGATAATACTGATAATATGCATTGTCGATATATATCCTATTTTTTGGATGCTGACAGCATCACTTAAACAGCAGCATGAATGGTCTTCAAAACCAGCATACGCTCTACCTGCAGGTTTTTACTGGCAGAACTATGTGGATGCGTGGACCAGAGGTCATATGTCTGTATTTTTTAGGAATTCGCTTGTCTATACACTGCTCTCACTTGTATTTATAGTATTCTTTTCAGTTACTGTTGGGTTTGCAGTTACTAAGATGCAGTGGAAAGCCAAAAAAGCTATAGCTGACTATTTTCAGCTTGGAATAATGGTTCCTGTTGCTACAGCGCTGATCCCATTGTTCCAGATCTACAACAAAACAGGACTCTATAATTCAAAGTGGTCATTGATCATATCCTATGTAGCATTTGGACTTTCACTTTCAATTTATCTTGTTACAGGGTATCTTAGGTCTTTTCCTGACGAGATCATGGAGGCAGCAGTTATAGATGGATGTGGAATATACAAGCTTATGTATTATGTAGTTCTCCCATTAATGAAAAATGCGATCGTGACAGTGCTGGTTCTTCAGTTCTTCTTCAAATGGAATGACCTTCTTTTCTCAATGACTTTTGTATCCAGCACAGATCTGAAAACAGTTCAGACCGGACTTATGTATTTCTCTGATGAATTTGGTTCAAAGAACTGGGGAGCAATATTTGCATCGGTATCGATGAGCATATTACCAATGCTGATTCTTTATACGGTTCTAAATAAAACAATAATTGAAGGAATGACTGCAGGAGCAGTAAAGGGATGAAAATGCTGGGACTTGAGGAAGAAAGGAAAACCATCTTTTCTTACATTGAAGAGAATATTGAGGGAGTGCTCAAAAATCCGGTAGGCTTTATCAGGTTTCCTTTTACGGATCCTGGATCAGTCTACGATGGTAATGTTTGGGATTGGGATACATACTGGTGTACCTACGGACTTTTACCATTGAGAAAAGAGCTAAAGAAAGGAAAGCTTGAGAAAAAAATAATTGAACATTGCATAGGAAATGTGCTTAATTTTATGGATTGGCAGCTTGATGATGGTTATATTCCCATGATGATCGAGAACGGGAAATGGCCTGAGCCATATCTGAATATACAGCATAAAAAAGGTTATCTTATGAACATGCATAAGCCATTTCTCTGTCAGCAGATTAATCTTATCAGCAGTGAGATTGAAGATTATACATGGATTGGAGATTACCTGGGCAATATTGATAAATATTTTGATTGCTACTTCAATAATTATTTTGATTACAACTGTGGGCTGTTTGTATGGCGAGATGACATTATGATTGGAATGGATAATGATCCGGCTTCTTTCGGAAGGCCTAAGTCATCGACTGCCAATATATTTCTTAACAGTTTCATGGTATCTGAGCTTGAGGCAGCAGCAGTCATATATGAGCAGTTTGGAAAAGAGGAAAAGGCGTCTTTTTTGAGAAAAGATAAAAAAGCTCTTGAGGAAGCAATCCATAGAGAATGCTTTGATAAGAGAGATGAATTCTTTTATTCGGTTGACGTGGATATCTGTACCAGAAAATATGACTGGTTCCATCAGGGATTGGGAGTTTTCTGGAAGACGATTCCGATAAGGATAAAGGTTTGGTCTGGCTTTTTGCCACTATCGGTTGGGTTTGCAGCCAGTGAGGAAGCGAATGCTCTTAGACGCCATTATCATGACGAGAAGGCTCTATATAGTGAGTTTGGAATCTGTACCCTCGATAAGCAGGAAAAAATGTTTAATCAAACGGCCACCAATAATCCTTCCAATTGGCTCGGACCAATATGGCTGGTAGCAAATTACTGTGTATTCAAAGGTATGCTTAATTATGGTTTCCAAGAAGAAGCAGAAGATATGTGTGAAAAAAGTGTAAGACTGCTAGCTGAAGATATTAAGAATAGCGGTCAGATGCATGAATATTATGATTCATTAACCGGAAAACCTGTAATGAACGGAGGCTTTATTAACTGGAATATATTGGCGCTAAATATGATAAGTGAAATTGAATGATGTTTGAAAGACAACAAACAAGAAAAGAGGTTTTGTATGAAAGTCGGAGTAGTTTATACAAGCACAACACCTGAACTTATAGAAGATGTAAATAGAGAAATAAAGAAAGAACTTGGAAATGACGTTGAGATTTATGCGCAGCAGGATCCATCAATTCTTGGTGATGTGAGAGAGGCAGGATATGTTACTCAGGCTCCTGCAGCAAGACTTATTAAGATGTTTATGAACGCAGCAGAAGAGGGATGCGATGCAGTGCTTAATGCATGCTCATCTGTGGGTGAGGTGGCTGACAGCGTTCAGGTTACAGCTGCATATATTGGAATGCCCATTGTTAGGATTGATGAGGAAATGTGCAGGGATGCAGTAAGAAAAGGACTAAAGGTAGGAGTCATGGCTACACTTCCAACAACTCTTGTGCCAACCTGCAATACAGTTAACAGAATGGCAAGAGAGTGTAACAAGCATGTGGAGATCAGCCAGTGTCTTGTTGAAAATGCTTTTGGTCTTGATCAGGAGCAGTTTAGAAAGCGCATGAGTGCATCTGCAGAAACAATTGCTAAAGATGTAGATGTTATAGTTCTTGCCCAGGGAAGTATGGCATATTGTGCAAAGTACCTGAGTGATAAGTTCGGAGTTCCTGTTCTGGCCAGCCCTGCATACGGAGCGGCAGCACTTAAGGCAGCACTCGTGAAAAAAGGAGTCATCAATGGATAAGGTTATATTATCGGTGGCGCCTGTCTGTGCCACACCTCATAGAATTGATCCGGAAGAACTCGCAAATGAAATATATGAATGCTATAAATGTGGGGCTGCAATGGTGCATCTTCACGTAAGGGATAAGAATGCAAATCTCACTCCCGATATTTCACATCTGTCTAAGACCATAGAAATAGTTAAAAAGAGATGTGATATCATTATCGAGATTTCCACAGGAGGAGTTTCCAATCTGACAATTCAAGAGAGATGTGCACCTGTCTATGCAGATTTCACGGAGGCTGTGAGCCTTAATGTGGGTTCTGTAAATCTTGGAAAAAGTGTATATCAAAACCCAATTGATGACGTTAAGTTCTGCGTAAAAGAGCTGTTGGCCCACAATAAATTTCCAGAGACAGAGCTCTTTGAACTTGGAATGGTAAATACAATGGCGAAGCTTGTTGAGGAGTTTGATTTTTGTTCACCTATACTTCTTGCCCTGGTATTTGGACATGAAGGGGAGCTTCCGGCAACTGAGAATGCTTTGCGTCATATGGTCCAGTATGTAAAAGAGTGCTTTAGGGGTAGAGAAGACATCATTTGGGGATACACCCAGGCTGGAAGGAAAAACTGGGATATGATGAGATATGCACTTAACTATGGAGCGGGGTCCCTGCGAGTAGGATTCGAGGACTCAGATTACCTTGATGAGAAAACGCAAGTTGAAACTAATAGCCTCATTGTGGAAAGGGCAGCAGATCTTATCCGTGAATGTGGAAAAAAAGTAGCAACACCAAGAGAAGCAAGACAGATCTTAAATCTCTTTTGAGAAAAAATAATTCATAAAATACAAAATAGGGGAAGGTTTTACCGGGGATGGAAAAAGTATCTTATGAAGAACTGCTGAAAAATGCAAAGGCTATAAGCGTTGAATATAGGAAAGAGTTGGATAATGCCAAAAAAGAGCTCAAAGAAGCAGCAGATTCTTTGGACATGGTCTGGGTCGTTCTTGATGATGATCCTACAGGAGTTCAGACAGTTCATGATATTGCGGTTTACACAGATTGGGAAAAGACCACTCTTCTTAAAGCTTTGAAGAGTGAAAAAAGTATGTTCTACATACTTACTAATTCCAGAGGAATCACGAAAGATGCATCTGAAAAACTTCATAGGGAACTTATGGATAATCTTATCGATGCATCACTTGAGAGCGGCGTAGCTTTTGGGGTAATAAGTAGAAGTGATTCAACGCTTCGAGGACATTTTCCTCTTGAGACAGATGTGATTGATGAGCGTATTGAAGCGAGACTGGGACAAAAGAGCGACGGTCTTATTCTGGCGCCCTTTTTTTATGCCGGCGGAAGGATAACTTATAACGATGTTCATTACGTTAAATATGGAGATGAGCTGATTCCTGCCGGTTCTACTGAATTTGCCAGAGATGAAACATTTGGATATATAAGTTCTGGTCTTAGAGACTACATTGAAGAGAAGACTGGAGGAAAAAGAAAAGCCTGCGAAGTAATCAGCATTTCGCTTGGGCTTTTAAGACAGGGAAATCTGGATGAGATTGAAAAAAAGCTGGATCAAGCAACAAATGGCACCCCTATAATAGTTAATGCAATTGAGCCGGTTGACCTTGAAGTGTTCTGCGCAGCGCTTTACAGGTGTCTGAAAAAAGGAAAGAACTTTGTCTATCGCACGGCAGCAGATTTTGTAAAAGCTGTTGGGGCAATTCCTGACGCGCCTCTTTTGACAAAGAAGTCATTGAATATCACATCCGATAAAGGCGGGGTGATAATTATCGGATCACACACGGAAAAGACAACAAGGCAGCTTGAGAAGTTAAGGGGGCTGAATAACCTGGAGTTCATGGAATATGATTCGGATAAAGTCCTGGAAGGAAAGCTGGGAGAGGAAACAAAAAGGGCTTCCCGTTGGGTGACTTCTGAAATAGAAAAAGGAGTAACGGCAGTAGTTTATACCAAGAGGAAGGTACTGAGTTTACCGGGAGATACTAAGGAGACAGTTCTTTTGCGGTCTGCTGAAATATCGGATGCCTTTACAAATATAGTCGCCAGTCTTGGCTGCGAGCCGGCATATATTATAGGTAAAGGAGGAATAACCTCCAGTGATATTGGCACAAAAGCCCTTGGGGTGAAAAGAGCTCTTGTGATGGGGCAGATACAGCCTGGAGTTCCTGTGTGGAAAACAGATGAAGATAGTAGATTTCCGGGAATTCCATATGTTATTTTTCCGGGAAATGTTGGTGATGAAGACACTCTTTTCAATGCGGTTGTAGCTTTGACAGATTAAGAAAGGACGAAAAAATGCTTACCGATACAAGTAAAAGTAAAAATGCCAGAGTAGTGCCTCTTGACGCCAGGGAAGTTGAGCTTACAGATGGTTTTTGGAAATCTGTGAGAGACGTTGTATTTAGTGCGACTGTTCCTCAGCTTGAAAAGATGTTTGACTCTGCAGATATCAGCCATGTTGTTGAAAATTTTAGAATATGTGCCGGTGAATCAAAGGGTGATTTTGCGGGCACTGTTTTTGGCGATGGTGATTTTTACAAGTGGCTTGAAGCTGCGATGTACTGTGCAGTCATGGAAAACAACTATGACCTTTTTGACAGGATAGAAAAATATATTGATCTTGTTGGAAGGGCTCAAAGAGAGGATGGCTATATTTCAACAAAGCAGATAATCGGTGAGATGAATCACAGCGGCCTTGGAAGAATGGGCGACATCAACGATTTTGAAGTGTATAACTTTGGCCATTTGATGACGGCAGCAGCTCTTTATTACAGACTGACCCAAAGAACGAGTCTTCTGGATATTGCATCAAAAGCTGCTGACTATTTAGATAGCATGTACAGAGATGCAGAGGAAAAAGATCAGGTGCAGACAGCTGTTTGTCCATCTCATTACATGGGACTTATAGAACTTTATAGAGCTGTTGGGGACAAGAAATATCTTTTACTGGCTGAAAAAGCTATAAAGCTCAGAGATTCTGTAAAGAACGGGCTCGATGATAACCAGGACAGACTCCCGCTAAAGCAGCACAGAAAGATTATAGGACATGCGGTAAGGGCCAATTACCTGTACGCAGGACTTGCTGATCTTTATCTGGAAGAGGGTGGAGATGAGTACCTTGAGGTTCTAAACAGTGTCTGGGATGATCTGATGAGGCACAAGATATACATAACAGGAGGGTGCGGAGCGCTTTATAACGGAGCGTCACCTTATGGAAACTTTTTTAAACAGCAGCTTGTTCATCAGGCATATGGATATGACTATCAGCTTCCAAATGTGACTGCTTATAATGAGACCTGTGCCAATGTGGGGCTTGTAATGTGGGCCTATAGGATGTTTATGATAGAGCCCAAGGTTGAATACTTTGATGTTATTGAAAGAGTTATGCTTAACACTAATCTTGCAGCGCTTAGTCTTGATGGCATAAAGTTCTTTTATGAAAATATGCTGGAGAGGATAAAGAAGCCCGGATTTGATCCGGTGTGGCCCCTTCACAGAACGGAGTATATAACAAGTTATTGCTGCCCTCCTAATCTTGCCAGAAATCTGGCACAGAGTTCCGAGTATTTATATGCAGTTCGTGATGATTCAATATACGTAGGAATGTATGCAGCTTCAAACGCGCATATTAAACTGTCTTCAGGTATGGAGACAGAGCTTAAGTGCGAGACTTCATATCCCTACGACGGAACAATTATATTCACTTTTGAAAATGTAAAAAATGAGACATGCGCAGATTTAATGCTTAGGATTCCTTCATGGGCAAAGAGCGGCAAGATAAAAGTAACTGATGCAAGAGGTGTGGAGAAGATAACAGAAATCACATCTGATATGACAGGACATTACTATAAGGTTTTTTTGGAAAAACCAAGTGATTCAGCTGTTGAAATTGTTTTTGATATGCCTGTCAGATATACCGTGGGACATGATAGAATTGAAGAGTGTAGAGGCAGAGTATGCCTTGAAAGGGGGCCTTTAGTTTATTGCATGGAAGAGGGCGATGCAGGAAGTGCTGAGCTTAAAGATGTTTTTCTTCCGGTAAACGAAAGATTTTTTGTCGAAAAACACGTAGATATCCTGGGGCGGGATATACTGAAAATTGAAGGAAAGGTTAAGATTTTAAAAGGCGATGAGAATAAGAGTGGCAGTTTGTACAGAGAATTGCCTGAAGTAAGATTCGAAGATCAGACAGTTTGCTTTATTCCCTATTTTGCCTGGGACAACAGGGGAGAAGATAAAGACATGAGGACATATTTCCCGTTGTATTATGGAGGGTGACATGAAAATCGTTGATCAAAAATGCAATTATCAGTTTAATCCAATAGGTATAAGTCTGGAAAATATTGTTTTTACATGGAAGTGTGCAGAAGCACTTGGAACAAAAAGTGTTAAGACCAAATTTATCCTTGCGGAAGACGATAAATTTGAAAAGGTTCTGCATCAGGAAGAAAGTAGTGAGATAGCATGTCCCTATCATCCTGAGTTTTCATATGATGCAGGGAAAACATATTACTGGAAAGTGTGTGTGACAGATGATGCAGGAGATTACTGTGAAAGTGGAGTAAGCTCTTTTGAAGGTGGACATCCTGACGGTAATTTCAGTGGAATGTGGATAACACCAAAGTTTTCACATGATCTTCATCCGGTTATGAGAAAAGTCTTTTCACTTACAGAGAATGAGATTGAAAAAATAAAAAAGTCCAGATTGTATATATGTGGGCTTGGATTATATGAAGCCTACATTAATGGTGAGAAAGTAGGTAATGACTACCTTACACCATATTTTACTGATTACAGATATTGGATACAGTACCAGACATATGATATCGGAGAGCTTTTAAAAGAAGGAGAAAATACGGTTACTGTATATCTGGCAAATGGATGGTATAAAGGTAAATTCGGCTATATGGCTCATGGGCAGATGTGTGAGTACTATGGCGATAGATTCCTGTTGATAGCAGATATGATCCTATCGGGTGATGGCTTTGAAAAGCGCATATGCACGGATGAGAGCTGGGATTGCTTGAAATCACCTGTTGCATCTTCAGGAATATATGATGGTGAGGTTTGGGATTTTAGAAAACAAAAGAATATTTGCAGTGCGCAGGGAAGAGAAGTTTCAAAAGCGATAGCTGCAGAAGCGCCGGTCGGTAAAATGACTCCAATGATTGGGGCGCCGGTCCGTGCGCATGAAAGGATAAGACCTGTAGAGATCCTGTTGACGCCTGCAGGTGAGTATGTAATTGACTTTGGCCAAGAAATAAGCGGATGGGTTGAGTTTACCAATGAAACAGAAAAGGATAACAGAGTAGTCCTTGAATATGGCGAAGTTCTTCAAAAGGGCAATTTTTATAGGGATAATCTTCGTACTGCAGAGGCAAAATATACTTATATAAGTTCGGGAGAAAAAGACAGAGCCAGAGCTCATTTTACATTCTTTGGATTTAGATATGTAAAAGTTACAGGTATGACACTTGAGGAAATAAAGAAAGCTGATTTTGAGGCAGTGGCATTGTATTCCGACATTGCAGAGACTGGTTTCATTGAGACTTCAAATGAAAAGATAAACAGGCTTATCTCCAACACAAAATGGAGCCAAAAAGATAACTTTGTTGACATACCAACCGACTGTCCTCAGAGAGATGAGAGGTGCGGATGGACTGGAGACGCTCAGATTTTTTCGGGTTCTGCATCTTATCACATGGAGACACCTTCCTTCTTTAGAAAGTATTTGAAAGATATGCTTTTTGAGCAGAGGGAGAAAAATGGAGCAGTTCCCTATGTGGTTCCTGATGTACTTACCATTGGAAGAGAAAAAATGGCTGAGCCTGAATTTGACCTTACAGAAGATAAGTGGGGAGAGGCAGGAGCCAGCGTTTGGGGGGATGCTGCTGTAATTATTCCATGGAACATGTATCTTCATTATGGCAATAAGGAATGGCTTTCCGAGCAGTATGACAATATGAAGTCCTGGTGTGATTTTGTGATCCATATGGAGGAAGACCATTGTCAGGGTAAGAGATTATGGGACTGCGGATTTCATTTTGGAGACTGGCTATCTCTTGACGTTGAGGGCGATGCAGCCGGAATGGATAACAGAGAAGGTGGAACCGATAAATACTTTGTTTCATCAGTCTATTACATGACTTCTCTTGAGATTACTTCAAAGGCAGCAGCAATACTTGGAAAAAAAGAAGATGCGGAAAAGTATCATGTTCGTTCACTTGAGGTAAGGAAGGCTATAAGGGACAAGTATAGGACCGGCAATGGGACTATAAGTATAAACACTCAGACAGCTTACGCTATATCTATATGGTTTGATGTTTTTGATGAAGATGAGGTGGAAGTAGCCGGAAACAATCTGATAGAGATTCTGAAAAAATGGAATTACCATCTTGCAACAGGTTTTGTTGGTACGACATTCCTTTGTAGCGCTTTAACTAAAACTGGCCATTCAAAAGAGGCCTTTACACTTCTTTTAAATGAGGATTATCCTAGCTGGTTCTATGAAGTGAATCTTGGAGCAACCACTATTTGGGAGAGATGGAATTCTCTTTTACCTGATGGAAGCATAAGCGGAACTGGGATGAACAGCTTGAACCATTATGCATATGGTGCAATTGTTGAGTGGATATATACAATGGTTTGCGGCATAAGTGTTGATGAAGATCATGTTGCAGGCAAAAAAGTATGTATAACTCCGCATGTTGACGAGAGATTAAGCTTTGCGAGAGCTTCTGTTGATATGCCGGTTGGTAAATATGAGTCAGGATGGGAAATAAATAATGACACAGTAACTTATTCATTTACTGTGCCATTTGATGGTGAAGCTGTATTTGTACCTGACAAGGAAATCACTGACATTACATTAAATGGTGATAGTATCTCTTTTGACGAACTTGTGAAAAGAACTTTCTCAAAAGGAAACTATGAAATCAAAGCTTCTTACAGGCAGTGAGATAGCCTCTTGATCATTTTGGTGCTGACTTCTGTTTTGCAACAGTGGAGCATTTTTGTGGTGATCTGCTCTATAAGCTGCTTGGCAGCGGTCTGACCGATAAAAAGTCGTGGAACGTCCATGGTTGTAAGACTTGGTTCAACGACGCGGCATTCGGAAATATTGTCAAATCCAATAATGGCAATATCTTCCGGGATGCGGTATCCACGAAGCTTGAAAGCTTTAAGAGCACCGATGGCGATGATGTCATTGTCAGCAAAATAGCACCTGGCAATCTCGGCGCCATCATCTATTATTTCGAGCATGTCCCCCATGGCATCTTCGATGGATGGGGCAAGTTTATGAATTATGGAACGGGATTTTGACATCCCGTTCTCTTTTATTGCCTTAAAATATCCTTCCTGTCTTGCGGCAAAATTATAAATTGGGTAGCTTGACTGCAGGTAGCCGGGCTGAGTTCCGGAGATGCTTATCAGATACTCTGTAGCGATATAAGCGCCTTGAGAGTTATTTATAAGGACGCTGTTGCAATCCAGCGACTCAAAATATGTATCCATAAGCGTAAGAGGGATGTGAAGGTCTATAAATTTCTGACATACCTCTTTAGTTATCTCGGTTCCTACAAGTATGATACCCAAACAGTCAGATCCTCGAAGCTCTGCAAAGCATTCCTCGAGACTATCGGTTTTTTCGTAAAAATGGATGATCTTTGTTCCAATCTTTCGCTTTTGACATTCCTCTTTTACCCCCTGATACAACTCATCAAATATAGGAGTATAGGAAAGAATAGCGTTGTGAGTCTTATAAAAAATCACGTAGATGCTTCCGTTTAAACTGTCGGAGTTTTTGAGTTTTGTAAAGTCATACCCGGCTTCCTCGGCAGCTTTTATAACAAGCTGTCTGGTGCTTGTACTGACTCCGGGTTTATTGTTTAAAGCCATGGAAATGGCGGTTTCACTGAGATTTAATTTTTTCGCGAGCTCTTTTGCTGTAATAGACATGTCATCACCTCTCTATAGACAATTCTAAAATAAAGTAAAAATAAAGTAAATATTACTTTACTAAATATTGGAATAAAGTTTACGTGAAGTTATATTTACGCTATAGAGACAGTTGTTTTTTCGTAGAGGAGGATGAGTATGGCTAGTATAAAAATTGGTTTCGCACCTACAAGAAGAAGCATTTTCAGCGCACCGGCAGCAGTTGAATATGCTAACTACACAAGAGAAAAGCTTAGGAAAATGGGCGTTGAGTTTGTGGATATCGATGATATCGCTGAAGACGGGCTTCTTCACGATGACGCTGACAGAATAAAGATTGAAGAGAAATTCAGAAAAGAGAAGGTTGACGGATTATTTTTTCCACATGGTAATTTTGGAACTGAATATGAGGTGGCAAGACTGGCAAAAAACATGAATCTTCCGGTGCTTATCTGGGGACCAAGGGATGAAAGACCTGATGAGAATGGAATCAGATTAAGAGACAGCCAGTGCGGCATTTTTGCGACAGGAAAGGTATTAAGAAGGTTCAGAGTACCATTCACATATCTAACAAACTGCAATTTGGATGATCCTGGATTTGAGCAGGGAGTACGCCAGTTTATCAGAGTTTGCAATGTGGTTAAGGCTTTTAGGAATATCAGAATTTTGCAGATTGGACCGCGCCCCTATGATTTTTGGTCAACCATGTGCAATGAAGGTGAACTTCTTGAAAAATTCAATATACAGCTTGCACCTATACCGCTTCCGGAACTGACAGCTGAGATGAAAGCTGCCAAGGAAGAAGGAAAAAAGGTAGCTGAGACTATTAAGTATTGTAAAGAAAACTTCAACATTTCTGTAAATGAAGAGCAGCTTGAGAATGTTGCGGCTCTTAAGGTTGCTATGAGAAGTCTTGCAGATAAGTATGGATGCACTGCAGGAGCCATTCAATGCTGGAATGCTCTTCAGTCAGAGATAGGCATCATGCCATGCGCTGCCAATTCTCTTTTGAATGAAGAGGGATTTCCTGTAGTATGCGAAACAGATATCCATGGTGCAATAACAGCACTTATGGTGGAAGCTGCCGGTATGGATGAGAGCAGATCCTTCTTTGCTGACTGGACTGTAAGACATCCTGATAATGATAACGGTGAGCTTTTGCAGCACTGCGGACCGTGGCCTATTTCCTGTGCCGGCTGCAAGCCAACAATCGGGTATCCTCTTGCCTTTGACCATCCAGGCGCAGTTGAGGCAGAAGCTAAGCACGGAGATCTGACTCTCGCAAGATTCGACGGGGATGATGGGGAATATTCACTCCTTTTGGGAAATGCGAAGGGAATCGATGGCCCATACACAAAAGGAACATATCTGTGGGTTGAAGTTGCTAACTGGCCAAGACTTGAGGCAAAGATTGTGGAAGGCCCATATATCCACCACTGTGTGGGTATTCATCAGGATGTTGTTCCTGTTCTTTACGAGGCATGTAAGTATATCGGTGTTAAACCGGATCTCTATGACGAAGTTGAGCAGGAAGTACTGGATAAGATACACGGAATTATTTAACTGCCAGGTGCTCAAAGGGGTGATTGATCATGAATAGAGAAAGAGTAAAAGAATTAAGTATAAAAGCGATGGACCTAAGGAAAGTCGTTCTTGAAATGATAAGAAAATCCGGCGGAGGACATATTGGAGGTGACTTTTCGGTAATGGAGACTCTTGTGGCATTGTATTTTGATGTCATGAATATTTCTCCGGAAAATAAGGATGATCCTGACCGTGACTACTTTGTAATGAGTAAAGGACATTCTGTAGAAAGCTACTATGCCGTTTTGGCAGATAAGGGATTTTTTGACACGCAGGAGCTTATTGATACATTTTCTCAGTTTGGTTCAAAGTTTATTGGACATCCCAATAATGAGGTGGATGGAGTGGAGATGAACTCAGGTTCCCTTGGACATGGACTTCCTGTGGCGGTTGGAATGGCTCTTGCATGCAGGATGGACAAAAGACCAAGTCGCATCTACACAGTTATGGGTGATGGAGAACTGGCAGAAGGCTCGGTATGGGAAGGTTTCATGGCAGCAGGACATTATAAACTCGGAAACCTCTGCGCTGTGGTAGATAGAAATCATTTGCAGATTTCGGGAACAACAGAGGAAGTGATGACTCATGAAAATCTTCATCAACAGGTGGAAAGCTTTGGATGGAATGTTCTGGAAGCAAATGGAAACAGTATAAGTGAGATGTCGGAGGCTTTTCAAAGTGCTATGAACGTAGATGATAAGCCGACGCTTATTATTGCCAATACAATAAAAGGATTTGGTGGTGGTGATGTTATGGAAAACAATGTGGGATGGCATCATCATGTTCCAAATGATGAAGAGTACGAGAAGATTGTTAAGGCAATAGATGAAAGAAAGGAGGAGCTTGAAAATGAATAAGATTCCGAACAGACAGGCTATCTGCGAAGTTTTAATGGAACATGCAAAAAGTGATAAAGATATAATTGCACTCTGTTCAGATTCAAGAGGCTCTGCCTCTATGACTCCTTTTTTTAAAGAGTTTCCGGAGCAGGCTGTGGAAGTTGGGATAGCTGAGCAGAATCTTGTTGGTATTGCAGCTGGAATGGCGCATGTGGGTAAAAAGACATACTGTTTTTCACCGGCTTGTTTTTTGTCTACTCGTTCTTATGAGCAGGCAAAAGTTGATGTGGCTTATTCAAATACTAATGTTAAGCTCATTGGAATAAGCGGCGGAATAAGCTATGGAGAACTTGGAATGAGCCATCACAGTGCGCAGGATATAGCAGCAATGTCAGCAATTCCCAATATGCGAGTTTATCTTCCAAGCGACAGATTCCAAACGGCAAAGCTTATTGAAGCTCTTTTAACAGATGATTCTCCTGCATACGTAAGGGTGGGGCGAAATCCGGTTGAAGATATATACAGTGAAGAGAGCACACCTTTTGAGATGGATAAGGCAACTGTATGGAAGTTCGGAGATGGAATCGGCAAGAAGATTGTGATCGTGGCTTGTGGTGAAATGGTAAGACCGGCTATAGAAGCAGCAAAAAGCCTTGAAAAAGAAGGTATCACTGTAACGGTTCTTGATATGTTCTGTGTTAAGCCTTTTGATAATGAGGCACTGATAAATGCGGCAGAAGATGCAGACCTTGTTGTTTCTGTCGAAGAGCATGCTCCTTTTGGAGGACTTGGCTCAGATGTTGCGTCTGTTGTATCGGCGAACAAGCCTTGCAAAGTAGTGCAGATGGCACTTCCTGACGATCATGTCATAACAGGAAAATCCAAAGCAGTATTCGATTACTACGGGTTAAATGCTGAAGGAATCGCAAAAACGGTAAAGGGGAACTTATGAGTGGGCGGTATGTAATAAGTATCGATCAGAGCACGCAAGGAACAAAAGCTCTTTTGTTCGATAAAAACGGGGTGCTTATGTGCAGATGTGATGTGGCTCATAAGCAGATAATAAATGACCTGGGATGGGTTAGTCATGACCCTGAGGAAATCTATGAAAATGTAATAACGGCAGTTAAAGGAGTTATTTCAAAAGCCAATATAAGTCCTGAACTTGTAGTGTCGGTTGGGATAAGCAATCAAAGGGAAACAAGTCTTATTTGGGAAAAAGAGACTGGCAAACCCTTGAACCATGCGGTAGTCTGGCAGTGTTCAAGAGCGGCCAGCATATGCGAAAGACCTGAGATAAAAGAAATTGAGGCATATATCTACAAGACAACAGGCATAAAACTGTCGCCATATTTTCCGGCTGCCAAGATAGCCTGGCTTCTGGAAAATACAATGGGGGCGGGGAAACTGGCTGAAAATAGCGCAATATGCCATGGGACAATGGACAGCTATCTTGTGTATAGATTGACCAATAAAGAGGTCTATGCGACCGATTATTCCAATGCGTCGAGAACACAGTTGTTTGATATTTTTAACCTGAAGTGGGATGAAAAGATATGTTCAGCCTTTGGGATAAAGCCTTCAAATATGCCAACTGTCATGGATTCTGATGCCTGTTATGGTTACACTGATTTTGAAGGTCTTTTATCTGAAAAGATACCAATCCATGGAGTTATGGGTGACAGCCATGCCGCATTGTTTGGCCAAGACTGTTGTGAAAAAGGAAAAACGAAAGCCACTTATGGCACAGGCTCATCAATAATGATGAATATAGGTGAAAAGCCAATACTTAGCAAAAATGGTCTTGTAACGTCCCTTGCATGGGGGAGAGGCGGCCATGTTCAGTACGTTCTGGAGGGAAATCTCAACTATACCGGAGCTGTTATTACATGGCTTAAAGATGATCTTGGCCTCATAGAAAATGCAGCTGAGACAGAAAAGTTTGCCAATGAAGCAACCAAGGATGACGAGCTTTATCTGGTGCCTGCATTTACAGGGCTCGGTGCTCCATATTGGAACTTCCGCGCAAAAGCAGCGATAATAGGAATGGACAGAACTACAGGGAAGGCTGAGTTTTGCAGAGCTGCCCTTGAATGTATTGCATACCAGATCACTGATATTGTAAAAGCCATGAGTGAAGATTCGGGAGTAAGACTATCGGAGCTAAGAGTCGATGGTGGTCCCACGAGAAATGAGTATCTCATGCAGTTTCAAAGTGATATGGCAGGCTGCAAAGTTCTGGTACCAAATCAAGAGGAATTATCCGGCATCGGAGCTGCATATATGGCTGGAATTGCAGTGGGCCTTTGGGATGAGAGCATTCTTTCAAAGCTGAAAAGAACAGCTCATGAGCCTGTGATGGATGAAAAGAAAGTAAAGAGTAAATATGAAGGATGGAAAAAGGCAGTGGAGACTGTCAATAGATAAAGAGGTAGAAAGACATGATAAAGTTTAATATTCCAGATGAGAAAAAGGTAAGGGTGATCTTAGATACAGATGCAAAAAATGAAGTTGATGATCAGTTTGCTATTGTCCAGGCGATTCTTTCTGAATCCATGGATCTAAAGGCGCTTGTAGCTGCGCACTTTGGTACAGGAAAATCAGAACATAGCATGAAGGACAGTTACGATGAGATCCAAAAACTTCTTGATCTAATGCACATGAATGGCCAGGTTAATGTTGTTTGCGGTGGTGAAAGAGCAATGTCATCGGAAGATGATCTGGTGGAGTCTGAGGGCGCTAGATTTATTGTGGAAGAAGCTATGAAAGATGACGACAGACCATTATATGTGGCATTTCTCGGTCCCCTTACTGACATGGCAGCAGCTCTTAAGATGGAGCCTCGAATTGCTAAAAAGAATCTGACTGTTATATGGATTGGAGGAAGAGATTGGCCAATTGGAGGTTGGGAATACAATCTTAGTAACGATGTTGCTGCAGCAAACTATGTTTTTAAGTCCGATGTGCAGCTTTGGCAGGTGCCTAGAAATGTATACAGAATGATGCCTGTTTCTTTTGCTGAAATGTATGACAAAGTGTATCCTTGCGGAGAAGTTGGGAAATACCTTGTTGAGAATGTAATTGCTTTTAACAATGAAGCCAATGATCGCCCAATTGAATATAGGTGCCTGGGTGATTCTCCTGCAGTTGGAATCATTATGTTCAATGATTGTGGTGAGTGGGATTATAAGCCTGCACCTTCATTTGATGAAAAAATGAACTATGTACATGAAGGGAAATACAGACCTATCAAGGTTTATAAGAATATCGACAAAAGATTCATTCTAGATGATTTGTATGCCAAGCTAAAGCTGTTTACTATGGCATGATGTGCATGGTGATTTGAGAAAATTTTGAACTTTTTGTGAAAAATAAAAAATAAATAAAAACTTGATTGTAATCAATGTTCGCTCTGTGACTAGGTGTTAATATATGCTTCGGAAATGATTAGATAAATAATTAACAAACAATGTTATTGCTTTTTGAGAGGAGTACATTATGAACGAAGCATGGAGAGGTTTTAAAGGAACCCACTGGCTGGATGAC